>AP022133.1:3932343-4264687 GCA_014169315.1 Enterobacter cloacae | reverse complement strand
GAACGTGGATGCCGGAAGCTGGTACAGCGGCGAATTCAAGGGCGAACCGCTGCCGCTGCTGGCGAACGTAGCAGACCGCTGTCGTCAACACGGGATGATGGCTAACATCGAAATCAAACCGACCACGGGCACCGGGCCACTGACGGGCAAAGCGGTTGCGCTGGCTGCTCGTGAGCTGTGGGAAGGAATGACCGCACCGCTGCTGTCGTCGTTTGAAATTGACGCACTGGAAGCGGCGCAGGCTGCTGTGCCGGAGCTGCCGCGCGGGCTGCTGCTGGACGAATGGCGTGAAGACTGGCGCGAGCTGACGTCCCGCTTAGCCTGTGTGTCTATCCACCTGAACCACTCGCTGCTGGATGAAGCACGGGTGAAGATGTTGAAAGCGGCGGGTCTGCATATTCTGGTTTACACCGTCAACAAACCCCAGCGTGCGGCTGAGCTGCTGCGCTGGGGAGTGGACTGCATCTGTACCGATGCAATTGATCTGATTGGCCCGAATTTTAGTTCTGTGGATTAAGCATACTGCCATTCGACTGCGGCGGCAGCATATGCTGCTGACCGCTACTTTGGGTTGTTCCCCCGCCTAACATGCCGCCGTTATGGTTTGGCAACGGCTGCTCACGTACCTGGCCCTGCTGAATGCGCTGGGTATTGGCATCCATCTGGTTTTGCAGGCCCTGCTGCTGCATCTGGGTCTGCATTTTCAGCTGCTGGTTCAGCATCCCTTTTTGCTGCTGCTGTTGGCTCATCATCTCCGTTTGCATACGCTGCTGGCTGGGAATGACATAACCCTGCTGGTTCGGGTTATTCAGGGTATTCAGGGGCTGTGCGAGCGCGGTAAAGGGTATCAGTGCTGCAATGATCAAAAGCTGTTTCACGGTTGTCTCCTCCTTCTGAGGCTTTTCTTAAGTTTACCCTGAATCCGGCATAACGATGATTTTTTAGGAGTTGTGAACCAGGCTTAACCGGGGAATATGGATCCCTTCACCTGGAGAACAATAATGATGAAACCAACGTTTTTGCGCTGGGTAGCGATCGCCGCACTGATGGCAGGCGGCACATTTAGCGTGGCGGCCAACCCGCCTGCGGCTCCACCAGTGTCCTACGGCGTGGAAGAAGATGTTTTTCATCCCGTGCGGGCGACACATGGCATGGTGGCGTCGGTGGACGCGCTGGCAACGAAAGTCGGTGTCGATATTCTTAAGCAGGGGGGTAACGCGGTAGATGCCGCCGTTGCGGTGGGATATGCGCTGGCGGTAACACACCCGCAGGCGGGTAACCTGGGCGGTGGTGGTTTTATGATGCTGCGAACCAAAGACGGGAAAACCACGGCTATCGATTTCCGTGAAATGGCACCCAATCAGGCCTCCCGGGATATGTTCCTTGACGCTCAGGGCAACCCGGACAGTAAAAAATCCCTGACCTCGCATCTTGCCTCCGGTACGCCGGGCACCGTTGCGGGCTTCTCGCTGGCGCTGGAAAAATACGGCACGATGCCGCTGAACAAAGTGGTGCAGCCTGCAATTAAGCTGGCGCGCGACGGTTTTGTGGTGAATGACGCGCTGGCGGACGATCTCAAAACCTACGGCAGCGAAGTCATCCCTCAGCATGAAAACAGTAAAGCGATCTTCTGGAAAAACGGCGAGCCGCTGAAGAAGGGTGACCAACTGGTGCAAAAGAACCTCGCGAAAAGCCTTGAGCTGATAGCGGAGCACGGCCCGGATGCTTTCTACAAAGGGGCGATTGCCGACCAGATTGCCGACGAAATGAAAAAGAACGGCGGGCTTATCACCAAAGTGGATCTGGCGGAGTACAAGGCGGTAGAGCGCACCCCCATCAGCGGGGAGTATCGCGGGTATCAGGTTTACTCCATGCCGCCACCGTCCTCCGGGGGCATTCATATCGTGCAGATCCTCAACATCCTTGAAAACTTCGATATGCACAAGTTTGGCTTTGGCAGTGCGGATGCCATGCAGGTGATGGCGGAGGCGGAAAAGCATGCCTACGCTGACCGCTCGGAATACCTCGGTGACCCGGACTTTGTGAAGGTACCGTGGCAGGCGTTAACCAATAAAGCCTACGCCAAATCCATTGCCGATCAGATCGACATCAACAAGGCTAAACCGTCCAGTGAGATCCGCCCAGGCAAGCTGGCCCCGTACGAAAGCAACCAGACCACCCACTTCTCGGTGGTGGATAAAGACGGTAATGCGGTAGCGGTGACCTACACGCTCAACACTACCTTTGGTACCGGGATTGTGGCGGGCAACAGCGGCATTCTGATGAACAACGAGATGGACGACTTCTCCGCCAAACCGGGCGTGCCAAACGTCTACGGACTGGTAGGCGGTGATGCTAACGCCGTCGGGCCGAAGAAACGGCCGCTGTCGTCGATGTCGCCAACCATTGTGGTGAAAGACGGTAAAACCTGGCTGGTGACCGGCAGCCCTGGCGGTAGCCGTATCATTACCACCGTGCTGCAGATGGTGGTGAACAGCATTGATTTTGGGATGAACGTCGCCGAAGCGACCAATGCTCCACGCTTCCACCATCAGTGGCTGCCGGATGAACTGCGCGTCGAGAAAGGCTTTAGCCCGGACACGATCAAACTGCTGGAGCAGCGCGGACAGAAAGTGGCGGTGAAAGAGGCGATGGGCAGTACCCAGAGCATTATGGTCGGGCCGGACGGAGCGCTGTTTGGGGCATCGGACCCGCGTTCGGTGGATGATTTGACGGCGGGGTACTGATTGTTCCCCTCTCCCCATAGGGGAGAGGGGAAATGAACTACTTCATTCTCGCCATATAATACGCGTCCACATACTCGCCGTTGCGCAGCCCGTAGCGCTTGCCAGTGCCTTCAATCTCAAACCCGTGTTTCTTGTAGACCGCAATCGCCGGTTCGTTATCCACAAACACCGTCAGCTCAATACGGTCGACGCGCAGCCAGTTGTCGCACATATCAATCATGGTGCGTATCAGTGCGCTGGCGACGCCACGGTTTTGCCACTGTGCATCAACGCAGATACCGAAATCGGCGACGTGGCTACGGCGCGGGCGCTGGGCGACATCAATAGTGAGATGCCCGACCACGATATCGTCAATGCAGGCAACCAGCTGCTTAATACCCGGCTGGTCGCCTAGCCGCATTTGCCACATTTCCATTGAAGGATGAGGAACCTGTAGCGTGTTGTGGTACACCTCCGGCTGGGAATGGATCTGACGAATGGCATCGTAATCTTTTGGTTCAGCGTGGCGTATCACTATCTCACTCATTCCTTCATCCTCAGTCAGTTAAACGTCCCTTCCAACATCAATGACTTTAAAAATTGCGTCAACTGCTATTTTTTGCAAAAAAGATTGGACAAGTGCGAATGAGAATGATTATTATTGCTTCGCGTTCAGGAAGACCTCTACGGGAACCTGAAAGCACGACATTGCTCACATTGCTTCCAGTATTACTTTAGCCAGCTTCTAGCTGGCTTTTTTTTGCCTGTTTTTCTCCCTCTCCCTGTGGGAGAGGGGTGGGGTGAGGGCAAAACTTGCGCTACTGTATCTCACAGTAACCTTAAAAAGGACTGAGCCATGACCCTGAACTGTGCATTTATCGGATTTGGTAAAAGCACCATGCGTTACCATCTTCCGTATGTTCTCCACCGTAAAGACCGCTGGCACGTTGCCCACATTTACCGGCGCAGCGCGAAGCCAGAAGAGCAATCTCCGCAGTACTCTCATATTCATTTCACCAGCGATCTTGATGAGGTTTTAAACGATCCACAGGTACAGCTGATGATCGTTTGTACCCACGCCGACAGCCATTTTGACTACGCCAAACGTGCGCTCGAAGCAGGCAAAAACGTGCTGGTGGAAAAACCGTTTACCCCAACGCTTGCCGAAGCGAAAACCCTGTTTGCGCTGGCGAAAAGCAAAGGGCTGACCGTTACGCCATACCAGAATCGCCGTTTTGACAGCTGCTTCCTGACGGCGAAAAAGGCCATTGAGAGCGGTAAGCTCGGCGATATCGTTGAGATTGAAAGCCATTTCGATTACTTCCGCCCGGTGGCGGAAACCAAACCCGGCCTGCCGCAGGACGGTGCATTTTATGGTCTGGGTGTACACACCATGGATCAAATTATCTCTCTGTTTGGTCGCCCGGACCATGTGGCGTATGACATCCGCAGCCTGCGCGATAACGCTAACCCGGACGATACCTTTGAAGCACAGCTGTTTTACGGCGACCTGAAAGCTATCGTTAAAACCAGCCATCTGGTGAAAATCGACTACCCGAAATTTATCGTTCACGGTACCAGAGGCTCGTTTATCAGGTACGGCATCGACCAGCAGGAAACCAGCCTGAAGGCCAATATTATGCCAGGTGAACCGGGCTTTGCGGCGGATGATTCGGTGGGCGTGCTGGAGTATGTGAATGACGCAGGCGTGACGGTCAGGGAAGAGTTGAAACCTGAAACGGGTGACTATGGTCGCGTCTATGATGCACTGTTTGAGACGATCAGCAACGGTGCGCCGAATTACGTCAAGGAATCTGACGTTCTGACTAACCTCGAAATCCTTGAACGGGCTTTTGCTCAGGCTTCTCCTGCCACGGTAACCCTCGCAAAATAAGCAAATATAGCTCCTCTGTACTTGTTCACAATTTTTGAACAGAGGAGTCAATTTTCACCCTCTATGATCCCAGGCGGTTTGCGTCCACACTTAGTCCATCGAAACGAACTGAGGGTGAAAACAATGATCTACTTACGCAAAGCAAACGAACGTGGTCACGCGAATCATGGCTGGCTGGACTCATGGCATTCATTCTCGTTTGCTGACTATTATGACCCGAACTTCATGGGCTTCTCTGCACTGCGCGTGATTAACGACGACGTGATTGATGCAGGCCAGGGCTTCGGTACCCACCCGCACAAAGACATGGAAATCCTGACCTATGTGCTGGAAGGGGCGGTTGAGCACCAGGACAGCATGGGCAACAAAGAGCAGGTTCCGGCGGGTGAGTTCCAGATTATGAGCGCAGGTACCGGGGTGCGTCACTCTGAGTACAACCCAAGCAAAACTGACCGTCTGCGTCTGTATCAAATCTGGATCATTCCGGAAGAAACCGGCATCACGCCGCGCTACGAACAGCGTCGCTTCGACGCCGAGCAGGGTAAACAGCTGGTACTGTCCCCGGATGCGCGTGAAGGCTCCCTGAAAGTGCATCAGGATATGGAGCTGTATCGCTGGGCACTGGCGAAAGATGAACAGTCTGTGCATCAGATTGCCGCCAACCGCCGCGTGTGGATCCAGGTGGTGAAAGGCGAAGTGACCATTAATGGTACCAAAGCCACCACCAGCGATGGTCTGGCTATCTGGGATGAGCAGGCACTGTCTGTACATGCCGACAGCGAAAGCGAAATTCTGCTGTTTGATTTACCTCCGGTATAAATAATTGCTCAACCTTCCCTTTAAACGGGGAAGGTTGAGCTTTGTCCGTGATAAACTGAGCAAATCTCTCACTCAAGATTTCTCAGGACGATGAAAAAGAAACGCCCCGTACTTCAGGATGTCGCCGATCGCGTTGGTGTGACCAAAATGACGGTCAGCCGTTTTTTACGTAACCCGGAACAGGTTTCCGTGGCGTTGCGTGGCAAGATTGCTGCAGCCCTTGATGAACTGGGTTATATCCCCAACCGCGCACCCGATATACTCTCCAATGCGACCAGCCGTGCGGTGGGCGTCCTCCTGCCTTCCTTAACCAACCAGGTTTTCGCCGAAGTGTTACGCGGTATTGAAAGCGTGACGGATGCCTTTGGTTACCAGACCATGCTCGCTCACTACGGGTACAAGCCGGAACTGGAAGAAGAACGTCTTGAATCGATGCTTTCCTGGAACATCGACGGCCTGATTTTAACCGAACGTACTCACACCCCACGCACGCTGAAGATGATTGAAGTGGCAGGGATCCCGGTGGTGGAGCTGATGGACAGCCAGTCGCCGTGCCTCGATATTGCCGTTGGCTTTGATAACTTCGAAGCGGCGCGCCAGATGACGGCAGCGATCATCGCGCGCGGCCATCGCCATGTGGCTTACCTGGGGGCGCGTCTGGATGAGCGTACTATCATCAAACAGAAAGGATACGAGCAGGCGATGCTCGACGCGAATTTAACCCCGTACAGCGTAATGGTGGAGCAATCGTCCTCCTATACGTCGGGGATTGAACTGATGCGCCAGGCACGACGTGAGTACCCGCAACTGGACGGTATTTTCTGTACCAACGATGACCTTGCGGTTGGTGCGGCGTTCGAATGCCAGCGTCTGGGGCTGAAGATCCCGGACGATATGGCGATTGCCGGTTTCCACGGTCATGACATCGGCCAGGTGATGGAACCGCGTCTGGCGAGCGTCCTGACACCGCGTGAACGCATGGGCCGCATTGGTGCAGAACGCCTGCTGGCGCGCATTCGTGGTGAGGTGGTTACCCCCAAAATGTTAGATTTAGGTTTCACCTTGTCACCGGGTGGATCTATTTGAGCTGACAAATTTGAAGTAGCTCACAGTTATTCACTTCACGCACGTTTGGATATTGCTTCTCTTTTGCCCCGGCAGGACAATGTTACCGATAACTGTTACCCGTAACAATTGACTGAGGGACACCCTTTGAGCACGACTAATCATGATCACCACGTTTACGTCCTGATGGGCGTTTCCGGTAGCGGTAAATCTGCCGTAGCAAGCGAAGTGGCGCATCAACTCCATGCCGCGTTTCTTGATGGCGACTTCCTCCATCCACGCAGCAACATCATGAAAATGGCCGCAGGCGAGCCGCTGAACGACGACGACCGCAAACCGTGGTTGCAGGCGCTGAACGATGCTGCCTTTGCGATGCAGCGCACCAACGAAGTCTCTTTGATTGTGTGTTCCGCGCTGAAAAAAACCTACCGCGACCTGCTGCGTGACGGTAATCCGAACCTCTCTTTCATCTACCTGAAAGGGGATTTCGGGGTGATTGAAAGCCGCCTGAAGGCGCGTAAAGGGCACTTCTTCAAAACCCAGATGCTGGTGACGCAGTTCGACGCGCTGCAGGAGCCGGGTGCGGATGAGAAAGATGTTTTAGTGGTTGATATCGATCAGTCACTGGAAGGTGTTGTTGCCAGCACCATCGGGGTTATTACTAAAAGGCAGTAAGTTGTGAGTACATTAACGCTTGTTTTAACAGCAGTGGGTTCTGTGTTGCTGCTGCTGTTTTTAGTGATGAAGGCGCGTATGCATGCTTTCGTTGCTTTGATGGTGGTTTCTATTGGTGCAGGTCTCTTTTCCGGTATGCCGCTCGATAAAATCGCAGCGACGATGGAAAAAGGGATGGGCGGCACGCTGGGTTTCCTGGCGATTGTGGTCGCGCTGGGCGCGATGTTTGGCAAGATTTTGCATGAGACGGGCGCAGTCGATCAGATTGCCGTCAGGATGTTGAAATCGTTCGGGCACAGCCGCGCACACTACGCGATTGGCCTGGCCGGTCTGATTTGTGCGTTACCGCTGTTCTTTGAGGTGGCGGTGGTGCTGCTGATTAGCGTGGCGTTCTCAATGGCACGTCATACCGGTACCAACCTGGTGAAGCTGGTCATTCCGCTGTTTGCGGGTGTGGCCGCTGCCGCAGCGTTCCTGCTGCCGGGGCCTGCCCCGATGCTGCTGGCGTCGCAGATGCACGCTGACTTTGGCTGGATGATCCTGATTGGCCTGTGTGCGGCGATCCCGGGCATGATTATTGCCGGTCCGCTGTGGGGCAATTTTATCAGCCGCTACGTTGAGCTGCACATTCCGGATGACGTTACTGAGCCGCATCTGGGCGAAGGTAAAATGCCGTCCTTCGGTTTCAGCCTGTCGTTGATCCTGCTGCCGCTGGTGCTGGTGGGTCTGAAAACCATCGCCGCGCGTTTCGTGCCGGTAGGGTCTACCGCGTATGAATGGTTTGAGTTTATCGGCCATCCATTCACTGCGATCCTGGTGGCGTGTCTGGTCGCCATTTATGGCCTGGCGATGCGTCAGGGTATGCCGAAAGACAGGGTGATGGAGATCTGCGGTCACGCGCTGCAGCCTGCGGGCATCATTCTGCTGGTGATCGGTGCGGGTGGTGTGTTCAAGCAGGTGCTGGTGGATTCTGGCGTGGGCCCGGCTCTGGGCGAAGCGCTGACAGGTATGGGCCTGCCGATTGCAGTGACCTGCTTCGTGCTGGCGGCCGCGGTGCGTATCATTCAGGGTTCCGCAACCGTAGCCTGTTTAACCGCCGTGGGTCTGGTGATGCCGGTGATTGAACAGCTGAACTACTCCGGTGCGCAGATGGCGGCGCTGTCTATCTGTATTGCAGGTGGCTCGATTGTGGTGTCCCACGTGAACGACGCTGGTTTCTGGCTGTTCGGTAAATTTACCGGAGCCACCGAAGCGCAAACCCTGAAAACCTGGACGCTGATGGAAACCATCCTCGGCACTACGGGTGCGATTGTCGGGATGATTGCGTTTACGCTGCTGAGCTAACTACAGGGTAAAAGTAAAACGACAATCTTAGATTGTCGTTTTTAGTGTTTGCTCCCTCTCCCTGTGGGTGTACGGTCCGGGGTGAGGGCATCAGACCGCAGAGGTTGGATTTACAACTGCACGACACCCTCATTAGTTCGCAGCCAGCGTGGCGCTTTCAGCGTACCGCTGTAAAACGCCACAAGATCCTGCAATAAATCTCCCGCAATTCTCTCATCACGCGCCGACAAAGTACGGCTCAGCAGCAGCTGCGTTAACAGCTGGCAATATTGCCCAAGCTGATCGCTTTCCGGCTCGAAGAGTGGCACGTCAAGCGGCAGGTCATCCACCGTCAGGCTTGCTTTTACATGTTCAGGAACAGGCTCAAGCAGCGTTGGCTGGAGCAGGGCGAGGCAGGCGGAAAGCCGTCCGCATAGCGCCATCTTTTGTGCCGGATCTTCACATTCAACCAGCACGTCTACGAATCGCTCGCAGTTGTCCGCCAGTTCGGTGAAATCGGTAGTGTGATCGAATGGGGTAGTGAATAAAGAGTGAGAAAAGCCAGGGGTAGTAGTCATATGACCGCCTCCAAAGAGTAGTTTTTATCCACCACTGGAGAGGCTAATCTCGCTGGTGGCGGAACCGAGCAGGGTTAGCCTTACCGGCCTCTTCGGATACCGGTGCGTCTTGCGACGCCCCCGCTCGGCCCACCCTTGGAGTGTAGCTAAGCGCGCGACACAAAAATACTTGTGTCACCGAAGAAGTCTGGCAGGAGGCTAATCCTGACGCCTGATTTTGCAGGCGCGGCAAGAAGATACTGCTTTGCCGATCGGGTGGCAAGAGAGGCTCTGGAAGGCGGCTCGCAAAACGAAGGATTATGCTCTTAATTCTGTGTAATTAATTGATATGTATAAATTTTTGATATTTTAATTTAAGTTGTTTTTACGTTTAAACCCACAGCAAAACCCACGAATGAAAATCTGCCTGTCTATTAAATGGAAAAATATATGTAATATTTAGTTACATTTTTGCTTATGTATCCCCCTATTAAAGACAGGCGGTTGATATGTTACCCCCACCTGTGCACCTGTTTTACCTGTGGAAACCATGCGATTTTGGATGGGGGTAATGTTTTGCAGCACTAGCATCTGGTTTCAACCCACGAATAGTGGGAATTTCCTAGGCAAAAATGACGCCTAAGACGGGCAACTGTATACGTAGGCTGAGGATTGGCATTTACGTAAGATCTTATGGTGGTTAGTATCATGTTTTCTGGTACGGGAAAAATTACAACATTAGGAATGAATATGAAAAAGAGTGCATTAATGTTGGTGCTGCTGGTTTTGACCGGTTGTACCGCTATGGATAAGCTGGCGGGAATGGGGGTCGTATCTCAACAAACCTCTGCCTTTGACAACTCAACAGTTATCGATGTGTCCCCAAACTCCCTCTATGACCCAAACAGTGCTTGGGGAACGCCAATCCAGTTAGGAGCGATTTGGTCTAGCGCTATGCCGAACGAAGTAGGGCTTGTGCTTTCTTATAGTTCAAATATTTCAAATGGCTCTTCAGCCTATTTAAGCCTGACGGCTCTGGATATTAATATTGACGGCAATATTTCCAGCTACAAGGCCAATGAATCAACCAGCTTAAATAGCAGCGGGTACAATACGGTTTCTAAAACAATTTATACATCCAGCAAAAATACTATTGTAATACCATACGAAGTATTGCAGAAAATGGTTGCGTCTAAAAACTGTCGTCTTCGCATACATACTGGTCAGGGTAACCAAGACATATATTTCTCAGCTGAGCATATTCCTGGTGGTAAGGCTACTGCGATTGTTTCTATCAAAGAATTCATGTCAAAAGTCGATGCAGTAAAAGCAAGAGGCGGGGTTTAGTGGTAAGGTTGCCCGGTGTCGGACCGGGCAGTAGAGGGGCTAATAACGACTTCTCCTTTTCATCAGGAATGGCGGTCCATATCACGGAGTACTTCTAAGTCATCGTGAATGAGGGCGTTATAGACTCCAACAATCTCCTGCATACTCTTGCTTTCGACCGGATTAAAGAACACATATTCGTAACGACTGGCTTCTGCGGCGAAGTAATCCCTTGCCAACTTATTGGCGCGCACACGTAGGAATAACTGTTTGGCTAACAATGACGCCTGGTCTTCTGTGAGGGTAATAGTTTTCATGCTAATGGCTCCTAATTAATTAAAGGCCCGGCTGGTCAGGCCTTGTTGGGTTGGTTACTCGCTTATGGATGGTTCGATGCCGGAGGAGCGCTCAAGACGGGCCAGTTCGGCATTTTGCTCTGCCATTGTTTTTGGCGCTGGAGATACTTCGAGCTTATTCTCATCAAAACGGCTCTCCAGCGCTTTCAAATCCACATCGTAGCCAATTTCGCGAGTGGTGTTTTCAACGTTATTACGTAAGGATTCATACGCTCTGAAGTCGGAGGCCATCTCATCAGTTGCCGCTTTAATATCAGGATAGTGGGCGTCGATTAACGTCTTAAACGCCTGGTCTTTGCTAAAACCAGATAATGCGCTAGGTACAATGGCCATTGCTAAGGCAAGCTCTTTCGATTCTCGCGTGGCGGCAATCATTTCACCGGCATCCATACCTTTCATTGCCGCAGTGAGAGAAAGGGCATCGGTCATGCTCATTGAAGATAAAATTTCCGCTTCTTTCTTATCCAGCTCATCTGCGCGAGCGTTAAGGTTGTTAAGAATATTCTGAATGTCGCGCTGGGCCTCTGCTTCCAATTTCTTTTGCAGTTTGGCCAACATTGGCGCTTTCTCCGATTTGGTGCGGGTGCGGTCGGCCAGCAGTGCTTTATGCGTTTCGATCGCGTCATTCACCTTTAGCGCTGCGCGATAATGCATATTCTGAATATGGGAGGAGGTACCGAAGCCTTTAAGCATATTTGAGGTATAATTCATAAGTTGATTCCTAATATATTTTAAGACAGGCCCAGTGCGTGTTGATCGCGAAGGGCTTCGAATTCGGCTACAGAGGCCGCGTAAAATGTGGTGCATGGATAAGGTAAATCTTCGGTGTTGCGGTGCCAGGTTCCGCGCCTTTCATCCCCACTGGTTACGACAGAAACGATATGAAATTCAATATCGATAGGTGTGGTTGTGGTTGTCTTTGCCTCAAGCCGGGTCAGTCTTTCTTTCAGTGTTGCCAAGAGCTAGCCCTCCAGTAATGTGTAATGCTGCTCAAAATGTTTAACCTTCGCCCGGTAGGCTTCGCGTGTAGCCGTATAAATGACTAATTCGGTAATAGGGCTGTCAGGCAATGTATTGTGTTTGTAGCTTCCGCAAAGCGGGTCTGTTTGCTCGACAGTGATATGAGTAACGAAGCGGAAATTAGCCAGGATATGAGGTGCATAAGCCTTCTCCAGCCAACACAGACGGGCAAGCCTGTTGTTACCTGCCATTGCTCGCCTCAAGTGCCGCTAAGCGTTCCTCGAACTCTGAAAGCTCTTTGATCTTCAGCTTGAGCAATTCAGCATCCAGCGTCCCTGTTGGAGTAATGGACTTCAGAGCAGGAAAACTTCTGTCGATAACCATTCTCACCGCTTGAACGTCTCCTTCTTCCACCAACTCGGCAAGTCGTTTTAACGCATTGTCAGTGAGTTGTTTCGGCAGAGGGCTGCGTTTTCGGCCTGCTCCAGCTCTTGCCCCACCGTGTCCGTTTGCCATATGTCACCTTTGAATATTCATGTTATTTCAAAGGACAATAGCGGATGGCATGAGTCTGCTCAATATGTGCACAATAACTCGCGTTACACCGCGACGTAAAAATACAAAGTGGGTTTGTTTGTGGGCGCTTTATGCGCATTGATTTCTATGGTTGTCTTTAACTAGCTGTTTTATATGTTCTTATAATTAAATAGTAGAATAATGTAAAATTATGTCGCCCTCGTTGCGAGGGCGATTTGACTAAATTAGTGGGTTTACGAGGAAGGATACTGAGGGGCGACCTGTTCCATTCTTAGGCGGGGTTATGACTTCGCGGATATGACCTGTCTTAATCAGTTGCTCAATTGCAGACTCACGACCATCTTTGCTCTTCAGGTGTTGCCAGTCTTTTTGCCCTAACGAATTACGAGTAAAAGATGGGCTAAGTTGCGAAAGCCGATCCCTTAGGGTGATTGCCGGAAGCATTTCCTTTTCAGCACGGAAGTAAGTGGTAATTCTCGTTGCATGGCTCTCAAGGTACTGCATCCAGCGAAGAGCGCAGCATAGAGAATCGGTGGAAACCTTCAGTGCAGGGCTAAATGCGTCATTTTCATAATCAATGCCGTCAGCCTCAGTCAATATGTGGTGAACCAGAGCAATTTTTGCGCATAGTGCCGGATATTTACCGAGTATACCTTGCCAGTCTGCCGATGCCGATTGCTCGCGCTTCTTATGACCGACGGCCCATTCATCCCATATTTTCTGGGCATCCTCGCTAAAGGTATATACGGCAGCGGTAGCAATTCCGGCTAATGTTTCGAAAACGGACTTAGCGCGACTCTCCGCCGCTAAGTCGGGAGCCGTATCCCTATATTCTCCAGACAGGTCAGGGAATACTGACATTTGGATAATACGCTCTAAAAGACCGTCATCACCATCACCTGAAGCGCGAGAGGCGAGAATAGGGGCTAATTTGCCCGGTTGAATACCGCCAAGTAGGCTGACAATTAGCCTATCTATTTTGAGGGGCGCACGGCTTACCCTGGATTGTTTATACGAACCGCAGGAGAACCCTTCCAGATAAAATGCACGGTCGTTAGGGCGCTGCGGGCTGTCCAGACTGGCGAGCCAACCGCTCAGCTCATCACGGAAGACCATAACACCCATAGGATTATTGTTCGCCATGATTGCTAGTGATTCAACCGTGGCGTCATTGACCATTAATTCACGCGATTTAGGTTCATCCGGTTCGGCTTTCAGACTTTCCTGGAGACGCATAAGCTCAGACACGGCAGCCTCGTAATCGTCATTTTCCCCGGCGGATAACGCGCTATTAGCGGCTTGTGTCGCCGCTTCGATTCTGGCTTCAATATCGGCCCGTCTTGCGCCATGAATAGCCTTTTCAGCCTCATAACGGCTCTGGCGTCTCATAAAGTCACGGTCAAGAACCTTCTGCGAATGTGCCAGCAAATCGAGTCCACATTTGAGGCTGGGTGTTTTCATTGCAGAAGGGTAGCCGATGGCACTTCCCCACAGGTTAGGAACCAATTTCCAGCCTGTATCATTCCGCTTGGGTTGTATTTGAGCCGCACCGCCGATAACTGCACCGGCTGCAATCATTACCGATATTGCCGCATAGTCAGGCGCTGCGTTATCCATACGGGCAGCGTAATCCATGACATAGGCGCGTACGGCCGCAGGCAATAGACTGACTTCGAACGGGGCAACTGGCACCAGTTCGCTCTTCAATTCTTTTGGTGATGTCCATTCCTGTTCATCAGCTAAATCTTCGTCAAGACAAGCCTGACGATTTTGGCGAATATCACTAAGGAGCTGTGACTTGTCGCCCTCATATTGATATTGGGCTATGAAGTCGAATTTATCATGGTTGTGTCCATCGCAAAGCGGATCGCTCCCGTGAGATGAAATGTAGCGTCCGTCCTTGTTGATTGATATGCCCGGATTACCGGTGGTGCTTTCCGGGTGAAGCCATTTATTACCCTGTTTTTCGAAACCGTATTCAAAAAACAAAGCTTCCCATTCAGGTGCTGTACGATTAAACCATTCAATGTCACTCTCTGTGCCACTGGCGGAGAGGGGCTTTTCTGGCTGAACAATGTTTGCCTTATGTAGAGTCTCCATCAGCACTGGCGGTGCTTCAGGCAAATCGTCAATGCAGGGTAATACACCCTCGATAACCTGTTTCCCACGTTTTAGATAGCAGAGCTGATTACCTGTCTTAATATCAATATGTTTCTGCCACTTGCCGTTGTTGGCTGCTTTATAAATGCTACGGTCAACCCCCTCTGGCCAGCGAAACAGAAAATGGAGCGAATCACCGTCATCATTCTTCTGTGTGCAAAACTGCATCAGGTCAGACAGGCCAAGTAAATCTGTCAGTTCACGGATGCTGATAATTTCGCCTTGTGGGGCTTTGTTGCCGTCGTAATCTAGGAGAATTACATCATCAAGCCTGAAAGCTACGACATCGCTTTTAACATTGCGCCCCTGCCAGACTGAGTGATTGCGTGGGTATGTCTGTCCCTCGCCATATGACGCGGTAGTGCCATTAGCCAGGCAAGGTATAGCGGAGTAGCCGCTGCGCTCCAGCATACGTACAGTACGTCGAAGCCACGTGTTAGGTTCTATGCTGTTGTTCTTTGCCTTCAGTTTGAATAATACTTTGCTATTGTTGGCATCAGTTGCCATAATTACGCCATCAGTTGACATATAGTGTCCTGGTTAAAGCCTGCGCCGTCTGGTACACGTTGCAGGCTGATTGTTAAAGGTTGCGAAGCGCTCAGCTCCGAAAGGTCTGGGCGTTTTCTTTATCTGTTTTGCGCATCTTTATTCTCTTCCATCCATCGAGTAATATCCGACTCGCGCCAGCCAATGGTTCTTCCGTTTCTCATGATTGCGGGAGGCAGGTACCCGGTTTTTTGGTAGACATAGATACGCGTACGGTGGCGGTTAAGTAATTTAGCTAACTGTGGAATGCTTATAAGTCTTTCCATTTATATATCCTCATTTGTATTTTGCCGTTGTGGCACGACTATCATCGCGATGTTGGATGTTGAATGTGGAAGAAAACGAAAAATAGTTTATTTCCCCTCGGCCCAGGCTTTAACTTGCTCAAGCACAGATAGGGTCTCCGACAATGTTTTGCCCGCAATCATGGCTTTGTATATCCGGCGGTGGATTGTTACCGCAGACGTATTCGAAGCCTTGGCGGCTTCCTCAATCATCTGACTAACCCGTCTTTGAGAGCGTTCGAGATATTCAGCTATCTGATGGCGCTCTTTGGGAAACCTTTCGTCAATTTCAGCAACCAAAGCCAGTACATGCTCATCTATTTTCGATCTGCCCGTATGTGTAGGCCATGGTGTACCGTCTTTTAATTTTTGCTTAGCGCCGTCAGCCATGAAATGCAACAACTCATCGGGAATGGGCGCTCCCGAATCCACCAAAAAGATAAACGCCTCTAATGCACGCTTGATGAAGTGTGGGTCCGCCTTATCTTCCTCCCTACGAAAAAATTTCATAGCTTCACTCCATTACTCATCCAAAGCTCAAGCGCTTCGCGCTTCTCATTAATTAAATGGCTACGGTTATAAATACCGGCAACGCCTGGAAGAGTGTGGCCCAGCAACGCCTCAATGACGTGATGATGCACCCCCATATCAGCAAGACGGGTTGCGAAAGTTCTACGCAGATCGTGGGCTGTCCATGAGTCATGGCCTAACTTGCGTGAGATGCCTATTATGTAGTTCGACACTGAGCCGACTGTTTTCTTCTCGGTTAAAAGTAGGCCACTCTTTCTGTCATTCATAAGGGAGGTCAGTATCGGTGCCAGTGCAGCAGGAATCGGGCGCTGTATTTCTATACCTGTCTTTGTGTGCTGCTTAGGAGCCGTCCACACCATAGCGCTCATATCCCACTCTTTTACGGTTGATAACCGCAGTTCAGACAGGCGGCATCCGAAAGTAATCAGCAGTTTCAGCAACGCCCGATAGTAAAATGGGTTGCGGATGTCATTTGTCCACGTCACCGCGTCGTCAAGTTCATTCTGTTTAAGCACCCGGTCACGCTTATTGACCGTAGCGCCAACATCACCGGCGCTGAGATCATTTAAGACAGTTGTCTTGACCATCTGACGCGCCCGACAGTACTTCATTGCTGTTTTGGTCAAACCAAAAACGTAAGCGGCAGCGTTCGGGGCTGCGCGGTGATAAGTACCACGTTTAATATCGCTGAATACTTTCAACCATGCGGCTGTGTCGAGTTGGTCGATAGGCAGATCCCCCAGGTGCGGGAAAATATGCTTCTCGAACTGTTTCCGGTAACTATCTGCCGCCGCTGTTTCACTATCTGTAAGCCAGAAATCAACCGCTTGTCTTACGGTGAGCTGCTCGCGGTTGGCTTGCTTCTCAATTCGGGCCTGCACACGTGGGTCAAATCCATCAGCCAGCCATTTGCGGCACTGTGTGGCCCGTTCACGCGCGGCCTTCAGGCTGAGATTAGGGTATTGGCCCAGCGTGAAATTTTGCTGTTTGGCATTCAACCTGAATCGGAATATGAACGAGATTTGCCCGTTTGGTCTGACAAGCGCAGCAAGTCCATTACTATCCGCAATTTTTTTCGGGCTGGTATTATCGTGGCCGCGAGCTAAGGCCCGGAGCTTTGCATCATTCAGCATCTATAATCCTCAAAGTCGTCTTTCCACAGGTAAAACAGGTGCACAGGTGGGGGTAACAACTATCGAGACGGAAACCTTGCGCCTGTCTTTGTAAGATTAGAACCCACCAATGAACCCACAATTGCGAGCATATACCTCAAAACATAGTAAGACAACATGAAATCTATCTTATTGAAATAGTATAATATTGTTGTGATTTTAGAGTTGCTTTGGATACGGTGCGAAACGAGGTGAGTAGAATAATTAAATAACGAAGGATTATTTTTGAGGAGTGTGGCCTGATTGCCCTCACCCCGGCCCTCTCCCACGGGGAGAGGGAGCAAACATTAAAAATGGTCACGCAGTGGCCATTTTGCTTTTACCTAGCCCTTCATCCACGCCTGAATGCCATCCAGGAACATCTGCGTTGCCATCATCACCAGAATCAACCCCATCAGGCGCTCCAGCGCGTTCACCCCTTTCTCACCCAGCAGACGCAGGAACAAAGACGACTGCAGCAGAATGATAAACGTCCCGCCCCAGGCGATCAGTAACGCAATCACCAGATGGCTCATCTGATTCGGGTATTGATGTGAAAGCAGCATCAGCGTCGCCAGGATCGTCGGCCCGGCCACCAGTGGGATTGCCAGCGGTACGATGAACGGCTCTTCACCCGCAGGCAGACCGCTACTGCCCCCTTCGGCACTCGGGAAAATCATCTTGATGGCAATCAGGAACAGAATAATCCCGCCGGAAATTGAAACCGTTTCAGCGCGCAAATTCAGGAATGCGAGGATTTTTTCGCCCGCAAACAGGAAGATAAACATCACCAGCAGAGCGATGAGCAGCTCGCGGATCATGATCGCCCGACGGCGCTTCGGCTCGGTGTGCTTCAGCACGGACATGAAGATAGGCAGGTTTCCGAGTGGATCCATAATCAGGATCAACAAAACCGCGGCGGAAATGATTTCACTCATCTTTAAATTATCCCTGATACTTAGTAGTGTTATTCCGATGATTAGCTCTTTTTCTGATTGCCGGGCAATCATCGATTAATTTTGCTTGCAGCTTTGGCAGCATTTTGTAATGTGAAGCATATCCCAGTTCAATACTGGCTTGCACAACAGCACACACCCTCTGCAGGAAAAAATGCTATGAAAAACGTTGGTTTTATCGGCTGGCGCGGTATGGTCGGCTCTGTACTCATGCAACGCATGGTTGAAGAGCGCGATTTCGACGCCATCCGCCCGGTCTTCTTCTCCACTTCCCAGCTTGGCCAGGCTGCGCCTTCCTTTGGCGGCACCACTGGTACGTTGCAGGATGCTTTCGATCTGGAAGCGCTGAAGGCACTCGACATTATTGTCACTTGCCAGGGCGGCGATTATACCAACGAAATCTATCCAAAGCTGCGTGAAAGCGGCTGGCAGGGTTACTGGATTGACGCAGCCTCTTCGCTGCGCATGAAAGACGATGCCATCATCATTCTCGACCCGGTTAACCAGGACGTGATCACCGACGGCCTGAACAAAGGGGTGAAAACCTTTGTTGGTGGTAACTGCACCGTCAGCCTGATGCTGATGTCTCTGGGCGGCCTGTTCGCGCAGGATCTGGTGGAGTGGGTGTCCGTGGCGACGTACCAGGCGGCTTCCGGTGGCGGTGCGCGCCATATGCGTGAGCTGCTGACCCAGATGGGCCAGTTGCACGACAGCGTCGCACACGAGCTGGCAAACCCGGCGTCCGCTATTCTCGATATCGAACGTAAAGTCACTCAACTGACCCGTAGCGGTGAGCTGCCAGTCGACAACTTCGGCGTACCGCTGGCCGGTGGTCTGATCCCGTGGATCGACAAACAGCTGGATAACGGCCAGACCCGCGAAGAGTGGAAGGGCCAGGCCGAGACCAACAAAATCCTCGCCACCGCGAACACCATTCCGGTTGACGGACTGTGCGTACGTATCGGTGCGCTGCGCTGCCACAGCCAGGCGTTCACCATCAAACTGAAAAAAGATGTGTCTATCCCGACCGTGGAAGAGCTGCTGGCTGCACACAACCCGTGGGCGAAAGTGGTACCAAACGATCGCGATATCACCATGCGTGAACTGACCCCGGCTGCCGTGACCGGCACGTTGACCACGCCGGTTGGTCGTCTGCGTAAGTTGAATATGGGGCCGGAGTTCTTGTCCGCCTTCACCGTTGGCGACCAGCTCTTGTGGGGTGCAGCCGAACCGTTGCGCCGCATGCTGCGCCAGCTGGCGTAATAATGTGTTAACTACCGGGGGTGATTTTCACCCCCTTTTTTTGCGTACTACATGGAGTAAAGCGTAGATGTCTTATTTTTTATCTGGAGGAGTAACGTCGTTGGCTATGCTTTAAGGAAGATTGATTTCTCACCTGAGGGTAGGGCGGAGCAGAGAGGATAGGCTGCACCGTTCAGGTCACATTAAAAGTCGTCCGGCGCGCTTAAAAAGGGCGACATAAAAACAGGATGAATACCATGTCTGATCGTGTGGATAGAGACGTGATTAATGCGCTTATTGCGGGTCATTTTGCCGACCCCTTTTCTGTGCTTGGGATGCACCGTACAGAGGTGGGACTGGAGGTTCGGGCACTGTTACCGGATGCCACAGAAGTCTGGGTGATTGAACCCAAAACCGGACGTAAAGTGGGCAACCTGGAGTGTATTGACTCGCGAGGCTTCTTTTCTGGCGTAATGCCCCGTCGTAAAAACCCATTTCGTTATCAGCTCGCCGTTATCTGGCACGGCCAGCAAAATCTGATTGATGATCCCTACAGCTTTGGCCCTCTCTTACAGGAGATGGACGCCTGGCTGTTGTCTGAAGGTACCCATCTGCGACCTTATGAAACGCTGGGTGCTCATGCTGATACGATGGATGGCATCACCGGCACGCGTTTTTCCGTGTGGGCCCCCAACGCCCGTCGCGTCTCCGTTGTCGGGCAGTTCAACTACTGGGATGGTCGTCGTCACCCGATGCGCCTGCGCCGCGAAACCGGCATCTGGGAACTGTTTATCCCCGGCGCACATAACGGCCAGCTCTATAAATTCGAGATGATTGACGCGCACGGCAAGCTGCGGATTAAAGCCGACCCTTACGCCTTCGAAGCGCAGATGCGCCCGGATACGGCCTCGCTGATTTGCGGGCTGCCGGAAAAGATTATCCAGAGCGAAGAGCGCAAGCAGGCCAACCGCTTTGATGCGCCAATCTCCGTCTATGAAGTGCATCTTGGTTCCTGGCGTCGCCACACCGATAACAACTTCTGGCTGAGCTACCGTGAACTGGCCGATCAGCTGGTGCCTTACGCTAAATGGATGGGCTTTACCCACCTGGAACTGTTGCCAGTTAACGAACACCCGTTCGACGGGAGCTGGGGCTATCAGCCTACCGGGCTGTATGCGCCGACACGCCGCTTCGGCACGCGCGATGACTTCCGCTACTTCATCAATGCTGCACATGCCGCCGGGCTGAATGTGATCCTCGACTGGGTGCCTGGCCATTTCCCGTCTGACGATTTTGGTCTGTCTGAGTTTGATGGCACCCGACTGTACGAACACAGCGACCCGCGTGAAGGTTATCACCAGGACTGGAACACGCTGATTTACAACTACGGCCGCCGCGAAGTGGCGAACTACCTTGTCGGGAATGCGCTGTACTGGATTGAGCGTTTTGGCATTGATGCCCTGCGCGTCGATGCGGTGGCGTCGATGATCTACCGCGACTACAGCCGTAAACAAGGGGAGTGGATCCCGAACGAGTTTGGTGGCCGTGAAAACCTGGAGGCGATTGAGTTTCTGCGCAACACGAACCGCATTATTGGTGAGCAGGTTGATGGTGCGGTGACGATGGCGGAAGAGTCGACGGACTTCGCCGGGGTATCCCGACCCGCGTCAATGGGCGGGCTGGGGTTCTGGTACAAATGGAACATGGGCTGGATGCACGACACGCTCGACTATATGAAGCTCGACCCGGTTCACCGTAAGTACCATCACGAGAAGCTCACCTTCGGGATGCTCTACAACTACACCGAAAACTTCATGCTGCCGCTGTCACACGACGAAGTCGTCCACGGCAAAAAATCCATTCTCGACCGCATGCCGGGCGATGCATGGCAGAAATTCGCCAACCTGCGCGCTTACTACGGCTGGATGTTTGCCTTCCCGGGCAAAAAGCTGCTGTTTATGGGCAATGAATTTGCTCAGGGACGCGAATGGAACCATGACGCCAGCCTCGACTGGCATCTGCTGGAAGGCGGAGACAACTGGCACCACGGTGTGCAGCGCCTGGTACGCGACCTGAACCTGACCTACCGTCATCATAAAGCGCTGCATGAACTCGACTTCGATCCCTACGGCTTTGAATGGCTGGTGGTGGACGATCACGAGCGCTCGGTATTTGTCTTCGTGCGCCGTGATAAAGCGGGCAATGAAATTATTGTCGCCAGCAACTTCACGCCAGTTACGCGCGAACATTACCGCTTCGGCGTTAACCAGACCGGTAAATGGCGCGAAATCGTGAATACGGATTCCATGCACTACCACGGCAGCAACGCGGGTAATGGCGGTCTGGTGCAGAGTGATGCCATTGAAAGCCACGGACGCCCGAACTCGATTAGCCTCACGCTGCCGCCGCTGAGTACTATCTGGCTGGTTCGGGAGGGGGAATGACACAACTTACGGCAGGTCAACCCGAACCGCTCGGGGCGCATTTTGATGGAAAGGGTGTGAACTTCACCCTCTTTTCTGCTCATGCGGAGCGGGTTGAACTTTGTGTGTTTGACGGCGAAGGCAACGAGCACCGTTACGACCTGCCGTCGCGTACCGGGGAGACCTGGCACGGCTACCTGGCCGGTGGACGGCCAGGGATGCATTACGGTTTTCGCGTTCACGGTCCGTGGGAGCCTTCACAGGGACACTGGTTTAACCCGGCGAAGTTGCTGCTCGATCCGTGCGCCCAACGTGTGGATGGTCATCTGATCGACGATCCAGTGTTACACATTGGCTACGGTGAACCCGATCACCGGGACAGCGCACCCCTCGCACCAAAAAGTGTGGTGGTCAATGAACTGTACGACTGGGAAGGAGATGAGCCTCCCCGAACGCCGTGGGGCCGCACTGTCATTTATGAAGCTCATGTTAAAGGACTGACGAATCTTCACCCGTCGATCCCCAAAGAGATCCGCGGGACCTATAAGGCGCTCGCGCATCCGGTGATGATCGCTTACTTAAAGCATCTGGGGATCACCGCGCTGGAGCTGCTGCCCGTGGCACATTTTGTCAGTGAACCCCGCCTGCAACGACTTGGGCTGAGCAACTACTGGGGCTACAACCCGCTGGCGATGTTCGCACTTGAACCGCGCTATGCAGTGCATCCTGATAAGGCGCGGGATGAGTTTCGTGATGCGGTGAAAGCGCTGCATGAAGCGGGTATTGAGGTCATTCTGGATGTGGTGTTGAACCACAGCGCGGAAAGCGATCTTGATGGCCCCACGCTCTCCCTGCGCGGAATTGATAACCGTAGCTATTATTGGATCAGAGAAGATGGCAATTACTACAACTGGACCGGTTGCGGTAATACGCTGAATCTCAGCCACCCGGCGGTGACGCATTATGCGTATGAATGCCTGAAATATTGGGTAGAAACGTTCCACATCGACGGCTTTCGTTTCGATTTAGCCTCAGTCATGGGACGTACACCCGCCTTCAGCCAGCAGGCACCGCTGTTTGAGGCGATAAAAAACTGTCCGGTGCTCTCACAGGTGAAGCTGATTGCCGAGCCGTGGGACATTGGCGAAGGTGGTTATCAGGTGGGGAATTTCCCGCCGATGTTTGCCGAATGGAACGATCACTATCGCGATGCCTCGCGCCGCTTCTGGCTGGAGCGAAATTTACCGCTGGGTGAATTCGCCGGGCGCTTTGCCGCATCCAGTGACCTGTTTAAACGCGACGGTAAATTACCCTCCGCCACCATCAATCTGGTGACGGCGCACGATGGCTTCACGCTTCGCGACTGCGTTTGTTTCAATCAGAAACACAATGAGGCGAACGGTGAGGAGAATCGCGATGGCACTAACAATAACCATAGCTTTAATCATGGTATAGAAGGATTAGGTGGAAGCCTCGACGTCATTGAGCGACGGCGCGACAGCGTGCATGCACTGCTGACGACATTGCTGCTGTCGCAAGGTACGCCGATGCTACTGGCGGGCGATGAACACGGCCACAGTCAGCATGGTAACAACAATGCCTATTGTCAGGACAACAGCCTGACCTGGCTTGAATGGGAGCAGGCAAACAGCGGCCTGGTGCATTTTACGGCGGCGTTGATCCGCCTTCGTCAGTCCATTCCCGCATTGACGGCAAACCAGTGGTGGGAAGAGGGCGATGGCAGTGTTGTCTGGTTGAACAAAGAGGCTCAGCCGTTGAGCGCACAAGAGTGGCAAAGCGGCATGCCCTGTCTACAAATCCTGCTTTCGGAACGCTGGCTTATCACGTTAAACGCCACGCAGGATGTGGTTAATTTTGTATTACCTGGTGGGGCATGGCATGCCATCCCCCCATTTGCCGGAGAGGATAATCCGGTCGTCATGGCAGTCTGGCATGGGCCTGCGCACGGAGTTTGCGTATTCCAGAGATGATAAAAAAGGAGTTAGTCATGGTTAGATTAGATAAGAACGATCCGTTAATGTTGGCGCGCCAGCTACCATTAAAATCTGTTGCCCTCATACTTGCGGGTGGTCGCGGCACGCGTTTGAAAGATTTAACAATTAAGCGAGCCAAACCTGCCGTCCACTTCGGCGGTAAATTCCGTATTATCGATTTTGCACTGTCAAACTGTCTGAACTCGGGTATCCGCCGTATCGGTGTGATCACGCAGTATCAATCCCACACGCTGGTGCAACACATTCAACGTGGCTGGTCTTTCTTTAGCGAACAGATGAACGAGTTTGTCGATTTGCTCCCCGCGCAACAGCGTGTACACGGTGAAAACTGGTATCGCGGGACCGCGGATGCGGTGACACAAAACCTCGACATCATTCGCCGTTATCATGCGGAATACATCGTGATCCTGGCGGGGGACCATATCTATAAGCAGGACTACTCCCGCATGTTGATTGACCATGTCGAAAAAGGAGCGCGTTGCACCGTGGCCTGCATGCCTGTGCCTGTTGAGGAGGCAAAAGCGTTTGGCGTGATGGCGGTGGACGAGAACGATAAAATTATTGAGTTCGTTGAAAAACCCGCTAACCCACCGTCAATGCCGGGTGATGCCACCAAATCGCTTGCCAGTATGGGTATCTATGTCTTTGATGCCGATTACCTTTATGAATTGCTGGAAGCCGACGACGTGGACGAAAATTCCAGCCATGACTTCGGTAAGGATATCATCCCGAAAATCACCAAAGCTGGCATGGCATATGCACATCCTTTCCCGCTGTCCTGTGTGCAGTCCGATCCGAGTTCAGAACCGTACTGGCGCGATGTTGGAACGCTGGAAGCCTACTGGAAAGCGAACCTGGACCTGGCCTCCGTCACGCCTGAGCTGGATATGTACGACCAGGACTGGCCGATCCGCACGCATATGGAATCGTTGCCTCCGGCGAAGTTCGTCCAGGACCGCTCCGGTAGCCACGGCATGACGCTGAACTCGCTGGTTTCTGGCGGGTGCATTATCTCTGGCTCGGTGGTGGTGCAGTCCGTGCTATTCCCCCGCGTGCGTGTTAACTCATTTTGTAATATCGACTCGGCAGTATTGTTGCCGGATGTCTGGGTAGGGCGTTCATGTCGCCTGCGTCGTTGCGTTATTGACCGTGCCTGCGTCATTCCTGAAGGCATGGTGATTGGCGAAAACGCGGAAGAGGATGCACGTCGTTTCTACCGCTCAGAAGAGGGGATCGTGTTGGTGACACGAGAAATGCTGCGGAAACTGCAGGTCAAACAGGAGCGATAATGCAGGTTTTACATGTGTGCTCAGAGATGTTCCCGTTGTTAAAAACGGGCGGTCTGGCGGATGTCATCGGTGCGTTACCGGCGGCGCAAATTGCTGCCGGTATTGATGCTCGTGTGGTGTTACCCGCTTTTCCTGATATCCGACGTGGCATTCCTGATGCGCAGGTTGTTACCCGCCGCGAGACGTTCGCCGGGCGTATCACCCTGCTGTTTGGACATTACAATGGCGTAGGAATTTACCTGATTGACGCGCCGCACCTGTATGAGCGCCCAGGGAGTCCGTACCACGATACTAACCTGTTTGCTTACCCGGATAACGTGCTGCGCTTTGCGCTGCTCGGCTGGGTGGGCGCAGAAATGGCCAGCGGTCTGGATCCTTTCTGGCGTCCCGATGTGGTACACGCCCACGACTGGCACGCCGGGCTTGCTCCGGCGTATCTGGCGGCGCGCGGCCACCCGGCCAAATCGGTGTTCACGGTACACAACCTGGCGTATCAGGGCATGTATTATGCCCATCATATGAATGACATCGAATTGCCCTGGTCGTTCTATAACATACACGGGCTGGAGTTTAAGGGACAAATTTCCTTCCTGAAAGCGGGGTTGTACTACGCCGATCACATTACGGCGGTCAGTCCAACCTATGCCCGTGAAATCACGGAGGCGCAGTTTGGTTATGGTCTTGAAGGGCTGCTGAGCCAGCGACACCGTGAAGGACGCCTGTCAGGGATCCTGAACGGCGTCGATGAAAAAATCTGGAACCCGGAAACCGATCTTCTGCTGGCTTCACGCTATGGCCGTGATTCGGTCGAAGACAAAGCCGAAAACAAACGCCAGTTGCAAATTGCAATGGGCCTGAAGGTGAACGACAAAGTACCGTTGTTCGCCGTGGTCAGCCGCCTGACCAGCCAGAAAGGGCTGGATCTGGTGCTGGAAGCCCTGCCGGGGTTACTGGAGCAGGGAGGGCAACTCGCGCTGCTCGGTGCGGGTGACCCGGTGTTGCAGGAAGGTTTCCTTGCCGCCGCAGCGGAATATCCGGGGCAGGTTGGGGTTCAGATTGGCTATCACGAAGCGTTTTCGCACCGCATTATGGGTGGTGCAGACGTCATTCTGGTGCCAAGCCGCTTTGAACCTTGTGGCCTGACGCAGCTGTACGGTCTGAAATACGGCACGCTGCCGCTGGTTCGACGTACAGGGGGGCTGGCGGATACGGTTTCCGACAGTTCTCTGGAAAACCTGGCGGATGGTATCGCCAGTGGGTTTGTTTTTGAAGACAGTAATGCCTGGTCGTTGCTACGAGCGATTCGGCGTGCTTTCGTATTATGGTCCCGCCCTTCCTTATGGCGTTACGTTCAACGTCAGGCGATGGGCATGGACTTTAGCTGGCACGTTGCGGCGCAGTCATACCGCGATCTTTATCAACGCTTGATGTAACGAGGCGGAGTCACTGATATGAATGCACCTTTTAGCTACTCTTCACCAACACTCAGCGTTGAGGCGTTAAAGCACTCCATCGCCTACAAGCTGATGTTCACCATCGGGAAAGATCCGGTCATTGCTAACAAACATGAGTGGCTGAACGCCACTCTGTTTGCGGTGCGTGACCGTTTAGTCGAACGCTGGTTGCGCTCAAACCGCGCCCAGCTCTCACAAGAAACGCGTCAGGTTTATTACCTGTCGATGGAGTTTTTGATTGGCCGCACCCTTTCCAACGCGCTGTTGTCGCTCGGTATTTATGACGACGTGAAAAACGCGCTGGAAGAGATGGGGCTGGATTTAGAAGAACTGATTGACGAAGAAAACGACCCGGGCCTCGGTAACGGTGGTCTGGGGCGTCTTGCGGCCTGTTTCCTGGACTCGCTGGCGACGCTGGCGCTGCCGGGGCGTGGCTACGGTATTCGCTATGACTACGGGATGTTCAAACAGAACATCGTTGACGGACGTCAGAAAGAGTCTCCGGACTACTGGCTGGAGTACGGCAACCCGTGGGAGTTCAAACGCCACAACACGCGCTACAAAGTACGCTTTGGTGGGCGTATTCAACAGGAAGGGAAAAAGTCCCGCTGGGTTGAAACCGAAGAGATCCTGGCGGTGGCTTATGACCAGATCATTCCAGGCTACGACACCGATGCCACCAACACGTTGCGCCTGTGGAGCGCACAGGCCAGTAGCGAGATCAACCTCGGTAAGTTTAACCAGGGCGACTATTTCGCGGCGGTGGAAGATAAAAACCACTCCGAGAACGTTTCCCGTGTGCTTTACCCGGACGACTCGACCTACTCCGGGCGTGAGCTGCGTCTGCGTCAGGAGTATTTCCTTGTCTCCTCGACGGTACAGGACATCCTTAACCGTCACTACCAGTTGCACAAAACCTACAAAAATCTGGCGGAGAAAACCGCTATTCACCTTAACGACACCCATCCGGTGTTGTCGATCCCTGAGTTGATGCGTCTGTTGATTGATGAGCATAAGTTCAGCTGGGATGACGCGTTTGACGTGACCTGTCAGGTTTTCTCGTACACCAACCACACGCTGATGAGCGAAGCGCTGGAAACCTGGCCGGTGGATATGCTCGGTAAAATTCTGCCGCGCCATCTGCAGATTATCTTTGAGATCAACGACTACTTCCTCAAGACGGTGCAGGAGCAGTATCCGAACGATACCGGCCTGCTGAGCCGTACCTCGATCATTGATGAGTCGAACGGCCGTCGTGTGCGTATGGCCTGGCTGGCGGTGGTGATCAGCCACAAGGTGAACGGGGTGTCTGAGCTGCACTCGAACCTGATGGTGCAGTCGCTGTTTGCCGATTTCGCGAAAATCTTCCCGACGCGTTTTTGCAACGTGACCAACGGCGTTACGCCGCGCCGCTGGCTGGCGCTGGCAAACCAGCCGTTGTCTGAGGTGCTGGATGCCAACATTGGTCGTACCTGGCGGACGGATTTAGGTCAACTGGGCGAGCTTGAACAGCACATTGATTTCCCGACGGTGAACAAAGCCGTGCGTGAAGCCAAGCTGTTAAACAAAAAGCGGCTGTCGGTCTGGCTTGCGCTGCACCTGAATGTGGTGGCTAACCCAAAAGCGCTGTTCGATGTGCAGATCAAGCGTATCCACGAGTACAAACGCCAGTTGATGAACGTGCTGCATGTGATCACTCACTACAACCGTATCAAGGCCGATCCGACGCTGGACTGGGTACCACGCGTGAAAATCTTTGCCGGTAAGGCGGCTTCTGCCTATTACATGGCGAAACACATAATTCACCTCATCAACGATGTCGCGAAGGTGGTGAACAACGATCCTGAGATTGGCGATAAGCTGAAAGTGGTGTTTATCCCGAACTACAGCGTGAGCCTGGCGCAGCTGATCATTCCGGCGGCGGATCTCTCTGAGCAGATCTCAACGGCCGGTACGGAAGCGTCCGGAACCAGTAACATGAAGTTTGCCCTCAACGGCGCGCTGACCATCGGCACGCTGGACGGTGCTAACGTCGAGATGCTGGAGCATGTGGGAGCGGATAACATCTTTATCTTCGGTAATACAACGGAAGAGGTGGAGGAACTGCGCAAGCAGGGCTACAAGCCGCGTGAGTGTTACGAGCAGGACGATGAGTTGCGCCAGGTGCTGACGCAGATCGCCACCGGATTGTTCAACCCAGAAGAGCCAGGCCGCTACCGTGACCTGGTGGATTCGCTGATTAACTTTGGCGATCACTATCAGGTGCTGGCGGATTATCGCAGTTATGTGGATTGCCAGGACAAGGTGGACGAACTGTACCGTCACCAGGAGAAGTGGACCAGTGCCGCGATGCACAACATCGCCAATATGGGGTACTTCTCGTCGGACAGAACCATCAAGGAGTATGCCGAGACTATCTGGCATATTGATCCGGTACGGTTGTAAAAACAAAACGGCAACACAAGTTGTAATGCTGGTCAGTTAAGCACTGTGGATAATTCCGTTCACCTTAATATCTGCAGAAAATAATACGCTCACAACCTGTGAACGGGATAAGGGGGCCACCGCGGCCCCCTTATCAATCCCCGCGGCCCCGCAGAGAAATCGGTGCTTCGCACTGCGCTCACCTCCCGACCCGCTGCCTGCGGTCGGCTCGACTCAAGATTACTCGTCCCATCCCTGGGACTCGCCCCTTCGGGGCCAACGCAAGCGTTGTTCAAAATTGCTCCCGGCAATTTTGTCCTGTCTCGTTTCGCCTCTGGCCGCCATCCCTGGCGTCCAGCCTTTGTCATCCGGTCTCTGGTTCGCCGATTTCAGCGGGGACTCAACATCCGTGCCACATTCAGGCGATGAAGAAGGTTAAGGGGGCGCGATAGCCCCCTTAACACGTTCACCGCAGCGGATTATGCAGGTAGCAGGAATGTCTGAGTGAACGGAACGATACCACTGAAATAACAAAGTGCCCTGGTGTCGCTTAACTGTCTGGCATTACAACCGAGGTTGCCGTTTTTACTGTTTGCGGCCATCTCCTGATGGGAGAGGCCTCACTAATTTACATCACGACGCCAACGACAACTCACGCTTCCCCGCGTTTTGCAGCAGCCACTGTGCAACGCGAGACTGTTGTTCGGCATCCAGCCACATCCCTTCTTTGGTACGACGCCAGATGGCATCATCCAGGCGGCGAACCCATTCATGTTCGACCAGATAACGCAGCTCGGCTTCATACAGCTCGTGGCCAAAATGTTCGCCCAGGTCGGCAATCTCTTTCGCTTCCCCGAGGATCCATTCGGTATTGCTGCCGTAGGTGCGGGCGTAATGGCGCGCCATTGATTCAGTAATGAAGGGGTAGCGACGACGCAGTTTCGCGGCATAATCATCGCGGTTGCCACCGATATCACCACCAGGCAGTACCGCGCCTTTCGTCCATGCCGGGCCAATACCTTTGTAGTACGGCACCAGTTTTTCCAGCGCGTGTTCGGCCAGTTTACGGTAAGTGGTGAGTTTGCCACCAAACACCGACAGCAGTGGTGCCTGACCGTCTACGTCATGAATATCGAGCGTATAGTCGCGGGTGATAGCCTGCGGTGAGTCAGATTCGTCATCACACAGCGGACGCACACCGGAATAAGTCCAGACCACGTCATTACGTGCCAGCTGTTTCTTAAAGTGCGCGTTATACACTTTCAGCAGGTAGTTCACTTCGCTCTCGTCAATCTCGACGTTTTTCGGGTCGCCTTTGTACTCCACGTCGGTGGTGCCGATGATGGAAAACTCGTCCATCCACGGGATCACAAACACAATGCGCTTATCTTCGTTCTGCAGAATGTAGGCCTGTTTCTGGGTATGCACGCGAGGCACAACAATGTGGCTGCCTTTGATCAGACGGATACCATAAGGTGAAGGCAGGTGCATTCCCTCGTCAAAGAACTGTTTCACCCACGGACCGGTGGCGTTCACCAGGCCGCGCGCTTTCCAGCTGAACTTCTCGCCAGTGTCCACGTCTTCCGCTTCGACAATCCACAAGCCGTTTTCACGACGGGCAGCGGTGGCGCGGGTACGGGTTTTCACTTCGCCACCTTTCCTCTCTACCATCTGCGCATTGGCCAGGACCAGGCGCGCATCGTCCACCCAGCAGTCGGAATATTCGAATCCGCGCACGATTTCAGGCTTAAGTACCGATTCTGAGCCAAAACGCAAACCATTCGAACCTGGCAGGCTGGTACGTTTACCCAGGTGATCGTACATAAACAGACCAATTCGGATCATCCATGCCGGACGCAGGTGTGGACGGTGTGGCAGGCGGAAGCGCATTGGGATCGCCAGGTGCGGAGCCATCTTCAGCAGCACTTCACGTTCGGCCAGTGCTTCACTGACCAGGCGGAATTCGTAGTGTTCCAGGTAGCGCAGGCCACCATGGATCAGTTTTGAGCTGGCGGACGATGTCGCACAGGCGAGATCGTTAGCTTCCAGCATCAGTACGGATAATCCGCGTCCTGCGGCATCGACCGCAATCCCGGCACCGTTGATGCCACCGCCTATCACAATCAGATCTTTGGTTTCCATGTCACCCTCACGCACTTTCGTTAAAGCTCAAAAATGTTCGATATCGCTCATAATAGCAAAGGAACGCGCTTTTGGTAACATCAAAAAAACAATTTAGAGTGATATGGATAACATAATGGCGTTTACCTGCCGCCAGGACGTACACTACGGGGTAAAATAGTGCCGTTGACCAATGTAAAGAGAACACCATGGATCACTTTGAATGTATTAACGTAGAAGAAGCCCATCAGAAGATGCACCAGGGAACGGCGGTGCTGGTGGATATCCGTGATCCGCAGAGTTTTGCGATGGGCCACACGCCGGGCGCGTTCCACCTCACCAACGACACGCTGGGTGCGTTTATGCGTGATAACGACTTCGACACGCCGGTAATGGTGATGTGCTACCACGGCAACAGCAGTAAAGGGGCGGCGCAGTATCTGCTCCAGCAGGGCTACGACGCGGTGTACAGTGTCGATGGTGGTTTCGATGCCTGGCATCGTCATTTCCCGGCAGAAGTTGAGCACGCGTTTGGCGGCTAAAACCATTCGCTCTATACTGTTCCCCTTTGTGTGGAAATAAGCGACCGCTGCTCATGTTGATGATCACCTCTTTTACCAACCCGCGCGTCGCCCAGGCGTTTGTCGATTATATGGCGACGCAGGGCGTCATCCTGACCATTCAACAACATACTCAGACCGACGTCTGGCTGGCGGACGAGAGTCAGGCCGCACGAGTGAATGCAGAGCTGGCGCGTTTCCTGGAGAACCCTGGCGATCCGCGCTATCTGGCGGCAAGCTGGCAGTCCGGCCAGACCGGCAGCGGGTTGCACTACCGTCGTTTTCCTTTCCTTGCCACCATTCGCGAGCGCGCAGGCCCGTTTACGCTGCTACTGATGGCCGCCTGCATTATCGTCTTCATTATTATGAATGTGGCGGGCGACCAGAGCGTGATGATCGCCCTGGCGTGGCCGTATGATCCCTCGCTGGAATTTGATGTCTGGCGCTATTTTACCCATGCGCTGATGCACTTCTCGGTGATGCATATTCTCTTCAACCTGCTGTGGTGGTGGTATCTCGGCGGTGCCGTGGAGAAACGTCTGGGCAGTGGCAAACTGATTGTTATTACAATTATCAGTGCCTTGTTAAGCGGCTATGTGCAGCACAAATTCAGCGGCCCGTGGTTTGGCGGTTTATCTGGTGTGGTATATGCCCTGATGGGCTACGTCTGGCTCAGAGGCGAGCGCGATCCTGCCAGCGGTATCTATTTGCAACGCGGGTTGATAACCTTTGCATTAATATGGTTAATTGCCGGATGGTTTGATTTGTTTGGCATGTCTATCGCCAACGGTGCGCACGTTACCGGGCTGGCCGTCGGGCTGGCGATGGCCTTTGCCGATACGCTTCATGCGCGAAAACGAACATAATTTCCAGGGATATTTGATGAAACAAACACAACGTCATGACGCCATTATCGAACTGGTAAAAAAGCAGGGATACGTCAGTACCGAAGAGCTGGTGGAACAGTTTGCCGTCAGCCCACAAACCATCCGTCGTGACCTGAACGACCTGGCCGATCAAAACCGTATTCTGCGCCACCACGGCGGCGCGGCGCTGCCGTCCAGCTCGGTTAACACCTCCTGGCATGACCGCAAAGCAACGCAAACGGCAGAGAAGGAGCGCATTGCCCGTAAAGTGGCAAGCCAGATCCCGAACGGTGCGACGCTGTTTATTGATATCGGCACCACGCCGGAAGCAGTCGCCCATGCGCTGCTGGAACACGAGAACCTGCGCGTGGTCACCAACAACCTGAACGTGGCGAATACCCTGATGCAGAAAGATGATTTCCGCATCATCCTCGCGGGCGGCGAATTGCGCAGCCGTGACGGCGGTATTATTGGTGAAGCGACGCTCGATTTTATCTCTCAGTTCCGCCTCGATTTCGGCATCCTGGGGATCAGCGGTATCGACAGCGACGGCTCGTTGCTGGAGTTTGATTATCACGAAGTGCGCACCAAGCGGGCCATTATTGAAAACTCACGTCATGTCATGCTGGTGGTGGATCACTCCAAGTTTGGTCGTAACGCGATGGTGAATATGGGCAGTATCAGTATGGTCGATGCGGTCTATACCGACGTGATGCCGCCAGCAGGTGTGATGCAGGTGATTAAGGATAATAATCTGCAGTTAGAGTTGTGTTGAAAAGCCTTTCTCCCTCTCCCTGTGGGAGAGGGCCGGGGTGAGGGCATCAGGCCGAACAGACCTTAAACCCCGTACCCCATCATCTTCAGCAATTGCTGCGCATGTTGTACGGCATCCTGACGATGTGCCACACCCAACTTCTGGTACAAATTGCGGATATGCGTTTTGATGGTGGTTGCCGCCACCGCCAGCTCACCGGCAATCTGCTCATTGCTGTAGCCTGAATAGATCAGCCCCAGAACCTGCCATTCACGCTGGGTGAGTGGGCTGGTGCGGATAAGTTCCGGCACTTCAGGGTGATTCAGCAGGCGTTCAACAAAGTTCTCATCAAAGTGCGCAAACTTGTGGCGATGATGCTGGTTAATTTCACGCAGAATACGCTGTGCGCGATGCTGATCCAGCTCTGGCAGCGTATTGAGCTGAATAAGCTGACGCAGTTGTTGCGCCATCACTTCGCCTTCAATCACAAAGTGGCTGATAAACCCGGTGCGGTTAGCCAGCTGCAATGCTTCCAGCAACACTCGCTGGGCATCATTTTTACGCCCAGCCTGCCAGTAGAGCTGATTAAGCAACAGCAGGTTACGGTTTAGATCGCTCATCAGACGCAGGCTGCGGGCATTTTCATTCAGCTCTTCCAGCACAATCTCGGCTGGTTCAAAATCACCAAGCAGGATCTGCACGCGGGCAATGTTCCGCCACTGGCTTTGCAGGAAGTGGTTGTTAGCGAATGCCGGTTTAGGCGTCTGGCGTAGCCAGTTGGCGGCAGATTTTTTGTCGCCGGTCATTTGCCAGTAAATGACCCGTACCTTATCGGCGTTCGAAACCCAGTCGCAATGGTACTGGCCGTTACCGAGCAGGTTTTCCAGGCGGTTAAGGTGGTTGCGGGCGTTATCCAAATCCCCGCGTGCCAGCGAGCACTGCACCAACAGCGCGAGACATTGTAACTGCTGCTGTGGCTGGAAACCTGAGAGCACGTCAACACCCTGGCGGGCGCAGCTTTCTGCCTCATCCAGACGCGACCACGCCCACAGCAGCTGAGCGCGAATACGTAACAGGAACTCGTGCATTGGCAGCTGTTCCAGATGTTGTTCACGAACGAGCTGGAATGCTTTTTCCTGATTTTCCCAGGCGGCTTGCAGGAACCCCTGAGCAAATAAAATTTCACTTTGCTGGATCAGGCTCCATAACGCGTAGTGCCAGACATCATGGCGACGTGCCATCTGTTCGGTTTGTTGCATCAGCGACAGGGAACGCGTCAGGTCACCTTTGCAGTGCAGGACTTCACCGTGTACTGAGGTGGCAACGATGCGGCTGTAGAAGTTTGCCAGCGGCAGCTCATCAAGAGCAACCATCGCCAGGCGCTCCGCCTCTTCCGGGTCACCCGCGTTAATTGCCACCTGTGCGCGCAGCGCGTTAAATTCACCGTGCAGCGTGATATCCATTTCACTTTCCATCTCCTGCTCGGCGCGTGCCAGCAGGGTATTCACTTCGCTGTAGCGATGCTGGCTTTGCATCAGCCAGGCCTGCAGGAGCACAAGACGTGGGTTCTCCAGCAGGCTTTCCCACGGCAGGGCTTTTAATGACTCTTCAAGCAGCGTCAGTTCGCTGTGGTTAAATAAGCCCCATGCATGGTTGAGCAGGATATCGCGTAGCATGCTGGCATCACCGGCAGCCAGCGCGTGGTGGATTGCCTCGCTCGGGAAACCTTGCGCCATCCAGCTTTCGGCGGCAGCGCGGTGGATCTCCGGCAACTCGACGGCAAGCTCCCACTGACAACGCTGGCGCAGGAAGCTGCCAAACAGCGGGTGATAGCTAAACCATTCGCCAGGATCGTCCATGCGCGTCAGGAACAGGCCCTGACGTTCAATCTCTTCGAGCTGGAGCTGGCCGTTCTCGCTGCCGGTCACGCGCACAATCAGCGCGTCGTTCATGGAACGCAGCAGGGAACTTTTTAGCAGGAAATTACGGGTAGAAGGATCGACGCTGTCCAGTACCTCATCCACCAGATAATCGGACAGATGGCTGGCGTTAATACCCGCCAGGCGACGCGCAGACTGATGCGTCGGGCTTTTGTTTTGCCGGGCAGACAGGGCAATCAGCTGCAGCGCTGTGGCCCAGCCTGCAACATCATCGCACAGGCGGCTGCTTTCGGAGGCCTCAATGGGTGAGGTCAGACGGCAGTCAAAGAACTGTTTGGCTTCCTGGTGGGTAAAGGCCAACTGCTGGCTACCCACTTCCAGTAGCTGATCGCGTACGCGCAGGTTGGCAATACCCAGCTGCGGCAGGTTACGCGACAGTACGACCAGGGTCAGGTTTTCCGGCTGATGGCGCAGGAAGAAACGCATCGACTCGTGGATAACCGGGTTGGTGATCAGATGATAATCATCAATCACCACATACAGCGGACGATGCCATTCGGCCAGTTCAATAAACAGCTGTGAAAAAAGCGAGGACAGACTGGCGTACTGGCGCTTTTGCACCATTACCTCACTGGTCGTGCAGTGTCCATTGGTTGCCTGTTGAATGGCGGCAACCAGATAGCTGGCAAAACGCTCTTGCTGGTTATCGCCCTCGTCGAGGGAGTACCAGCCAAGATCGCTCTTACCTGCGGCCCATTGCGAAATGAGCGTTGTTTTTCCATAACCTGCAGGGCTCGTAACCAGCGCCAGTCGGAAATTATGCGCGCCGGAAAGTTTAGCCAACAGACGTTCGCGGACCACTGTATGGTCAAGACGAACCGGGCGACTTAATTTTGACGGAATCAACATAGTTTTCACTTCACTGTGGGGAACGAGGGAATCTATTTTTTTTGCGCTTCGTAATTAATAGCTATAAGGTCGGCCAGAAAGAGAACTATTGCAAGTTATGTCTGGGTTTTGTGGCTGTGAATTTGCACTCTGTCACAAAACATTCCACCTGGAACCGGAACTTTTTAGAATGGCCCGAATGCCGCGTGGATGCTGGATTACGTACATTCAGTGCGGGTACGCTGAAACTGGTTTCATAAAGGTATAATGACGCCAAAGTTAATAAAGTTTCGGTAAAGTTGAGAGGGATTAATAGTGTTCTGAGAGAGGCCCCAATGGCAGAAATATTATTCTGCGTAAGTAATCATTTCCACGCGTATTAATTTTTTACGAAACCGCATTTCATTTTTTTGACACTCTCCCCGGTTATCTTTTTCCCTTCGGGGCACACTCAAACTATGCTCTCAGAGTGGCCTTGATCACACTTTTATGCTCATCCCCGCTACTCCTCCCTGCCTAATCCCCCGCAGGAGGAGGAAGTGGCGAAGTGAGCCAGGCACACTAGCGCCAACATGTGTTTTCTCTCTACAGGATGCCGATTCCCTATGTCACAGCCTACCTTCAACAAAGCTCAATTTCAGGCTGCCCTGACGCGTCAGTGGCAGCGTTTTGGTCTTCATGCTGCAAACGAGATGACGCCTCACCAGTGGTGGCAGGCGGTGAGCGGTGCGCTCGCAGAGCAGCTGGATGCTCAACCGGTAGCAAAGCCTGTTAAAGGCCAGCGCCATGTGAACTATATTTCGATGGAATTCCTGATTGGCCGTCTGACCGGCAACAACCTGCTGAACCTCGGCTGGTATCAGGACGTGGGCGACGTGTTGAAAGAGCACGACGTGAACCTGACAGACCTGCTGGAAGAAGAGATTGACCCGGCACTGGGTAACGGTGGTTTGGGGCGTCTGGCGGCCTGTTTCCTTGATTCAATGGCAACGGTAGGTCAGTCGGCAATTGGCTATGGCCTGAACTACCAGTACGGTCTGTTCCGCCAGTCGTTTGCTGAAGGTCATCAGATGGAAGCACCGGATGACTGGCACCGCAATACGTACCCGTGGTTCCGCCACAATGCGCAGCTTGATGTGCAGGTGGGCATTGGCGGTAAGGTATCAAAACAAGGGGTCTGGGAACCTGCCTTTACGCTTACCGGTGAAGCCTGGGATCTGCCGGTGCTGGGCTACCGTAACAGTGTGGCACAACCTCTGCGCCTGTGGCAGGCGAAGCATGCTCATCCGTTTAACCTGACCAAATTCAACGACGGTGATTTCCTGCGTGCTGAGCAACAGGGTATCGACGCTGAGAAACTGACGAAAGTGCTCTACCCGAATGACAACCATCTGGCGGGCAAGAAACTGCGTCTGATGCAGCAATACTTCCAGTGTGCCTGTTCCGTAGCGGATATTCTGCGTCGTCATCACCTGGCAGGTCGCAAGCTGGCACAGCTGCCAGACTTTGAAGTGATTCAGCTTAACGACACCCACCCGACCATTGCGATCCCTGAACTGCTGCGTGTGCTGATTGATGAACATCAACTGAGCTGGGATGACGCCTGGGCAATCACCAGCCGTACGTTTGCCTACACCAACCATACGCTGATGCCAGAGGCGCTGGAGTGCTGGGATGAGAAGCTGGTGAAGGCGCTGCTGCCGCGCCACATGCAGTTAATCAATGAGATTAACGACCGCTTTAAAGTGCTGGTGAAAAAGACCTGGCCGGATAATAAAGAGGTGTGGGCGAAGCTGGCTGTGGTTCACGACAAACAGGTGCGCATGGCGAACATGTGTGTGGTGAGCGGTTTTGCGGTCAACGGTGTGGCGGCGCTGCACTCGGATCTGGTGGTGAAAGATCTGTTCCCGGAATACCACCACCTGTGGCCGACCAAATTCCACAACGTGACCAACGGTATCACGCCACGTCGCTGGATCAAGCAGTGCAACCCGCTGCTGGCCGACCTGCTGGATAAAACCCTGAAGAAAGAGTGGGCCAACGATCTGGATCAGCTCATCAATCTGGAAAAATACGCCGACGACGCGAAATTCCGTGAACAGTACCGCGCCATCAAGCTGGAGAACAAAGTGCGTCTGGCGGCGTTTGTAAAAGCGCGTACCGGGATTGAGATCAACCCACAGGCCATTTTCGACATCCAGATTAAACGTCTGCATGAGTACAAACGCCAGCACCTGAACCTGCTGCACATTCTGGCACTGTATAAAGAGATCCGCGAGAACCCGAAAGCTAACCGAGTTCCACGCGTGTTCCTGTTCGGCGCAAAAGCGGCACCGGGTTACTACCTGGCGAAAAACATTATCCTCGCCATCAACAAAGTGGCAGAAGCGATCAACAACGATCCGAAAGTGGGCGACAAGCTGAAGGTGGTGTTCCTGCCGGATTACTGTGTCTCCGCAGCAGAGATGTTGATCCCGGCGGCGGATATCTCCGAGCAGATCTCCACGGCGGGTAAAGAAGCCTCCGGTACCGGCAACATGAAGCTGGCGCTGAACGGCGCGCTCACCGTCGGTACGCTTGACGGTGCGAACGTTGAAATTGCTGAGAAGGTCGGGGAAGAGAACATCTTTATCTTCGGACATACCGTTGAAGAAGTGAAAGCCATCAAGGCCAAAGGTTACGACCCGGTGAAATGGCGTAAGAAGGACAAAGTGCTTGATGCTGTCCTGAAAGAACTGGAAAGCGGTAAATACAGCGATGGCGACAAGCACGCGTTTGACCAGATGCTGCACAGCATGAACAAACACGGCGGCGACCCGTATCTGGTGATGGCGGACTTCGCGGCGTACGTGGAAGCACAAAAACAGGTCGACGTGCTGTATCGCGACCAGGAAGCCTGGACCCGGGCGTGCATCCTGAACACTGCCCGCTGCGGTATGTTCAGCTCTGACCGCTCAATCCGTGATTATCAGGCTCGTATCTGGCAGGCAAAACGCTAAGGAAGCGCGATGGAGAGTAAACGTCTGGATAGTGCCGCGCAGGCGGCGGGGATCAGCCTCAGTTACATTAATGCTCACGGCAAACCACAGTCTATTGGCGCTGACACCAAAAGACGTTTGCTGGATGCCATGCACAAAGCCGACGCGAAAGCGTCGGTTGCTCCGGTACCGAACGTGAAGGTCTTTACTGCGGGCAAAAAGATGCCGCTGACGGTGGAGGGGCGAGGCGAGTTTAGCTGGCTGCTCACCACTGAAGAGGGTCATCAGCACAAAGGCCATGCCACTGGAGGCAAGGCTCTTAACCTTCCGGCAAAACTGCCGGAGGGCTACCACACATTAACGCTCACCCAGGACGACCAGCGTTTTCACTGCCGGCTGATTGTTGCGCCAAAACGCTGCTATGAGCCACAGGCATTGCTCGAAGGCAAAAAGTTGTGGGGTGCATGCGTGCAGCTCTACACGCTGCGCTCCGACAGCAACTGGGGCATCGGTGATTTTGGCGACCTGAAAAAGATGCTGACGGACGTCGGCGAACGCGGCGGTGCGTTTATCGGCCTCAACCCGATCCACGCGCTCTATCCGGCGAACCCGGAAAGTGCCAGCCCGTATAGCCCGTCATCTCGCCGCTGGCTGAACGTGATTTATATCGACGTTAACGCGTTAGAGGATTTCAAAAACAGCAAAGAGGCGCAGTCGTGGTGGAAACTCGCGACGACGCAGCACATGCTGAAAGAGGCCCGCGATGCGGAGTGGGTCGATTACTCTACCGTCACCTCCCTGAAGATGGCCGCGCTGCGTCTGGCGTGGAAAGGCTTTGCGAAGCGTGATGATGAACAAATGGCGGCTTTCCGTCAGTTTGTGACGCAGGAAGGTGAGAGCCTTTACTGGCAGGCGGCGTTCGATGCGCTGCATGCGTATCAGGTGAAAGAGGATGAAATGCGCTGGGGCTGGCCGGTATGGCCGCAGGCATATCAATCCGTAGACACCCCTGAAGTGAAAGCATTTTGTCAAAAGCATGCCGATGAGGTGGACTTCTACCTGTGGCTGCAATGGCTGGCGTACAGCCAGTTTGCGGCCTGCTGGCAGGTGAGCCAGGGTTATAAAATGCCGATCGGCCTGTATCGTGACCTGGCCGTCGGTGTGGCAGAAGGGGGGGCGGAAACCTGGTGTGATCGCGAGCTTTACTGCCTGAAAGCCTCTGTTGGTGCACCGCCGGATATTCTTGGCCCGCTCGGTCAGAACTGGGGCTTACCGCCGATGGATCCACACGTGATGGCGGCGCGCGCATACGAGCCGTTTATCGACCTGTTGCGCGCCAACATGCAAAACTGCGGGGCGCTGCGTATTGACCACGTGATGTCCGTGCTGCGCCTGTGGTGGATCCCTTATGGTGAAACGGCGGATCACGGGGCTTACGTGCAGTATCCGGTTGACGATCTGCTGTCGATCCTGGCGCTGGAAAGTAAACGCCATCAGTGCATGGTGATCGGTGAAGATCTCGGTACCGTACCGGTGGAGATCGTCAGCAAGCTCCGCGATAGCGGCGTGTATTCCTACAAAGTGCTCTATTTTGAAAACAACCATGAGAAAACCTTCCGCGCGCCAAAAGCGTATCCGGAACAGTCAATGGCAGTCGCGACGACGCATGATCTTCCTACGCTGCGTGGCTATTGGGAAAGCGGCGATCTGACGCTTGGTAAAACGCTGGGTCTTTATCCTGATGAAGAGGTGCTATGCGGTCTGTATCAGGATCGCGAGCTGGCGAAGCAGGGGCTGCTGGATGCGCTGCATAAGCATGGCTGTCTGCCGAAACGTGCCGGGCATAAGGCTTCGCTGATGTCGATGACCCCCACGCTTAACCGGGGGTTACAACGCTACATCGCTGACAGTAACAGTGCCTTGCTGGGTCTGCAGCCGGAAGACTGGATTGATATGGCCGGGCCGGTGAACATTCCGGGAACCAGCTATCAGTACAAGAACTGGCGTCGTAAGTTGTCCGTGAGTCTTGAGAAGATGTTTGCCGATGAGGAGGTGAACAAGCTGATTAAGGATTTGGATAAGCGCAGAAAAGCTGTAGTGAAGAAGAAATAAAAAAGAACCCGCCTGTTGGCGGGTTCTTTTTTTACATCAGAGTGCCATATTCAGCAGCAGAACCCCGACCAGGCCACACACCGAAATAATGGTTTCCAGCATTGACCAGGACTTGATAGTTTCACCGATCGTCAGGTTGAAGTACTCCTTGAACAGCCAGAAGCCCGGATCGTTTACGTGAGAGAAAATCACGCTACCGGAACCGACCGCGATAACCATCAGCTCAGGGCTGACGCCGGTGGTCGCAATCAGCGGCGCAACGATACCACCCGCAGTAATTGCCGCAACGGTTGCAGAGCCAAGCGCAATACGCAGAACCGCAGCAATAGACCAGGCCATAAAGAGTGGTGACACGTTGGTTTCATGCATCATGGAGGCGATGTATTTATCCACGCCACTGTCGACCAGAACCTGTTTGAACGCACCGCCACCGCCGATGATCAGGAGCATCATGGCAATGATTTTGATGGAAGAGATCAGCGTGTCGTTGATCTGATCCATTGAACGACCACGGTTCAGACCGAAGGTAAACATCGCGATCAGTACCGCAATCAGTGTTGCCATGACCGGGTCACCCAGGAATTCCGCAACGGCCAGGAAGGCGTGATCTTTTGGCAGGATCATCTCTGCTATAGCACGCATGGCCATCAGGATCACCGGTACCAGAGATGTCCAGACGCTGACGCCAAAGCCAGGCATCTCTTCTTCAGTGAAGGTTTTCGCGCTGTACAGACCTTCCGGGATAGGCTTATCAATACCTTTCAGGAAACGCGCGTATACCGGACCTGCCAGAATGACGGTTGGGATCGCCAGAATTGTACCGAACAGCAGGGTTTTACCCATATCGGCGTGGAAAATAGTTGCAATAGCGGTTGGGCCAGGGTGTGGTGGCAGGAAGCCGTGCGTCACGGACAGCGCCGCCGCCATTGGCACACCTACATACAGCAGTGGGATATTTGCCGCAGCCGCAATGGTGAACACCAGTGGCAGCATCAGCACGAAGCCCACTTCATAGAACAGCGCAAAACCGACGGTAAAACCGGTTAATACCACCGCCCACTGGATATTCTTCTTACCGAATTTGGCGATAAGTGTGGTTGCGATGCGCTGCGCACCACCGCAGTCTGCCAGCATTTTGCCGAGCATGGCACCAAAGCCCATGATCAACGCCAGGCCGCCGAGCGTACCGCCTACACCTGCTTTAATCGAGCTAATAACTTTAACCAGCGGCATCCCTTGCATCAGACCGACTGCAAGTGCCACCAGAACCAGAGCGATAAATCCGTTCATTTTGAAACGGATCATCAAGAGCAGTAATAACACAACACCGATAGCGACGATGACTAATGGCATGATTTACCTGGCCTTTGAATTGTTATGGGTAACGTCATTGTGTCAATGACGATTTCCGCTCGTCCCAACTGGGAACAGAGTGTGAACGGCACTAACACGGATACCTGTGAAACTATTAAATGTAGTTAGCTGTTATAAGAGTGCTTAGTGCCCACTTGAATGATACGGGTAACATGGCGTGATTGAGAATCACCCTGAGCGGCAAAATTTAAATTATGAGACGCAGGTCAACATATACAGAGGGGAGAGGCGGGCAAACAAAAGCCGGGCGGCGGCTTCGCCTTACCCGGCTTACGAATCAAGATGTGTAGCGTCGCTGTAGGACCGGTAAGCGCAGCGCCACCGGGCAAAGGCAGACGGCTTAGTAGTAAGAGTGCTCGCCGCGCTGGTGTTCGGTCAGATCGCGCACGCCTTTCAGCTCAGGGAATTCGTTCAGCAGCTGCTTCTCGATCCCTTCTTTCAGCGTGACGTCGACCATTGAACAGCCGTTACAGCCGCCGCCGAATTGCAGGATCGCCAGGCCATCTTCAGTGATTTCCATCAGTGAGACACGGCCGCCGTGACCTGCCAGCTGTGGGTTGATCTGGGATTGCAGCAGGTACTCAACGCGCTCCATCAGCGGGGCATCGTCAGACACTTTACGCATTTTTGCGTTGGGTGCTTTCAGGGTCAGCTGAGAACCCAGCTGATCGGTGACGAAGTCAATTTCCGCATCGTCAAGATACGGTGCGCTGAGCTCATCAACGTAAGCGGTGAGCTGTTCAAATTTAAGGGCTGTGTCGGTTGCTTCCACCGCGTCCGGAGGGCAATAAGAGACACCACATTCTGCATTCGGAGTGCCTGGATTGATCACAAACACGCGGATCTGCGTCCCTTCTTCCTGATTTGCCAGCAGTTTGGCAAAGTGCGCTTGTGCAGAATCGGAAATACGGATCATAGCTTTGGCCTAATAGTTGACTAAATTACTTGGGTATAATAATACGCCCAATGAAGAAGGGCTACAAGGTACGGCACAGACACCATACCTGAACCGACGCGGCACCGCTTTGCAAAAGCAGTCGGGAAAGTTCAGCAACGGTACTGCCCGTGGTGACGACATCATCCACAATCGCGATATGGAGACCTTCGACCGGTAATTCAAGGCGAAAGGCATTTTTCAGGTTTCTTTTGCGAAGCCGGGCATTGAGCTGATGTTGTACCGCGGTGGCATGGACGCGTTTAAGCGCTGAAACCGCATACCGACATCCCAGCCAGCGCGCGAGAGGCTGGCAGAGCAGGTCACTCTGGTTATAGCCACGCTGCCAGTGACGACGTGGGTGCAGCGGCACATTCATTACCATGTCGACTTTCGGCAGGGCGCGGGTGCGTCGGGCCTGCAAAATCGCCAACAGCAACAGGCGAGCCAGAGGGTGTGCCAGCGTGGTCTGGCCGGAAAACTTCAGCTTGTGGATAAGCCCGCTCAGCGGTGGGACATAATCATCAACCGCCACCAGGGCGCTCCACGGTGGTGATTTTTTCAGGCAGCGGCCACAGGGAAATACCCGGCTCATGGCCGGTAAACCACACTGTGGACACCCCGTGATACGGCCTTCCAGTGAGCGCGTGCAGACAGAACAGACACCCCAGTGACTCAGCGCAAGTGGCATTCGACATAGCCAGCACAAGCCAGGCACTGTTAGCATGTACAACCTCCATGTAAAAAAAGAGAACAGTAACTGATGAAGACTCTGTGGTGGCAGACCGTAGGGACGGGAAATTGCCATCTTGTGCTGCTGCACGGATGGGGACTGAATGCTGAAGTGTGGCATTGCATAAACGAGGAACTTGCCTCGCATTTTACCCTGCACCTGGTGGATTTACCGGGTTTTGGCCGTAGCCACGGCTTTGGTGCGATGTCGCTCGATGAGATGGCGCAGCACGTTCTGGATGCCGCGCCGCAAAATGCCATCTGGCTGGGCTGGAGCCTGGGTGGGCTGGTCGCAAGCAGGATTGCACTGGCAAACCCTGAACGCGTGCAGGCACTGGTGACGGTAGCCTCGTCACCGTGCTTCAGTGCGCAGGACGCATGGCCGGGTATCAAACCCGAGGTACTGGCCGGGTTCCAGCAGCAGCTGAGCGAAGACTTCCAGCGGACGGTTGAGCGTTTCCTGGCATTGCAGACGATGGGAACCGAAACTGCACGTCAGGATGCCCGTATGCTGAAACAGACGGTGCTCTCTCTGCCGATGCCGGACGTAGAGGTGCTTAACGGGGGACTGGAAATACTGAAAACCGTCGATTTGCGTGAATCGCTGACATTGCTTGCCATGCCACACCTGCGTATCTATGGCAACCTTGACGGCCTTGTGCCGCGCAAAGTGGTCCCATTACTGGATGTACTGTGGCCAGAAAGCGAATCGCTGGTTGTGCCCAAAGCCGCACATGCGCCGTTTATCTCTCATCCCGCGGAGTTTTGTTCAGCGCTTGTTGCTTTAAGTCAACGTTTAGACTGATTATTTTCTATCCATCCTGGAAAAAGTCACCTACCGCAACCATACTCCAGATGTCGTTGCGGTTGTTCTGCTTTCGATAATCAAAACAACAATCCTATGGAGAATCAGGTTATGAAACTTGTTACAGGTATTGTCACTTCTCTGGTTATTGGGTCACTGTCATTTGGCGTGTTTGCGGCGCAAGAGCTGGAAAAAGACAAGGTGAAAGGGATGCATCTGACCAAGATTGGTCAGATTTCCACGTCTGACACCACCGCGCCAATGGACGCGAGAAAAGAGCTGTCGAAGAAAGCGGATAAACTGGGTGGCAAATATTTCGTGGTCACCAGCGCATCGAAAGATACCAAAAACGTACGTGCAACAGCAGACGTTTATAAGTAATACACTAAAGCCGGGCAGCATTGCCCGGCTTTATTAACGCAGCGCCCACCACACCCTGAGGCAGGCTTTTCCTTCCGGGCAGCTTTTGCAACTGCCAGAGAGACAACCATCCGCATCTTCCTGAATGCGCACGGCTTTTCCCATCGCTTCCAGTCGCTCCAGCATGGCATCAATCATTGGTTGTGGTGTATGCAGGCTGAGGCTCAGCTGTTTCGCGTCCATTCGCCCCTGTAACGCCAGTAAATCGCGAACCTGTATCAATGATGCCATTGTCATTCTCCTTAGTGACAGTCGCCAGCCGGGCTGTTGCAGCAGGACGCCGCGGTTTTGCGGTTCGCCAGCAGGTTGATGTCAACGCGACTGCGCGCCCGACGTAGCAGGCCGAGAACGATCACGTTGAACAGCAGAACTGCCAGGATGCAGACCAGGCTGTACCGTGGGTGCTGGCTAAAGTTAACGGTCTGGTAAAAGAGCGTCGCCAGCGAGTAGGCAATGTTTAGCCCCCACAGGATAGAGAAGCCCATCCAGCCGCGGCTGGACTCGCGGGCAATGGCCCCCATGACGGAGATGCATGGAATATAGAGCAACACGAAGATCAGGTAGCTATAGGCCGCAGACGCGCTGCCAAATTTCTCGCTCATCACACCCATTGCGCCGGTGGCCATTTCGCCATCGCCTTTACTGGCTTCAATAGGGTTCGCCAGCACGCTCAGGCTAAAGGTGTCTTTCAGGCTCTGCCAGGTCTCTTCTGCGGCAGCCAGCAGTTCACCACCGAGGTTAAATTCTGCCGGGTTGAAGGCCTGTTCCTGAATGTTTTCTGCGGTAAAGAGGGTGTTCAGCGTACCAACAACCACCTCTTTTGCCATCGCTCCCGTGAACAGGCCAACGGTCGCCTGCCAGTTGTCCTCATGTACACCGATGGGTTTGAAGACCGGTGTGATGACACGGCTGACGGAGGCGAGGGCGGAGTCGTTGATGTTATCTGCCGCTTGTCCGCTCAGGGTGAAGCTGTTCAGTGCGCTCAGGAAGATGCTTACGATGACAATCACTTTACCGGCGCGCAGAACAAACCCTTTCAGGCGCTGCCAGGTCTGGATCACCAGGCTTTTAAGGTGTGGCACGTGATACACCGGAAGCTCCATCACGAACGGTGACGCTTCGCCACGCATGATGGTGTGTTTCAGCATCAACCCCGTCAGGATCGCCATGACGATGCCGAGTACATACAGTGAGAACACCGCCAGAGCCCCTTGCTGACCAAAGAAGGCCGCTGCAAAGACCGCAAAGATAGCCAGGCGTGCGCCGCAGGACATAAACGGTGCCATCATGATGGTCATCAGACGTTCGCGCGGTGCATCCAGCGTACGTGCGCCCATCACCGACGGCACGTTACAACCGAAACCGACAATCAGTGGGACGAAGGATTTACCCGGCAGACCCAGCGCCTGCATCAGACGATCCATCACGAAGGCCGCGCGCGCCATGTAACCGGAATCCTCAAGGAAGGAGAGGAACAAGTACATCATGCCGATTTGCGGTACCAGCGGCAGAACGGTGTTGATACCGCCACCGATCCCTTGGGCGAGGAAAATAGTCAGCCATTCCGGGAAGTGCAGGGTATAACCCACCCACTGAATACCGTGCACGAATATCGCGACGGAACCCGCATCGAAAATCGGCTGGAGTGCGCCGCCGATGTTAATGGCGAGCAGGAACATCAGGTACATCACCAGTAAAAAGATCGGCAAACCAAGGAAGCGGTTGAGCACCACTTTATCCACGGCGGCGGTAAAGCGGCTTGGCTCAGCCGTCAGAGCGTTACTGACCACATCGCAAATGGCCGCAATGGTCTGGTAGCGTGCGTCGGCGATGTGTAACGCAGGGTCATCCAGCTCGCCACTCAGACGTGCCAGTGCAACATCCAGCTTATCTGCCGCATCGCCTGCATAGGCGCGACTGTAGATATCGCCTTCCAGCATCTGCAACCCGAGCCACAGACGCTGTTTTTCCGGCATGCTTTTGTCCATCTCTTGCGCCAACTGGCCGGCTTCGCGCAGCAGCGGCTGTGCATAATGCACCAGCTCAACATCCTGATTGCTCACGTGACGGTCGATGGTCATCTTCAGGGCATCAATACCCCGTGCGCGGGTGGAAACCAGCGGGACAACCGGGCAGCCCAGGCGCGTGGCGAGGGCATCGACATCTATGCGCAGCTTTTGCTTTTCCGCGATGTCGAGCATGTTGAGTGCCACAATGCAGGGAATACCCAGCTCCAGCAGTTGCAGCGTCAGATACAGGTTGCGCTCCAGATTCGAGGCATCCACGACGTTAATGAGCAAATCGGCGTCGCCGCTCAGAATATAGTGACAGGCAATCTGCTCATCGAGAGACGTTTGTGACGAGATGGTGGTTAACGAATACGTGCCTGGCAGGTCAACCAGCGTGACCTGATTGTCTGTTGTCGCGAACTGGCCTTCTTTACGCTCAACCGTCACGCCCGCCCAGTTACCGACGCGCTGGCGCGCACCCGTCAGCTGGTTAAATAGCGTGGTCTTGCCGGAATTAGGATTGCCAATTAAGCCAATAGTTAATTTTTTCATTATCGTAAACTCACTGAAACCGCTGGCTTGTTATCGGGATAAGGCTTCGACTTCTATTAATGCGAGGTCTTTTTTACGCAGAACCAGATTCACACGTCGGGTTTCGATATGAACAGGATCTCCTAACGGGGCAACGCGCACGACCTGGAATGATGAGCCGGGTAGCATGCCCAGCGACAGCAGCTTTTGCCGATAGGCTGGGCTAATTTCACGGGTAAAACCGGTGATTTTCCATGCACTGTCTGGAGTGAATTGCATAATGCCTGATTCCACGAGAGGTTAAATTATCTACTCTGTGATGATAATGAGAATAGTTTTTATCATCAATCATAAAACTGTGACGGAATGTAGTTTTGGGTATGAATTTACGGCCTGTTTGACCTTGCTCAATATTTTATGAAATGCGGAAAAAAGTAAAACGCGGGAGTTTGTTAACGGAAGGATAATTAGTGGTTTAAATATGGATATGCAATCGGTTTCATATTTGATGAGTAACGTTGGGTCAGCGAGTTAATTAAATACCCCTCTCCCCATTGGGGAGAGGGTGAAGGGTTAGCGCTTCTTACCCATCGCCGCCGCCAGCGCATCCATCATCGCGCTGTTACCCGCAGGCTGGGCGTCACGCCCACGCGGCTTCGCTGCTTTGGCTGCAGGACGCTGCTGCTCGCGGGCTCCACCATTGCCGCCACGGCGTGCGTTGGTTTCACCGGGCTGCTCGTCCAGGCGCATAGTCAGGGCGATACGTTTGCGCTGCAGATCCACTTCCAGCACTTTCACCTTCACGATATCGCCCGCTTTGACCACGGTATGCGGGTCTTCAACGAACTTATCGGCCAGCGATGAAATGTGAACCAGACCATCCTGATGCACGCCGATATCCACAAACGCACCAAAGTTGGTGACGTTAGTGACCGCACCTTCCAGCACCATACCTGGTAGCAGGTCGTTCATGGTCTCGACACCGTCGGCAAAGGTCGCCGTCTTAAACTCAGGACGCGGATCGCGGCCCGGTTTTTCCAGCTCCTTGATGATGTCGGTAACGGTTGGCACGCCGAACTGTTCGTCGGTGAAATCAGAGGCTTTCAGGTTGCGCAGCGCGCTGTTATCGCCCATCAGATCTTTTAGCGCCTGCTGTGTGGCCGCCAGAATGCGCTCGACAACGGGGTAGGCTTCCGGGTGAACGGTTGACGCATCCAGAGGGTTATCGCCGTGGTTGATGCGCAGGAAGCCCGCGCATTGCTCAAAGGCTTTTGGCCCCAGACGGCTTACCTTCAACAACTGCTGGCGGTTCTGGAACTGACCATTCTCATCACGCCAGGTGACGATGTTCTGTGCCATCATGCGGGTTAAGCCCGCCACGCGGGTCAGCAGGGGGACGGAGGCGGTGTTCAGGTCTACGCCGACGGCGTTTACGCAGTCTTCCACTACCGCATCCAGCTTACGCGCCAGCTGAGTCTGGCTCACGTCGTGCTGATACTGGCCGACACCAATAGATTTCGGGTCGATCTTCACCAGCTCCGCCAGCGGATCCTGCAGACGGCGAGCGATTGAAACGGCACCACGCAGGGAAACGTCCAGATCCGGGAATTCCAGCGCTGCCAGTTCAGAGGCGGAATAGACCGATGCACCCGCTTCACTGACGATCACTTTCTGTGCCGTGACTTTCGGGAACTGTTTCTGAACGTCGAGGTAGAAACGCTCGGTTTCGCGAGATGCAGTACCGTTACCGATGGCAACCAGCTCAACGTTGTGTTTTTCGCACAGCGCCGCAACCGCTACAGCCGCTTTTGCTGCCTGCCCGGTATGCGGATAAATGGTGTCGGTGGCCACCAGTTTACCGGTGCCATCAACCACCGCCACTTTTACGCCGGTACGCAGGCCTGGATCGAGGCCCATCGTCGCCCGCAGGCCCGCAGGGGCGGCCATCAGCAGGTCATGCAGGTTACGGGCGAAGACGTTAATCGCTTCGTCTTCGGCGCGCTCGCGCACGGTGCCCATCAGTTCGGTTTCGAGGTGCATCAGCACCTTGATACGCCACGTCCAGCTCACCACGCCTTTACGCCAGCTGTCCGCCGGGGCGTTGTTGAGGCGCAGGCCGAGGTGGTCGGTAATGATCTGCTCGCAGTGGCTCTCTTTCGGCGGCTCATCAAACTGCGGGTCGGCGTTCAGGGAGAGTTGCAGCACGCCTTCGTTGCGGCCACGGAACATCGCCAGCGCGCGGTGAGACGGGGCGGTAGCGATCGGTTCGTGGTGGTCGAAATAGTCGCGGAATTTCGCGCCTTCTTCCTCTTTACCTGCCACCACCGCAGAGACAATGTGCGCATTCTTCCACAGATAATCACGCACTCTGGAAAGCAGAGTGGCATCTTCGGAGAAGCGCTCCATCAGAATGTAACGTGCGCCATCGAGCGCCGCTTTGGTGTCCGCCACGCCTTTGTCGGCATCGATAAATTTGGCGGCTTCGGTTTCCGGGTCGTGGGACGGCTCGTTCCACAGCAGATCGGCCAGCGGCTCCAGGCCTGCTTCAATCGCAATCTGCCCGCGCGTGCGGCGCTTCGGTTTGTACGGCAGATAGAGATCTTCCAGTTCGGTTTTGCTCAGGGTACCGTTAATGGCCTTTTCCAGATCGCTGGTCAGTTTGTCCTGTTCGCCGATGGATTTGAGGATTGCCTGACGTCGGTCTTCCAGCTCGCGCAGGTAACCCAGACGGGTCTCCAGGTTACGTAGCTGCGTGTCATCCAGACCGCCGGTGACTTCCTTACGATAACGTGCAATAAACGGCACGGTGTTCCCTTCATCAAGCAGGCGAACGGCAGCTTCTACCTGTTCGGCTCTGGCCTGAAGTTCACCCGCAATAATGCGGCAGAGCGAATCTTTCATCATGGCTTTATCATCTGTTGAGTCGAAAAATCAGGGGATAGTTATACGGGCTGGCACGGCAAAATGCCAGCCGTGGGGGGCGCTCTCGGACTATTTAACGTACGCGATCTCGTTCACGTACCAGCTGGCTTCACCTGCAGGGGTCTGCACGATGGCTAAATCGCCCACTTCCTTTTTCAGCAACGCGCGGGCCATTGGCGAGTCGATGGAGATGTAATCCTTACGACCAAAAATTTCATCATAGCCGACAATGCGAAAGCGCAGGGTATTGCCGTCATCATTTTCGATTTCCACCCATGCGCCAAAGAACACTTTGCCTTCCTGTTGCGGCGAGTAATCGACGATTTTGAGATTCTCGAGGCATTTGGTCAGGTAGCGCACCCGACGGTCGATTTCGCGCAGCCGTTTCTTGTTGTACTGGTAGTCGGCGTTCTCACTGCGATCGCCCAGGCTTGCTGCCCAGGTGACTTTTTTGGTCACTTCCGGACGCTCTTCGCGCCACAGGTAATCCATCTCTTTTTTGAGCTTTTCGTACCCTTCGCGGGTGATCAGGGGCGTTTTCATGCGGTGACCTTCAGACCTGGCTTCATTGCAAACCTTGCGCACATTACGTATCAAATAGTCTAACAGACAGTATTAATAATGATTTATGTGATGAAATGTGCAGATAAGCTGCTGTTAAATATGCTTTGTAACAATTTCGACTAGAATTTATACCAGAATTAGCTGGTCGAACACGTGCACTTTTTTAGAATACGCTGTTATTAGACTATCCGAACCTTTGGGAGTACATACAATGCAAGAGAACTACAAAATTCTGGTCGTGGATGACGACATGCGCCTGCGCGCGCTGCTTGAGCGTTATCTGACCGAGCAGGGCTTCCAGGTTCGTAGCGTGGCGAACGCTGAGCAGATGGATCGTCTGCTGACCCGTGAATCTTTCCACCTGATGGTGCTTGATCTGATGCTGCCTGGCGAAGACGGGCTTTCTATCTGCCGCCGTCTGCGTAGCCAGAGTAACCCAATGCCGATCATCATGGTGACGGCGAAGGGCGAAGAGGTTGACCGTATTGTGGGCCTCGAAATCGGCGCGGACGACTACATTCCAAAACCATTTAACCCGCGTGAGCTGCTGGCGCGTATTCGTGCCGTTCTTCGTCGTCAGGCGAATGAGCTGCCGGGCGCACCGTCGCAGGAAGAAGCGGTGATTGCGTTTGGTAAGTTCAAGCTTAACCTCGGTACGCGTGAAATGTTCCGCGAAGATGAGCCAATGCCACTCACCAGCGGCGAGTTTGCGGTACTGAAAGCGCTGGTCAGCCACCCGCGTGAACCGCTTTCCCGTGACAAGCTGATGAACCTGGCGCGTGGTCGTGAATACTCCGCAATGGAACGTTCCATCGACGTGCAGATCTCCCGTCTGCGCCGCATGGTGGAAGAAGATCCGGCGCATCCTCGTTATATTCAGACCGTGTGGGGTCTGGGCTACGTGTTCGTCCCGGACGGTTCTAAAGCATGAGGCGAATGCGCTTCTCACCGCGAAGCTCGTTTGCCCGCACTCTGTTACTGATCGTCACCCTGCTGTTCGTCAGCCTGGTGACGACCTACCTGGTGGTGCTGAACTTTGCGATCCTGCCGAGCCTCCAGCAGTTCAATAAGGTTCTGGCGTACGAAGTCCGTATGCTGATGACTGATAAACTGCAGCTGGAGGACGGCACGCAGTTAGTGGTTCCCCCGGCGTTTCGTCGTGAAATCTACCGTGAGCTGGGCATTTCGCTCTATTCAAATGAAGCGGCAGAAGATGCGGGCCTGCGCTGGGCGCAGCACTATGAATTTCTTAGCCAGCAGATGGCACAGCAGCTTGGCGGCCCAACGGAAGTCCGCGTTGAGGTTAACAAAAGCTCTCCGGTCGTCTGGCTGAAAACCTGGCTGTCACCCAACATCTGGGTGCGCGTCCCGTTGACCGAAATCCATCAGGGAGACTTCTCGCCGCTGTTCCGTTACACCCTTGCCATCATGCTGTTGGCGATAGGGGGGGCGTGGCTGTTTATCCGTATACAAAACCGACCGCTGGTCGACCTGGAGCACGCTGCGCTGCAGGTCGGTAAAGGGATTATTCCACCACCGCTACGTGAATACGGCGCATCGGAAGTCCGTTCGGTAACGCGTGCCTTCAACCATATGGCGGCAGGCGTGAAGCAACTGGCGGACGACCGCACGTTGCTGATGGCAGGCGTCAGCCATGACCTGCGTACCCCGCTGACGCGTATCCGCCTGGCGACGGAGATGATGAGCGAAGACGATGGTTATCTCGCCGAGTCCATTAACAAGGATATCGAAGAGTGTAATGCCATTATTGAGCAGTTCATTGACTACCTGCGCACCGGGCAGGAGATGCCAATGGAGATGGCTGACCTGAATGCGGTATTAGGTGAAGTGGTCGCGGCGGAAAGTGGCTACGAGCGTGAGATTGATACCGATCTTCAGGCGGGCGACATTCAGGTACGCATGCATCCGCTCTCCATTAAACGTGCGGTGGCCAACATGGTGGTGAACGCGGCTCGCTACGGTAACGGCTGGATTAAAGTCAGTAGCGGCTCTGAGCTCAACCGTGCCTGGTTCCAGGTGGAAGACGATGGCCCGGGTATTAAACCTGAACAACGCAAGCATCTGTTCCAGCCGTTTGTGCGTGGCGATAGCGCGCGCAGTACCAGCGGAACGGGTTTAGGTCTGGCGATTGTGCAGCGTATTGTTGATAACCATAACGGGTTGCTGGAGATCGGTACCAGCGAGCGGGGTGGTTTGAGCATTCGCGCATGGTTACCGGTGCCGGTTACGCGTGGGCAGGTGAAAGAGAGTTAAACAGTAAAGGTGCGGTCTGATGCCCTCACCCGACCCTCTCCCACCGGGAGAGGGCGAAAACATTAAAAAAGGCAACTTGCGTTGCCTTTTTACCTTTACCTTGGCCCTGCACTCACCAGCGCTTCACCCGCTGGTGTATCGGTATACTTCTCGAAGTTATCAATAAACAGTTTCGCCAGCGATTCCGCTTTTTCACGCCACTGCTCAGGTGAGCCGTAGGTGTTGCGTGGGTCGAGGATATGCGTATCCACGCCCGGCAGTTGCGTTGGGATCGCCAGGTTAAACATTGGCAGGGTAAAGGTTTCGGCGTTATCCAGAGAACCATCCAGAATGGCGTCGATAATGGCGCGGGTATCTTTAATGGAGATACGCTTGCCTGTACCGTTCCAGCCGGTGTTGACCAGATACGCCTGTGCGCCAGAAGCCTGCATGCGTTTCACCAGTACTTCAGCGTACTGCGTCGGGTGCAGCGACAGGAACGCTGCGCCGAAGCAGGCGGAGAAGGTTGGCGTTGGCTCGGTCACGCCGCGCTCGGTCCCCGCCAGTTTGGCGGTAAAACCAGAGAGGAAGTGATACTGCGTCTGGCTGGCGGTCAGGCGAGAAACTGGCGGTAACACGCCGAATGCATCAGCCGTCAGGAAAATCACCTTCGTGGCATGACCCGCTTTCGACACCGGTTTCACGATATTGTCGATGTGGTAGATAGGGTAAGAAACACGGGTGTTTTCGGTTTTTGATGCGTCATCGAAGTCGATAGAGCCATCGGCACGCACGGTGACGTTTTCCAGCAGTGCATCGCGACGGATGGCATGGAAGATATCCGGCTCTGCTTCTTCAGACAGGCGAATGGTCTTCGCATAGCAGCCACCTTCGAAGTTAAACACACCGTCGTCATCCCAGCCGTGTTCGTCATCGCCAATCAGGCGGCGTTTCGGATCGGTGGAGAGGGTGGTTTTACCGGTGCCGGACAGGCCAAAGAACACGGCCACATCGCCTTTTTCACCCACGTTCGCTGAACAGTGCATGGAGGCGATACCGCGCAGCGGCAGCAGGTAGTTCATCACCGAGAACATCCCTTTCTTCATCTCTCCGCCGTACCATGTTCCGCCAATCAGCTGGATACGCTCGGTGAGGTTGAAGGCAATGAAGTTCTCAGAGTTCAGACCCTGCTCTTTCCACTGTGGGTTAGTGCATTTCGCACCGTTCATCACGATGAAGTCAGGCGTGAAATTCTTCAGCTCTTCGTCGGTTGGACGAATAAACATGTTTTTCACGAAATGCGCCTGCCAGGCCACTTCGGTGATAAAACGCACGGAAAGTCGGGTGTCGGCGTTAGCGCCGCAGAAAGCATCGATAATAAACAGACGCTTGTTAGAGAGTTGGTGAGTGACGAGCCCTTTCAGATGCTGCCAGGTTTCCGGGGAGAGCGGTTTGTTATCGTTCTTCCCTTTGCCTTTATCTGCCCACCACAGCGTGTCGCGGGTGGTTTCGTCTCGGACGATATACTTATCTTTCGGCGAACGACCGGTAAAGATACCGGTATCGACGGCGATAGCACCAAGGTTCGTCAACACACCTCGCTCGTATCCTTCCAGTGCTGGATTGAGCTCTTCCTGATACAGCGTATCGTAGTCGGGGTTGTAGACCACTTCCTGGACGTCGTGAATACCATAAGCCTTGAGATCTTGCGGGGTTAAACCAGTAACACGCATATCACTGCTCCTTAGCCAATATGTACTGCCTGAAATTGTAGGGTTTTTCTGAGGTTGTTAACCGCGACGGGGCTCATAGATTTACGTATCTGGACAAAACCCTTACTAACGGAAAACGCTGCGACTCCAGTCACAGGGCGGGCAGATTATCGCAGGAATCGCTTTTTGGTTGGGGAAAATGTTCTTAAAAGGTTAAAGACTGGTGATTTTATCGGAAGGAATGTGAATGTAATCGCATACATGTTGGAAAATTACGTAAGAGTTACAGTATGAAATGCGATTCAGCTTGGGCGGGAGATTTACCCCTCATCCTGACCCTCTCCGCAACGGGGAGAGGGCAGGGTGAGGAGCACAGTTTTAGTGAACCTGAGGATCCGCCGGTGAGGCGTTATTGCGGATCTCGGCGATATCCATCGAATTGAATACGTAGTGCGTACCGCAGTAGTCACAGTGCATATCAATTTCACCGTCTTCCGCCATGATGCTGTCGATCTCTTCATCTGGCAGGGTTTTCAGTGCGCCAGCGCAGCGCTCACGGGAACAGGTGCATTTAAATTCCACAGACTGCGGATCGTAAACGGTCACTTCTTCTTCGTGGTACAGACGCCACAGCACATCGGTCGCAGACAGGTTGAACAGCTCTTCCGCTTTGATGGTTTCTGTCAGCGTTGCCAGGTGCTCGAAGTCGTTGGTCTGCGCGTCCTGCGCAGGCAGAACCTGCAGCAGCATCCCGCCCGCAGCAGGTTGACCGTCCACTTCACCGGTGCGGATGAACAGGCGGGTTGGCAGCTGTTCAGAACGCATGAAGTAATCTTCCAGACAGGCGGCCAGGGTATCACCTTCCAGACCGACAACACCCTGATAGCGCTCACCTTCTTCTGGGGAGATGGTGATCACCAGGTAGCCATTACCGACCAGCGTCTTCAGATCCGCATTCTCAGGAACATCACCCTGAACGCGTGCGACACCACGCATTTGCTGCTGGTTGTTGCCATTGATCACGGCCAACGTCATTGGACCGTCACCCTGCAGCTGCACGGTGATATCACCGGCAAATTTCAGCGTCGCGGTCAGCAGGCTGGTGGCAACCAGCAGTTCGCCCAACAGGGTTTTCACCGGCAGCGGGTAGTTGTGGTTTTCCAGAATCTGTTTCCAGGTTTCGGATACGGTGACCAGCTCGCCGCGCACGGCGAATTGTTCAAACAGATAACGGTGTAATTGGTCGTGTTGGGCCATAATAGTCTCTCGTGCAGGTGAGGGGTTACTCGGTCTCACCGTGTTTAAATTTCATCAGATCGCGGCGCTCTTTTTTATCCGGTCGCCGGTCCGGGTGTGGCATTGTCAGTGCGTTCATTTTGCGCGCCAGCGCGGTCTTCTCGCGCTTTTCAATGCTTTCAGCCGTCTCTTCATACAGCAGCACGGCTTCCGTTGCAGGCCGCCGTTGTTCGGTAATGGCTTTAATCACCACCGTTCGGTCATCGTTGCCCTGACGCAGTGTTAAGGTGGCATTCAGTTCAACCAGCTTGCCCGGCTTGCTGCGCTGACCGTTGTAATGCACTTTTCCGCCGTCGACCATTTCACGGGCAAGGGCGCGCGTTTTATAAAAACGGGCAGCCCACAGCCATTTATCCAGTCTTACCCCATCAGTGGGTTTTTCTTTCATGGCGTCTCCTTCACGGTCAGTGAGGGGATCATCCGGCGATAGTCGTTCAGCCCCGGATGGCGCAGATAGCTTTTTTCCGCCAGGCCAGAATCAGGGTTGGTGACGCCCAGACAGTAGCGAATACCAAACGTTGCAGCGGAATCCAGAATCGGCTCACTGTCATCGATGAACAGCGTGCGCTCTGGCTGTAGACCGGTCTCTTCCGCCACCGCATGCCACAACCGCTGATCCTCTTTCGGATAACCAAATGTGTGGGTGGAAAGTAATAAATCAAGGTGTGAAGCCAAACCCGTATGCTCCAGCTTCACGGCCAGATTATGTGGATGCGCGTTGGTCAGCAAAATACGGCGCTTGCCGCTTGCTTTCAGCGCGTCCAGGAAAGGTACGGTATCCTCACGCAGAACGGCACGCGGACCCTGGGCGGTGGTCATGGCACAAATATCCAGACCGAGGCGTTCACTCCAGTAGTCCAGACAGTACCAGTTTAGCGTATGCTGCACCGCGCTATATTGTGAACGAATGAACGCCTGCGCTTCTGCCGGGGAGATCCCCTGTTGTTCGCCATAGGTTTCAGGTACCAGCGTTTGCCAGAAATAGTTATCAAAGGCGAGATCGAGCAGTGTGCCGTCCATATCCAGCAGGACGGTATCGACCTCCTGCCAGGCGATATCAAGATGCATAAAGGGGGAACTCCAGCCAGAAGAAACGTGCGCGACAGGGTAGCACAACTTGTCGCGCAGTGACGTTATCCGATCAGGCTCTCAGGGGCGGGGATCAGTTTAGGATTGAGGCAATTTTCGTAGTATTGCTGGATGTCGGCCAGCCGCGTGCGTGAACGCTGATAGCGGCGCAGTGCCATAAAACCGTTCCAGAAAATACACACCAGCATGGCAATCATCAGCAGGGATGTGCCGACATAACGCCACAAACCGGCGCTGTCTGGCATCCGGTGCAGGTTGACATGGCGCGTGCCGTTGGCGTCGGTGAAGAGACTTGTCACAATCCCTTCCGCACTGAACGGGGTTTGCATCAGCATCTGTGCCAGACGCTGAAACTCACCCCATTGTTCCTGGGCAGGGTAATCATAAAGCGCGACCTGTGGATAAGGCTGATCGACCAGGTCGCTACCTTCATCGCTGACAATCACAAACCCGCCCGGTGCCGGGCTGTTCAGCGCCTGGGCTGCACGGGTTGTTTCACGCATCACGAACGGCGCGGTGGAGGTGGCCACCAGGTTATCCAGCGATTCGGCACTGACCGGACGCAGCAGCACGTTTACGCCGTCCAGTCGTCCTGTTTCGGCGCGCTTTACCAGAGAATCCCAGTCTTTGCTGTTACCGAGGTTCACGAGGGCGTTTTTAAGGCGTACACATTCACTCTGAGAAGAACATAAATCCTGTGTTTTCAGTACGATTTCGCCAAAGTCGTCCAGCAGCACCATACCCGATTTCTGAATAGCCGAGCGCAGGGCAGGGCTGACGCGCGAATCATCATCCGGTTTCGGGTGTAACTGGCGGTTGACCGTCTGGGTGAGCGCTGTCGCTTTATTGACGACTTCGGACTCCGGCAACGGCAGCGGTGGCGCATCGTTCCAGATAATTTGCGAGCAATCAAACGGCATGAACGGAGAGTTCTGCCGCGTGTTCCAGGTACCTGGCGTATGGATATTACACATCCCGGTTCCCTTAAGACGCAGCGTATCACCCACCCGCACGCCTGCTTCTTCCAGCTTATTGACGCTGGTGGCTTCGACGGTTTGCGCGCCTTTAATCCACGACAGGGTGAATTTGATGGGCATATCCAGCGGCACAAAGAGTAGCAGCAGGGCAAAGACCAGCGCCGCCCCGCCAGCAATAACCGCACTGCGCAGCCAGTGCTGAAGCGGGAAGTTTTTCACTTCGTCATGCAGGGACAGATAGCGCCCCTGACGCACAACGTGGCGGTCAAGGTAGATATCAATATCCGTTTTTTGCCCTAAATCCTGGGCAATCCACGGCTGCCAGTGGCGCGGGTAGATGAGATCGATAATACCGAGCGAGATATTGTTGATATGCTCCTGATCGTTCTCACCGAACAGACCCCAGCGTTTAGGCGTTCCGCGCAGGCAGTGAATTTCTCGTAACGATGTTTTTGCTGGTGGGGCAAATAACCCCCACAGCCCGGCCGCCAGAAGCAGAACGCCACTGCCCGCCAGCCACGGGACAAACACATCTGGTGTCAGCAGGCAGATGAAAAAGAGCAGGAAAGCCGTAACGATCAGTATCGCTTCACGAATGCCATCCGTGCGGTTCAGGGTGTACTCTTCACGCGTCTCCTGGCGGATGTTCAACAGCTCAATCTGCTCTGTCTCTTCGCCGCGAATGGAAGCCTGGGTCGCACTTGCCCGTTCCAGTGCAAAGCGTGGTGCTTCCTGAACATATTCACTCAGGGTATGGCCGTTAAGCGAGATAACCAGCGGTAACGAGTCGGTATGGATCAGCTCAACGTTGTTTTCGTCGGTAATGTACTGTTCCCAGAAGGGGGGAAGATGCACTTCAACGGAATCAAGATAGTAGAGCCATTTGTTGGGATCGTCGGTGGTGATGCCATAGCGGGTGATTGAACGCGTCACGCAAAGCACGGTGTTACTTTGTGCGTTCAGAGTGAGTGATACCGGAGCAGAACTGGCTCCCGTTGGCCCAGGCGTTAGCTGAGAACGGTTCAGTGTCTCGAGATAATTTTCAACGGTAGCACGCTCTTCTGGCGTGAGTTTGCGCGTCGTCGCACCAGCAAAGGCATTTAAAAAAGGTAGCCGGTATCGTCGCTGTACGCGACGCCTGTACGCCCACCCTGCAATCAACACGCCGGCCAGCATAGCAGCGAGAACAATCAAAATGGTGCTCATGCTTTCCCCATCTTACTTATCTTCTTACAGGTGTTTACCCGTCATACTTCAGGTTGCCTGTGCGTTGGCTTGACCCGGCCTGTGGTCTCGCCCCTTCGGGGCCAGCGCAAGCGCTGTTCAAACTGGCAAAGCCAGTTTGTCCTCGCTCACCCCAGTTATATACTTATGTATGTTTCCGGGGAGTCGCCGCGTCGCCGCCTTCATGCAACTCGAATTATTTTTGGTAAAATCAATTGCACCTTTAACAATGAATGAGAGTCTGTGGTTGGCTATCGGCAAGTATGGAGTCGACTTGAGCATTTTGAAGCACATCCCAGTAGCCGATGATGATAGCAAAGCCTGTCAAGGCGCGATATCAGCAAATTCCTGGAAACATTTCAACCTCTTGACTTTTGTTTTGAATTGAGGATTGATTCTTGTTACGTTGCACAAATGTAAATAAAGAACAATTGACATTGCCGAAACCGTGCGGCATATCGCACAATAAAGCCAGTTCACACACTAAAGACCCATCAAGATGAGCAAACCACTACAAAAACCCACCATTCTGAATGTTGAAACAGTCGCCAAATCACGCCTGTTTAATGTTGAAAGTGTGGATCTGGAGTTCAGCAACGGTGTGCGTCGCGTTTATGAACGTATGCGCCCCTCTTCGCGTGAAGCGGTGATGATTATTCCTATCGTCGATAACCATCTGATTTTGATCCGCGAATATGCAGTGGGCACGGAATCTTACGAACTCGGGTTCTCGAAAGGGCTTATTGACCCGGGTGAAACGGTGTTTGAAGCGGCAAACCGCGAGCTGAAAGAAGAGGTCGGCTTTGGTGCGAATGAGCTGTCGTTCCTGAAAAAACTGAGCATGGCCCCGTCCTATTTCTCCAGCTCAATGAATATTGTGGTTGCTGAAGATCTCTATCCTGAATCGCTGGAAGGGGATGAGCCGGAGCCATTGCCGCAGGTGCGCTGGCCGCTGGCACATCTGATGGATTTGCTGGAAGATCCTGATTTTAACGAAGCCCGCAACGTGAGTGCGCTGTTCCTGGTTCGGGAGTGGTTGAAGGGACAGGGGCGCTTGTAGCGGAACCAGTAAAAACGGCAACCATTGGTTGCCGTTTTGCATTGACGCTGTAGGCCGGGTAAGGCGAGACCACCACCCGGCTTTTTTCCAGACGTCAGAACAGTTCGTGCGTTTCGCCGTTATCAATAATCTCTGTACCCACCTCATGCACCGCCTGCGTGGTTGGCTGTGTACCCTCGATGAAATACTCTTCACGGCTGTTACCACCATTGGCTAACTGCCCGGTGCTACGGTCGATATTGACCGTGACGACGCCCGGTGGTGGGGTCAGCGGCTGTTCCGGAACACCTTCCAGAACTGCTTTCATATACGCATCCCAGGCCGGTTGCGCACTCTTCGCCCCGCCTTCGTAACCGGAAATCTGATCTTTAATCGCGCCAGAGGCCGTGGTGCGGCCTAAATCACGGCGATGATCGTCAAAGCCGATCCACACCGAGGTCACGACGCCAGGGCCGTAACCGGAGAACCATGCATCTTTCGAACTGTTGGTTGTCCCCGTTTTACCGCCGATGTCATGGCGCTGTAAATCGCGCCCTGCACGCCAGCCGGTACCCTGCCAGCCTGGTTCACCGAAGATATTGGTGTTCAGCGCGCTCTTGATCAGGAATGACAACGGCGTGTTGATCACGTGAGGGGCATATTCCTGAGCGCTGCTCTGTGCAACCAGCGCCTGGTTAGCCTGTTCCAGCTGAGGCTGAGGCACGACGGTGTTCTGCTGCTCCTGAGACACGGCAACATCTTCCATGTCCTTGTTCTCAAGCACGTTGGATTTCGGTGTATCACCGTAAATCACCGGAATGTCGCATTCAGCACAGGCAATTTTCGGCTTCGCTTCGAACAGCACACCACCCTGGTCGTTCTCGATTTTGCTGATGTAGTACGGGTCAATCAGGAACCCGCCGTTGGCCATCACCGAGTACCCACGAGCGACCTGAAGCGGCGTGAAGGATGCGGAGCCGAGTGCCAGCGATTCGGTATGGACAATGTTCTGTGCCGGGAAACCGAAACGTTGCAGGTACTGTGCCGCATAGTCAACGCCCATCGCACGCATCGCACGAACCATCACCACGTTTTTCGACTGCCCCAGACCCTGACGAAGACGGATTGGGCCGGCATATTCCGCCGGGGAGTTCTTCGGCTGCCAGTCAGAACCGGCACCTGCATCCCAGCGCGAGATAGGTACGTCATTAAGCATACTGGCAAGGGTCAACCCTTTGTCCATCGCGGCGGTGTACAGGAATGGCTTGATATTGGAGCCGACCTGACGCAGTGCCTGGGTTGCGCGGTTAAATTTGCTCTGGTTGAAATCAAACCCACCGACCAGCGCCATCACGGCACCGTTCTGCGGATTAATGGAAACCAGCGCGGAGTTTACGTCTGGCACCTGCGCCAGCCACCAGGCATCGCCAACCTGACGTACCCAGATTTGCTGTCCGGTCTGTACGGCATCGGTCACTTTGCGCGGCGTCGGGCCTTGCAGGGTGTCAGAACGATAAGGCCGTGCCCAGCGGATCCCGTCCATACGCAGGGATACCGACGTTCCATCGGCGATCATCGCGACCGCTTCCTGTGGGTCGGCCTGAGTCACCACCGCAGGCAACAGCGGGCCATAGGTTGGTAACGCTTTCAGTGAATGGGTGATTTTTTTGCTGTCCCATGCGCTTTCGCCCACTTTCCACAGCACGTTTGACGGGCCGCGATAACCGTGACGCATGTCGTAGTCCATCACGTTATTGCGCACCGCCTCCTGCGCCGCCTGCTGCACCTTACGGGTGATCGTGGTGTAAACACGATAACCATCTTCATAGGCGCTTTCACCATAGCGGTTCACCATGTCCTGGCGAACCATCTCCGTGAGATACGGTGACGCAAAGGCAATTTCAGGCGCATGGTAGTTTGCATCGATGACATCGTTGCGCGCCTGGTTGTATTCGGTCTGGCTGATGTAGCCTTCGCTCAACATGCGTGACAAGACAACGTTACGACGCGCGGTGGCGCGATCGAGCGAGTAGAGCGGGTTAAACGTGGATGGTGCTTTAGGCAGACCCGCGATGGTCGCCATTTCGCTAAGCGTCAACTGCTCTACAGGTTTACCGAAATAGACCTGCGCGGCAGCCCCCACACCATAGGCGCGGTAACCCAGATAGATCTTGTTGAGGTAAAGCTCAAGGATCTCGTCCTTGCTCAGCAACTGCTCAATGCGGATCGCGAGGAACACCTCTTTGATCTTACGCATCAGCGTCTTTTCAGGGCTGAGGAAGAAGTTACGCGCCAGCTGCTGTGTAATCGTACTTGCCCCCTGAGAGGCATGGCCTGAGAACAGCGCAACGCTTGCGGCACGGAAAATCCCCACCGGGTCGACACCGTGGTGCTCGTAGAAACGGCTGTCCTCGGTGGCGATAAACGCTTTCACCATTGTGGGTGGAATTTGTTTTAAGGTCAGTGGAATACGGCGCTTTTCGCCATATTGCGCCATCAACTCACCGTCGGCGCTATAGACCTGCATAGGGATCTGGAGCCGCACATCACGAAGCGTGGCGACATCAGGTAGCTGTGGCTCAATATATTTGTACAAACCATAAATCGAGCCTGCTCCCAGCAGAATGCAACAGACTGCAAGGATTAATAAATACTTTACGAACTTCACCGGAGATTTCCCATTTGGTTTCACTTGGGCAGTTTCTAAACAATCGCGCGGTAGTATAAAGGCAAGCCTGATTCATTGATATAGCCGTCAACCTGGCGGGCGATAAGGAGATCGTGAAGCATGGCTTTTAAAACATGGCAAACAGGCGTTCATATTCAACAGGATAAGGTGCTGGCTGTGGCGCTGACCCGGGAGAGGTCTGGCTGGAGATTGCGCCGCTGGTGGGCGGTTCCCCTGGCCGAAGGGATTATCCTGGATGGGAAAATTTGTCAGCCAGAACAACTGGTTGACGCTTTACGCGACTGGCGGCGGATGTTGCCGCATTACCACCGTGTCTTTCTCTCGTTCCCTGCGGCACGTACCCTGCAAAAATCGCTGCCTCGTCCGGCTATCGCGCTACGCGACAGCGAGCAGCTCTCCTGGCTAGGGGCGGCGCTCTCGCGTGAGCTGGAAATGCCCGCAGATGCGCTGTGCTTCGATTACGCCCAGGACACGTTCAGCAACACATTTCATGTGACTGCCGCACAAAACAAAGAGGTTGAAACGCTTTTGTCGCTGGCGAAAACGCTACGTTTGCGACTGGTGACGATTACCCCGGATGCAGGCGCGCTGGCTAATCTTCTCCCGGCAGTCGCCCCCGCGCAGTGCGTCGCCTGGCGTGATAAGCACCAGTGGCTGTGGGCAATGCGCCACCAGTGGGGGCGTCGTTTTACCACAGAAGCGGAAAATGTGACTGAGCTGGCGGCGCTGCTGGCGCTCACCTCTGAAGACATCGCGCTGTTTGATGCTGTTCGCAATCCGTGGGAAACGCTGGTCCGTTGCCAGCCGCCGTTACCTGAGTGTGGGGCCGACTACACCATCGCTCTGGCGCTGGCTATGAGCGAGGTTCCTGAATGAACATGACAAACTTCATGCCGTGGCGACAGCAACGACGCGTGCGATGCCTGCGTTTCTGGGCTGTAGCTTTTGCGGCAACGTTACTGCTGGTCCTGATGGTGTTTTTCAGTTTGAGGATGAACAACGTTGTGAAACTGCGAGTCCTGCAAAGTGAGCTGATGGGAACGCAATCCGTCCAGCATGCACTTGCGTCTCGTCAGAGACAGACCACCGCAGGGCCGATACCCGCGATCCGGCCCCAGCGCCTGACGTGGCAACCGGTGCTGGAATCACTCTCCGACGTGATCCCGCCCGAGGTCTGGCTCACAGAGCTTCGTTACCAGCCCCCTTCGCTGATGCTTATCGGGTATGCCACCTCGCTCCCGGCGCTTTCTGTACTGCGCGATGCGCTCAGGCAAATAGCGGGTTTTACTTCAGGGCCTGCAGGTGAACTACAGCAGGATCGCCAGGGGCGCTGGATGTTCACTTTTCAGCTCAAGAGCCAGGGGTAGCGTGTGAACATCCTGCTTGAACGCTGGTGCGAAAGCCGCCCCGGGTGTCGGGTGCTCGGTTGGTGTCTGGGAACCGTTTTTCTGGGGGCGGTTGCATGGGGAACGCTGCTCAGGCCGGTACATTTGCAGTGTGTTGCACTCCGGTTACAGGTGACTGATGCCGTACGAACCAACGTGTCGCTGTGGCCTGCCGCCAGCAAGGTACCGTACCAGACTGAAACGGTTGAAGCCCGGGTGGTGCAACCTTTTTCGCCGTTAGATTTTCAGGTTGATGGTACCCGGCTGGTTTACTGGAAACCGCTGCAGAGCGGAGGGGAACTGACGCTGGATACTGACTGGCAGGCGATACCAGCTGTCTTTTCCCGCCTGATGAAGCGGGATGTGCAGGTTTCTGCTTTCGCCATTTCTCCACATGATGCGGGGCTACGTTTGCACATGCAGCTGGAGCAAGAACATGCGGAATAGTGCGCGATACCTGCTCGTCTGTTCTGCGCTGTTACTGACCGGGATGCGCGACCCTTTTCATCCGCCGGACGATCCCTGCGCCATTGGGGAGCTTGCACAGTGGCACTATCACGGAATGGTGAGGGGGAGTATGGATGTGGGCATTTTGCAGGACGGGCAAAAGCGCTGGCATCGCCTGAAAACAGAAGAACGCTTATCTGTGGGCTGGCGGGTGATGGCGATGAATGAAACGGAACTGGTCGTGGATGTGGGGGCAGCATGCGAACCGGAACAATGGACGTGGCAACGAGAAGGAACGAAAAAGCATGAAAATAAGGATAGCGCTATTGTTGCTGGTGTTCAGTAACTCGCTGGTAGCAGCACCGAAACCGGTCACGCTCGTGGTGGATGATATCCCTGTCGTTCAGGTACTACAGGCACTCGTTATGCAGGAAAACCGTAATCTGGTGGTATCGCCTGATGTGAGCGGCTCACTGTCGCTCAACCTGACGCGTGTCCCGTGGCGACAGGCACTTCAGACGGTCGTTACCAGCGCCGGGCTTGTTCTGCATGAAGATAAGGGCATTTTTTATGTGTATACCGCGGCCTGGCAGCGAGAACAGCAAACGCGTAAGGAGCAAGAACAGGCGCGTCGACAACTCGATGCGCCGCTGGTAGCGCAGAGCATTTCCTTTTCTTACGCTGATGCCGAAGCGCTACAAAAAGCAGCAGAAAAACTCCTGAGTCCAAAGGGGAGTTTATCTGTCGACAAACGCACCAACCGCCTGCTGGTTCGGGATAACCAGGTGGTACTGGATACGCTACAGCACTGGGCGACCCAGATGGACATTCCTGTCGCGCAGGTAGAGCTGGCGGCACATATCGTGACAATCAACGAAAAAAGCCTGCGCGAGCTGGGTGTGAAATGGAATCTTGCGGAGGCTACGGAAGCGGGCAAAGTGGGGCAGATCACCACGTTGGGTTCCGACTTATCCGTTGCCAGCGCCACGACTCATGTCGGTTTTAACATTGGACGCATTAACGGCAGGTTACTGGATCTGGAACTGTCGGCGCTGGAGCAAAAACAGCAGGTCGATATTATCGCCAGTCCGCGATTGTTGGCCTCACATATGCAGCCAGCCAGCATCAAGCAGGGTAGCGAAATTCCTTACCAGGTCTCCAGCGGAGACAGTGGGGCAACGTCTGTGGAATTTAAAGAGGCGGTGCTGGGGATGGAGGTCACACCCATTGTCCTGCCTGGGGGCCGCGTGCGCCTGAAGCTGCACATCAGTGAAAACATGCCGGGGCAGGTGTTGCAGCAGGCCGATGGCGAAACGCTGGCAATTGATAAGCAAGAGATAGAAACGCAAGTAGAGGTAAAAAGTGGAGAAACGCTGGCACTGGGCGGTATTTTCTCACAAAAGAATAAAACCGGGAGTGATAGCGTGCCGGGGCTTGGGAAAATCCCCTGGCTTGGGCAGCTTTTTCGCCACGACGGAAAAGACAACGAACGACGAGAGTTAGTGGTGTTTATTACCCCGCGCCTGGTCGGCATTCACTGATGGGTAACGATCCCCGCAATGATTTTGCATTCAGTTTGTTGCAGATGTTTGACGTGGGGCATGAATTAGCATACAAGGAGTACCGATTTGAGTTGGACTTACGGTCTTGTTGCCTTACGCGTCTGGTGCGGTGATTTAATCAGTTGCCAAACAAGCCGGAGTATTGAGATAATTTTTAGTCTGACTCTCGCTCTATTGCATATGAGGTTTCAGTTCATGTCCTGCTACGCCGGATGTTTGCGCAGCGGGGATTACCATTAACGAATAGTCTTAGTAGTACCGAAAAAATGGCAGAGAAACGCAATATCTTTCTGGTTGGGCCTATGGGTGCCGGCAAAAGCACTATTGGGCGTCAGTTAGCTCAACAACTCAATATGGAATTTTACGATTCTGATCAAGAGATTGAGAAACGAACCGGAGCTGATGTGGGCTGGGTCTTCGATGTAGAAGGCGAAGAAGGTTTCCGTGACCGAGAAGAAAAAGTGATCAACGAACTCACGGAAAAACAGGGCATTGTGCTGGCAACTGGCGGCGGCTCTGTGAAATCTCGCGAAACCCGCAACCGTCTCTCCGCCCGTGGCGTAGTGGTCTATCTTGAGACGACCATTGAAAAACAGCTGGCACGTACGCAGCGCGATAAAAAGCGCCCGTTGCTGCAGGTTGAAACGCCGCCACGCGAAGTTCTGGAAGCCCTGGCCGGTGAACGCAATCCTCTGTACGAAGAGATTGCTGATGTGACCATTCGTACTGACGATCAGAGCGCTAAAGTGGTTGCAAACCAGATTATTCATATGCTGGAAAGCAACTGATTCTGGCTTTATATACACTCGCCTGCGGGTAAAAGCATTAAAGGTGGATGTCGCGTCATGGAGAGGATTACAGTTACTCTCGGGGAACGTAGTTACCCTATCACCATCGCGGCTGGTTTGTTTAACGACCCAGCTTCCTTCTTACCACTGAAAGCGGGTGATCAGGCGATGCTGGTCACCAATGAGACACTGGCTCCGCTTTATCTCGACCGTGTTCGCCAGCTGCTTGAGCAGGCGGGCGTGAAAGTCGACAGTGTGATTCTGCCCGATGGCGAGCAGTATAAAAGCCTGGCGGTGCTGGACACCGTCTTTACCGCATTACTGCAAAAACCGCACGGTCGCGATACGACACTGCTTGCCCTGGGCGGCGGTGTTGTGGGTGATCTGACGGGGTTTGCGGCTGCAAGCTATCAACGTGGTGTGCGCTTTATTCAGATCCCAACCACGCTGTTGTCTCAGGTCGACTCTTCCGTTGGTGGCAAAACGGCAGTCAACCATCCGCTTGGTAAAAACATGATTGGCGCGTTCTACCAGCCTGCATCGGTGGTGGTGGATCTCGACTGTCTGAAAACCTTGCCAAAACGCGAGCTGGCTTCTGGCCTTGCTGAAGTGATCAAATACGGCATTATTCTTGATGGCGAGTTCTTCATCTGGCTGGAAGAGAATATGGATGCATTGTTGCACCTGGATGAGGCTGCACTGGCATACTGCATTCGTCGTTGCTGTGAACTGAAAGCGGAAGTTGTTGCGGCAGACGAGCGTGAAACGGGCTTACGTGCTTTACTGAATCTGGGGCATACGTTTGGCCACGCGATTGAAGCCGAAATGGGCTACGGCAACTGGCTTCACGGTGAGGCGGTTGCTGCCGGTATGGTCATGGCAGCACGCACCTCTGAACGCCTGGGTCAGTTCAAACCGGAAGAGACGGCGCGCATCATCACACTGCTTGAGCGTGCTGGCCTGCCGGTCACCGGACCTCAGGTGATGTCTGCACAAGCGTATTTACCCCACATGATGCGCGATAAAAAAGTATTGGCAGGTGAGATGCGTCTTGTACTCCCACTTGCAATAGGGAAGAGTGAAGTGCGCGGCGGAGTGCCGCACGAAGTCGTTCTTGGCGCTATTGCTGATTGTCAGCAGTCGTAACAACTAGAAAGGTCAGGCCACGGTAACAGGTGGTCGTTTAGCTTCAGGTGAAATGCAAAGTCGTTGGCATAAGCCTTTGAGTGGGGTGTTAAATGGATGAATTCAAACCAGAAGACGAGCTGAAACCCGATCCCAGCGATCGTCGTACTGGTCGTTCTCGTCAATCTTCAGAACGTGATAACGAGCCGCAGATCAACTTTGACGATGTTGAGCTGGATGCAGACGATCGTCGCTCTTCGCGTAGCCGCAATGCGCGTGATGAGCGAGAAGAAGAGGGTTATGAGTCCGAAGAAGATTCAATGGACGAAGAGCCTGTAGAGCGTCGCCCGCGTAAACGTAAAAAAGCGGCAGCGCCGAAACCGGCGTCCCGCCAGTACATCATGATGGGGCTTGGCGTTCTGGTGCTTGTGCTGCTGATTGTCGGTATTGGCTCCGCGCTGAAAGCACCGTCAACGAACTCAAGTGAGCAAACGGCTTCCTCTGAGAAAAGCATCAACCTTTCTGGTAATGATGCGGGCACTCAGGCGAACGGCACACAGCCAGCGCCAGGTGCCGCTTCTACGGAGCAGACTGCCACTAACAACACCACGACGCCGCAGGATGTTTCTCTGCCGCCAGTTTCTTCTACCCCGGCTCAGGGTCAGGCACCTGCTACGCCAGAAGGCCAGCAGCGTGTAGAAGTTCAGGGTGACCTGAACAATGCGCTGACGCAGCCGCAAAACCAGGAACAGGTGAACAACGTAGTGGCTAACTCTACGCTGCCAACTGAACCTGCAACTGTCGCACCGATTCGTGGTGGTAGCGCTCAGCCGCAAACCGCCGCTACGGAAACCAAACCGCACCAGACACAAACTGCACCGCGTCCGGAACGTAAGCAGGCGGTGATTGAGCCTAAGCGTGAAATCAAACCTCAGGCCGTGGTAAAAGCACCTGAAGTAAAAGCACCTGCTCAGACGAAACCTGTTGTTAGTGAGCCGGTGAAAGCACCAGCCACAACGGCTGCACCGAAAGCGACGGTAACGACAACAGCGCCGGCTGCTACTGCCACTACCGCACCGACTACAGCCACTACCGCACCAGCTGCAACCGCATCCAGCGACGCTGCAGGTAAAACGGCGGGCAACGTAGGTTCTCTGAAGTCTGCGCCATCCAGCAACTACACGCTGCAGCTGAGCAGTTCGTCTAACTATGACAACCTCAACGGTTGGGCGAAGAAATCGAATCTGAAAAACTATGTGGTTTATCAGACGACCCGTAACGGGCAGCCGTGGTATGTGCTGGTAACCGGCGTTTATGCTTCCAAAGACGAAGCGAAACGGGCTGTTGCGACACTGCCAGCCGATGTTCAGGCGAAGAACCCGTGGGCGAAGCCGATTCATCAGGTGCAGGCCGATCTGAAGTAATGTTTAAAGCGCAGGATGCTGTCGGAGCTTTCTCCACAGCCGGAGAAGGTGTAATCAGTTAGTCAGCATGAAAAAAAATCGCGCTTTTCTGAAATGGGCAGGGGGGAAATACCCCCTGCTCGATGATATTAAAAAGCACCTGCCACAAGGCGAGTGTCTTATCGAGCCCTTCGTGGGGGCGGGATCGGTGTTCCTGAATACCGATTTTTCTCGTTATATCCTGGCGGATATCAACAGCGACCTTATCAGCCTCTATAACATCGTCAAACGACGTACTGATGAGTACGTGGAAGAGGCGCGTAAGCTGTTTACGCCAGAGAACAACCACCCGGACATCTACTATCAGTTTCGCGCGGAGTTTAACCAGAGCAAGGATCCCTTCCGCCGTGCGCTGTTGTTCCTCTATCTGAACCGTCATGGCTACAATGGCCTGTGCCGGTATAATCTGCGTGGTGAATTTAACGTGCCGTTTGGCCGCTATAAGCGCCCGTATTTTCCGCAGACCGAGTTGTATCACTTTGCTGAAAAAGCGCAGAATGCTGAATTCCACTGCCTCTCGTATGAAGAGTGTATGGATCGTGCAGACGCAAATTCGGTGGTCTATTGTGACCCGCCTTATGCGCCGCTGTCTGCAACGGCGAACTTCACCGCCTATCACACTAACAGCTTCAGCCCGGCCGAGCAGGCCCGTCTGGCGGAGATGGCGGAAAAGCTGGTCAGCAAAAGAATTCCGGTGTTAATTTCGAATCACGATACCCCTGATACGCGCGAATGGTACAAAGCCGCGAAGCATTTTCAGGTCAAGGTGCGGCGTAGCATTAGCAGCAACGGCGGCACACGTAAAAAGGTGGACGAACTCCTGGCTCTTTATCGCCCCTGAGCCGTTTTGCCCGCCGGTAAACACACTTCAAGGAGATGCGGATGAAACAGTTTTTGATTGCTCCCTCAATTCTGTCGGCCGATTTTGCCCGCCTGGGTGAAGACACTGCCAAAGCACTTGCGGCTGGGGCGGATGTCGTCCATTTCGACGTTATGGATAATCACTACGTTCCCAATCTGACTATCGGCCCGATGGTACTCAAGGCGCTGCGTAATTACGGCATCACCGCACCGATTGACGTGCACCTGATGGTGAAACCTGTCGACCGTATCGTGCCTGATTTTGCCGCGGCGGGGGCGAGTATCATTACCTTCCATCCGGAAGCCTCTGAACATGTGGATCGCACGCTGCAGCTGATCAAAGAGAACGGCTGTAAAGCCGGTCTGGTCTTTAACCCGGCAACGCCGCTGAGCTATCTCGACTACGTGATGGATAAGCTGGACGTGATTTTGCTGATGTCCGTTAACCCGGGCTTTGGCGGTCAGTCGTTTATCCCTCAGACCCTCGATAAACTGCGTGAAGTGCGCCGCCGTATTGATGAGTCTGGCTACGATATCCGTCTGGAAGTGGACGGTGGTGTGAAGGTGAATAACATTGGTGAGATTGCGGCTGCGGGCGCAGATATGTTCGTTGCAGGCTCAGCCATCTTCGACCAACCGGATTACAAAAAAGTCATTGATGAAATGCGCCGTGAACTGGCAAAGGTAAGTCATGGATAAATTGCAGGCAACCCGGGGTGTAGCATTTGACCTCGACGGCACGCTGGTTGACAGCGCGCCAGGCTTAAGCAGCGCCGTCGACCAGGCGCTGTATGCTCTCGAATTACCCGTTGCGGGCGAAGATCGCGTCGTGACGTGGATTGGTAACGGTGCCGATGTGTTGATGGAGCGCGCGTTGACCTGGGCCCGCCAGGAGCGTGCGTCGCAACGTTCTGCACAGGGAAAACCGAGCGTCGATCACGCCGACATTCCGCAGGAAGAACAGCAGCGTGTTCTGCGTAAACTGTTCGATCGTTTCTATGAAGAAACCGTGGAAGAGGGTAGTTTCCTGTTCCCGGATGTTGCCGAAACGCTGAGTGCGCTTCACGCCAAAGGTATCCCGCTGGGGCTGGTGACTAACAAACCGACGCCGTTTGTTGCGCCACTGCTTGAAGCACTGGATATCGCGAAGTATTTCTCCGTGATTGTGGGCGGCGATGACGTGAAGAACAAAAAGCCGCATCCGGAACCGCTTCTGCTGGTGGCAGGAAAATTATCCTTAGCCCCTGCGGAGCTGCTCTTTGTTGGCGATTCACGCAATGATATTCTGGCTGCCAGAGCAGCGGGTTGTCCTTCCGTTGGATTAACCTATGGCTACAACTACGGTGAAGCCATTACGCTGAGTGAACCGGACGTAGTGTTCGACCACTTCAAAGATTTGTTGCCCGCACTCGGGCTTTCGCACAGTGAACATCAGGAATTGAAAAATGACTAAGCCCATCGTTTTTAGTGGCGCACAGCCGTCAGGTGAATTGACCATTGGTAACTACATGGGTGCGTTGCGTCAGTGGGTAAGCATGCAGGATGACTACCATTGCATTTACTGCATCGTGGATCTCCATGCGATCACTGCGCGTCAGGATCCTGAGAAACTGCGTAAAGCCACGCTGGATACGCTGGCGCTGTATCTGGCCTGCGGTATCGATCCGGAAAAAAGCACGATCTTTGTTCAGTCTCACGTACCGGAGCATGCCCAGTTAGGCTGGGCGCTGAACTGCTACACCTATTTCGGTGAGCTGAGCCGCATGACCCAGTTCAAGGATAAATCCGCGCGTTACTCTGAAAACATCAACGCCGGTCTGTTCGACTACCCGGTACTGATGGCGGCAGATATTCTGCTGTACCAGACCAACCAGGTTCCGGTGGGTGAAGACCAGAAGCAGCATCTGGAACTGAGCCGCGATATTGCTCAGCGCTTCAACGCCATTTACGGTGATGTGTTCAAAGTACCAGAGCCGTTTATTCCGAAGTCCGGTGCGCGCGTGATGTCACTGCTGGAGCCGACTAAGAAGATGTCCAAGTCTGACGATAACCGCAACAACGTTATCGGTCTGCTGGAAGACCCGAAATCAGTGGTCAAAAAGCTTAAGCGTGCGGTAACCGATTCTGATGAGCCGCCAGTCGTGCGTTACGACGTGCAGAACAAAGCGGGTGTTTCTAACCTGCTGGACATTCTCTCCGGGGTCACTGGGCAGAGCATTCCTGAGCTGGAACAGCATTTTGAAGGCAAGATGTATGGCCACCTGAAAGGTGAGGTAGCAGATGCCGTTTCCGGTATGCTGACTGAGCTGCAGGCGCGTTACAATCTTTACCGCAACGACGAAGCATTCCTGCAGAAGGTGATGAAAGAGGGCGCGGAAAAAGCCAGCGCACGCGCATCTGAAACCCTGAAAGCCGTGTACGAAGCGATTGGGTTTGTCGCAAAACCATAATGCTCTTTTTCCTCTCCCGCTGGGAGAGGGCAAGGGCATCAGGCCGCACAACCCCTGCACTTCACCAAACAAAAAAACCGGGTAATCCCGGTTTTTTTACGCCTGAAAAACGCTTACTGCTGTGCCGCTGGCCCGCAACCACCAATGATCTTCGAAATGGAGATCGCCGGATGTAGCAGATAATCATAGCTGCAGTTATTTTTGGTGTTTTCAACGTGGCCGGTGCAGGCGGTAAGGGTCGATAACAAGCCCACCAGAACGGCAGCTTTTGCCAGTTTGAACATACACATTCCTTGTCTTAAACAACGTTATTTGGATGCAATTCGAGGGAATAAATGGAAAAGTTCCATTTTGCGAGCGGTATGTTAACGGTGCAGGTAAGAGGGGGGTAGTCCGTTTAAAGACTACCCCGGGAAGGGAAAATATGAGTTAGTGGTTAGAGAACCAGTTCAGTTTTTCGCGCAGTTCGACGACACGGCCCACAACAATCAGCGCCGGGCTTTCAACTTGTTGTGCCAGGTCACTTAACTGCGTCAGCGCTCCCTTCACCACACGCTGCTTAATGGATGTGCCGTTTTCCACCAGTGCGACGGGCATATCTTCATCCATGCCATGTTCCAGTAGTTTCGCCTGAATCGTAGCGGCCTGGTTCAGTCCCATGTAGAACACCAGCGTCTGTTTTTCAGCGGCCAGGTTGTGCCAGTCCAGCTCGCTGCCGGTTTTCAGGTGGCCCGTCACCAGACGTACGCTCTGGGCGTAGTCACGGTGGGTCAATGGAATGCCGGAATAGGCCGAACAGCCGGACGCCGCCGTAATACCGGGTACCACGGAGAACGGAATGCCCGCGTTGCACAGGGTTTCCAGCTCTTCACCGCCACGCCCAAAGATAAACGGATCGCCACCTTTCAGGCGTACCACGCGTTTTCCTTTTTGCGCTTCCCGCAGCAGGATCTGGTTAATTTCTTCCTGTGGTACGCAGTGGTAGCCTGCGCGTTTGCCCACAAATACGCGGTCGGCATCCCGGCGCACCAGGTTCATAATGTCATCGGAGACCAGGCGGTCGTAGACCACGATATCCGCCTGTTGGATCTGTTGTAGCCCTTTCAGCGTCAGCAAGCCAGCATCGCCAGGCCCCGCGCCCACCAGTACCACTTCTCCGCGATGATCCAGTGGTTCGGTGAGAAGTTGTTCTGTCGTCTCTTCAACGGCTTTCTGATCCTGATTTGCCAGCGACTGCGCCAGCCTGTCGTTCACAAAGAATTTTTCCCAGAAACGGCGACGCTCGCCGACGGTGGAGAACGTTTTCTTCACGCGGGAACGCAGCTGGCCGGCATAGTGCGCCACCTGGCCGAGATGCTGGGGCAGAACCGCTTCCAGCTTTTCACGCAGCAGGCGAGCCAGCACCGGAGACGTTCCGCCGGACGATACCGCCACCATCAGCGGAGAACGGTCGATAATCGACGGCATAATAAAGCTGGCTTCTTTGGGGGCGTCCACTACGTTACAGAAGATACGGCGGGATTCGCAGGCGTTGCTGACGCGCTGGTTCACTTCATCGTCGTCTGTGGCAGCGATGGTCAGCCAGCAGGTATCGAGCAGGGACTCGTCGAACTCTCCCTGCGCCAGGGTCAGCATTCCAGCTTTCGCCCAGGCGTCAAACTGCGGAGCGAAGGAGAGTGCGTTTACGGTAAGCCGGGCACCTGCCTCTAACAGCAGACGTGCTTTACGTTCAGCCACATCGCCGCCGCCCACAAGCAGGCAGTCGCGATGGCGTAATTGACAGAAAATAGGCAGGTGATCCACGACATTACCTCTTAAGAATGGGCTTTCGCCTGAGCCGTTGCGATGTTTGCCGGAGTCGGACGCTCCGCTTTAGGGGTAGCATACCAGTAACCTAACCCCATAAACACTGCACCTGAAAGAGTATTGCCCAGTGTTACCCACAACAGGTTATGGCCGATACCCGAAAGGGTGAAGGCATCGCTGTGATGGCCGAACCAGGAAAGGGCAAACAACGTCATGTTGGCAACGGAGTGCTCGTAGCCGGAAGCGATAAATGCCAGCAGACACCACCAGATAGCGATGAACTTCGCCGCGCCTTCGGTACGGATTGCCATCCAGATAGCAAGGCAGACCAGCCAGTTACACAGCGCGCCCTTAAAGAACAGCACCATCGCAGGCTGTGTGGTTTTTGCCAGCGCGACGGTGTGTACGATGCTGGTATCAACCGGCAGTAAACTCCCGCCTCCCCAGCTGTACAGCAGTGCTACAAATATGGAACCCAGCAGGTTACCCACCCAGGTCTGAGGCAGAATTGCCCACATCTGTCCGTGGCTGATAGTGCCCGCTTTCACGCCCAGCGTCAGGAACATCGTGTGGCCGGTGAAAAGCTCAGAACCGGCGATGATCACCAGGGTTAAAGCAATACCAAAGGTTGCACCCATGACCAGTGGACGCACGGAAGGGTCGAGCAGATTACCGAGAGTGAAAATTAAAATAATCCCCAGACCCACATAGGCACCCGCCATTGCGGAGCTGACCCAGAAGCCGAGCGGATTATTTTGGCTGAGCCGTGCAATGCGCGCAGCGTTAGCCGCACACTTATTAATAGTGTCTGTAAACATGGTTTGATTATCCTGAAAAATAAAAGAAATAGTTTAAAAAAGGGAGGCATTGCGCCTCCCTCAAAATCGTTAACTGCGTAACTGTACTTTGCCATCCTTCACCCGGATGTCGTAATGCTTCACCGAGTGGCTCTCATCTTCCATGCAGTGCCCGTCGCTTAAGCGGAAGCGCTGCTTTTTCAATGGGCTGGCGACCCATAACTCGCCCTGATGCTCTGCAATCAACCCACGGGAGAGCACGCTGGCGTCGAAGAACGGGTCGATATTGCTGATGGCAAAAACCTGTTCATCGTGGCGAGGGCGGAAAATCGCGACCTGCTCTTTACCCAGCAGCGCACAGACGCCGGTTGCTGGCAGGATGTCGTTAATGTTGCAAATGTTTACCCACTGGCTCATGCGTTTTCCTCCACCAGCGTGACCGGAATGCGTTCATAAGGCGTCGCCGGGCGATGCTGTGCGCGCTCAGGCACAACCTGCACGTTCGGGTCGCGCTGGGTGCTGTTGATAAAGTGTTTGAAACGAGTCTGCGCCGCCGGGGTGTTGACGGTTTCAGTCCACTCGCAAATCACCGCCTCGCGCAGTCGGGCCATCCCGGATTCCAGCTGTTCATTCAGGCCCAGTTTGTCGTCGATGATGACCGATTTCAGGTAGTCGATGCCGCCATCCAGATTATCCAGCCAGGAGGCGGTACGGGTCAGCTTGTCGGCGGTACGGATGTAGAACATCATGAAGCGGTCGAGATACTGGATCAGCGTATCGTGGTCGAGGTCTGCCGCCAGCAGGTCTGCATGGCGTGGTTTCATCCCACCGTTGCCGCACACGTACAGGTTCCAGCCTTTCTCGGTGGCGATAATACCCACGTCTTTACCCTGTGCTTCCGCACATTCACGGGTACATCCGGAGACACCGAACTTCATTTTGTGCGGCGTACGGATGCCTTTGTAGCGGTTTTCCAGCTCAACGCCGAAGCCTACGCTGTCGCCCACGCCGTAGCGGCACCAGGTGCTGCCCACGCAGGTTTTTGCCATACGCAGCGCTTTGGCATACGCGTGGCCGGTTTCGAAGCCCGCTTCAATCAGCTGACGCCAGATTTCTGGCAGGTCATCTTTCTGGGCACCAAACAGACCGATACGCTGGGAACCGGTGATTTTGGTGTACAGATTAAATTCACGTGCAATACGGCCTACGGCCACCAGCCCTTCCGGAGTGATTTCGCCACCGGCAGAACGTGGGATCACGGAGTAGGTACCGTCTTTCTGGATGTTTGCCAGGAAGTTGTCGTTGGTGTCCTGCAGAGGTGTGTGTTCTGGTTTGAGCACATACTCGTTCCAGCAGGAGGCCAGCAGGGAACCAACCGTTGGTTTACACACTTCACAGCCGTAACCCTGGCCGTGTTTTGCCAGCAGTTCGTCGAAGGTTTTGATACCTTCCACGCGGATCAGATGGTACAGCTCCTGGCGAGAGTAAGAGAAGTGCTCGCACAGGTTGTTGTTTACTTCGATGCCCTGTTTCGCCAGCTCGGCGTTCAGTACCTGAGTGACCAGTGGGATACAGCCGCCGCAGCCGGTACCGGCTTTGGTTTCCGCTTTCAGGGCCGCAACGGTGTGGCAGCCTTTGTTGATGGCAGAAATCAACATGCCTTTGGTGACATCGAAGCAGGAGCAAATCTGCGCGCTGTCTGGCAGTTTATCCACGCCGATAGACGGCTTGCCGCTGGAGGCGTGAGCCGGGAGGATCAGCGCGTCCGGGTTTTCCGGCAGTTCAATGGCGTTCAGCACCAGCTGTAGCAGGTTACCGAAGTCGCTGGTATCCCCGACCAGTACCGCACCGAGCAGGGTTTTGTTGTCCTGGCTTACGATCAGACGCTTATAGACTTCTTTGCTCTCATCGAGATAAACATAGCTGCGGGAGTTTGGAGTGCGACCATGCGCATCGCCAATACCGCCTACGTCCACGCCCAGCAGCTTCAGCTTGGCGCTCATGTCTGCGCCGGTGAAGGCGTTTTCGCTGCCGAGGATATGGTCAACGGCGACCTGCGCCATCTTGTACCCCGGAGCCACCAGACCGTATACGCGGTTATTCCAGCTGGCACATTCCCCGATTGCGTAGATATCCGGGTCGGAGGTCTGGCAGGAATCATTAATCATGATCCCGCCGCGCTGCGCCACGGCCAGACCGCACTGGGTGGCCATTTTGTCGCGCGGGCGAATACCCGTAGAGAAGACAATAAAGTCCACTTCCAGCTCGCTGCCGTCGGCAAAGCGCATCGTTTTACGCGCTTCAGTACCTTCCTGAACGATCTCTTTGGTGTTCTTGCTGGTGTGAACTTTCACACCCATACTTTCGATTTTACGCTTAAGCTGATCACCACCCATGTGGTCCAGCTGTTCAGCCATCAGCATCGGGGCAAATTCGATGACGTGGGTTTCAACGCCGAGGTTTTTCAGCGCGCCAGCCGCTTCCAGACCCAGCAGTCCGCCACCGACGACGGCACCGCGTTTACTGCGGCGGGCACAGTTTTCGATTGCCTTCAGGTCTTCAATGGTACGGTAAACGAAGCAATCCTGGGTTTCCGAGCCTTTAATTGGCGGGATCCACGGATATGAGCCAGTCGCCATGATCAGTTTGTCGTAGAAAACCGTGCGTCCGGCGCTGGAGTGGATCACTTTTTCCTGACGGTTGATGGTGATAGCGCGTTCGCCTACCAGCACTTTTACGCCATGCTTCTCGTAAAACCCTTCACGTACCAAAGAAAGCTCTTCAGCGGTATGGTGGGCGAAGTAGGAAGATAAGTGCACACGGTCGTACGCTTTACGGGGTTCTTCACAAAATACGGTAATATCGAACCGGGCTGCGTCAGCTTTATCGAGAAGATCCTCAATAAAGCGGTGGCCGACCATACCGTTACCGATGATAGCGAGTCTGACTTTGCTCATTTTTGCCTCGATTTCTTTTCTATTACTGCCTACCTTAACGATTCAGCAGAGGCGCTTATTGATGCAAATCAAATACGCCTTCACCTACTACTTAGGTGGTAGATTGCTGATTTGTCAGGATTTTTATAAGTTATAGAAATCACAGGCTTTTCGTTGTCGTCGATTTTGTGTACCAATCAGGGTGCTCATTTTTAAAAATGGGTACTCCTAAATTTCAGCCGCATTTTTCGGGGGAAAGGTATGTCTACAACACCGCTTTGGCTGGTTCAGAATGTTCGTTTACCGGGTCGTGATGGGCTGTGGCAACTTGCCATTGAGAACGGTCGTTTTGGTGATATCACGCCAATGGACGATACCCGCGCCGAAAGTTACGAGATCTTAAATGCCCGTGGAGGGCTCGCGATCCCGCCGTTTATTGAGCCGCATATTCACCTCGATACCACCCAGACGGCGGGTGAGCCGAACTGGAATCAGTCCGGCACGCTCTTTGAAGGCATTGAGCGCTGGGCCGAGCGCAAGGCGCTGCTCAGCCACGAAGATGTGAAGGCGCGTGCCTGGAAGACGCTGAAGTGGCAAATTGCTAACGGTATCCAGTTCGTCCGTACTCACGTGGATGTTTCTGACCCGACGCTCACCGCGCTGAAGGCGATGCTGGAGGTGAAGCAGGAGGCCGCGCCGTGGGTCACGCTGCAAATCGTGGCGTTTCCGCAGGAAGGTATCCTCTCCTACCCGAACGGCGCGGCGTTGCTGGAAGAGGCGTTAAAGCTGGGGGCGGATGTGGTGGGAGCAATCCCGCATTTTGAGTTCACCCGTGAGTATGGCGTGCAGTCGCTGCACATCGCCTTTGCACTGGCAAAGAAATATGACCGTCCGCTGGATATTCACTGCGATGAAATCGACGATGAACAGTCCCGATTCGTGGAGACGGTGGCGACGCTGGCGTATGAGGCGGGTATCGGCCCGCGTGTGACCGCCAGCCACACTACCGCCATGCACTCCTATAACGGCGCTTACACTTCGCGGCTGTTTCGTCTGCTGAAAATGTCGGGTATTAACTTTGTGGCGAACCCGCTGGTGAACATTCACCTTCAGGGTCGCTTTGACGACTATCCGAAACGCCGGGGCATTACCCGCGTGAAAGAACTTCAGGAGGCGGGGATTAACGTCTGCTTCGGTCATGATGATGTCTTTGATCCGTGGTACCCGCTTGGCACCGGCAATATGCTGCAGGTGCTGCATATGGGGTTACACGTGTGTCAGATGATGGGCTATCCGCAAATCGACAGCGGCCTGAATCTGATTACCCATAACAGTGCCCGAACCTTTGGTCTGAGCGATTACGGTATCGGGACGGGGAACCCGGCAAACCTGGTTATTCTGCCTGCGGAGAGTGGGTTTGAAGCGGTGCGTTGTCAGGTTCCGGTACGCTGGTCGATTCGTCAGGGGCGCATTATCGCCACCACGCAGCTGGCGCAGACCTGGATCCAGATGGATAGCGGGGGAGAAGAGGTGAGCTTTGCCAGAAACAGCCCCTCTGCTGAGAGCAAAGGGGCGTCGGAGGATTAGTGAGAAGCCGCTGCCGCGCCGTGCTGGCGGTGGCGGGTCACAAAACCGAGAACGAAGCACATAATGAACACCACAGCGTAAAGGCCGTTAGCCGTGTGCAGTGCAGCCAGCGGGCCGCTGTGGGCCACAATCGGGCCGGTGACCACGAAGGTCAGCATGGTGCCGATGGTGCCACAGGTCAGCACGAAGTTAACCAGTTTTGGCGAGGCCACTTTGGTTTGCAAAGAGCCCAGGGTGATGATCGAGGTGTAAATCGCGCTGGAGAAGAAGCCCAGGGTCAGAATGAACCACGGCATGTGTTCCGGGGAACCGTTGATGAACAGATACATCAGTACGGTTGCCATCCCTGCCAGCACGGTCAGAATGCGCTGCAGGTCGAAGAAGCGCAGGATGAAGCTAAACGCCCACATGCCGAACATGTAAGACATCCAGAAATCGCTTACCAGTTTGCCTGCGTCATTCAGGCTCATGCCCAGACCTTTGGCGTATTCCGGTACCCAGGAGATAAAGCCCAACTGGCCCAGGATGTAGCACAGGGCGGCGATGGAGAGGAACAAGACGCCGATGCCCCACTTTTCTTTCGCGACAGGTTCAGCCGTGGTCTGTGCTTTTTTGCCCAGAACCGGGAATTCGCAACCGAAGGTCAGGATAAAGATCGCCACGTAGACCAGGCCGATGCAGGCATACACCCAGTACCATTCAATGCTGCGCGCCAGCAGAACGGCAGCGACCATCGGGAAGATCATCCCGGCCATGCTGAAGAAGGAGTCGGTAAACAGCAGACGCGCGCCGCGCTGACGGCCTTCATACATGTGGGTGATGAGGAACGTCCCGATAGACATCGTGATCCCACTCACCAGGCCAAGTACGAACATGGCGGCAGAGAACAGGGCGATGCTGTGGCTTAACATCAGGCCTGCCACGGCGGCGAGCATGAGCACAAAACCAAAACGCAGCTGCGTTTTCAGTGGCACGATTTCCATCAGCCAGGCGTTCAGGAAGATGGAGATCAGGATCCCCGCGTTGAGGAAGGTGAAGGTATTACTCATGCTGGAAACGGGCAGCTGGAAGTAGTCTGCGATATTTCCCATCACCATCCCGGTGACGATCACCAACGCGCCAGTCAGGGCGTAGGAGAAGAAGCTGATCCATGTGAGCTTGATGCGATTGCTGTTAGTCATGTCTGGCCTGTTCAAAGTAAAATAAAACGCATCGACTGCGTTTGAGCGGGCAGATTTTAGTCGCGAAAGTGATCTATTTAAATCTTTTCCAGAAAATTAGATCTTCGTTACAATATTTTATGTGATGCGAATCACATCTTTTACTGGTGTGTTCAATCGTTTGCGTGGTTACAACTGTTTCAATTTCGTAAAATTAGGTAAAAGGCTGGCCTCGGTTCATACTGCTCTTTAGAATCAGACCATTCGCTTTCTATACTGCGCTTTGTTAAGGAATTCTCATGCTCAAATCAACACTGGCGGCTGTCGCAGCTGTGTTTGCTCTTTCTGCCGTTTCCCCTGCTGCGCTGGCAGCAAAAGGAGACCCTCACGTCCTGCTGACGACCTCTGCCGGGAATATTGAGCTGGAACTGAATAGCCAGAAAGCTCCTGTTTCTGTGAAAAACTTCCTCGACTACGTGAACAGTGGTTTCTACAACAACACCACGTTCCACCGTGTGATCCCAGGCTTTATGGTGCAGGGCGGTGGCTTTAACGAGCAAATGCAGCAAAAACAGCCGAATCCACCCATTAAGAACGAAGCGGACAACGGCCTGCTGAACAAACGTGGCACCATCTCTATGGCGCGTACTGCAGATAAAGACAGCGCCACCAGCCAGTTCTTCCTGAACGTTGCAGACAACGCCTTCCTCGACCACGGTCAGCGTGACTTCGGTTATGCGGTCTTCGGTAAAATTGTGAAAGGAATGGATGTCGCTGATAAGATCTCTCAGGTACCTACCCACGACGTTGGCCCATACCAGAACGTGCCGTCAAAACCGGTGGTTATCCTCTCAGCCAAAGTTCTGCCGTAACTGTCTTTGACACGGGCACGCTTCGCCCGTGTTATTTAGCCCTCCCTGCGAAAGCGCGTTTTGCTGCTTATACTTGTGGCAAACGGACACATTCAGGGAGGCGTTAAGTGAAAAAACTCACCGACAAGCAAAAATCCCGTCTCTGGGAACAGCAACGTACTGTGAATTTTCAGGCCAGCTGCCGCCTTGAAGAGGGGAATGGTCCTTCTGCCTCTCTCATCGGGACGCTGCCGCTTGGGCCACATGCGCCCGGGTTGCCCCATCTGTGCGCCATTCACTACCATCTCTATCACGGACTCGTGGAGAATGCAGGCAAGTACCGTCGCGTCGATATTTCTAAGGGCGATATCCTGTTTTGCCACTTTGACTACATCGAGAAAGCCGGTAACGAATTGATGGAAAAACTGGAAAATGAAGGTTATCTGGTGGGATGTGGAAAAGAGGCGTTTATTGCCAGGATCAGCCACTACTATTGTGAAATTAACATGCTGCATCCTTTTATGAGCGGTAATGGTATTGCACAGCGCATTTTCTTTGAACAACTGGCTATCCACGCCAGTTACTTGCTGGACTGGCGCGATATCGATCCGGCCCACTGGAAGCGTGCCAATCAGAACGGAGCAATGGGGGATTTGACGGCCCTGAGCGCGATCTTTCGCAAAGTGGTGAGCGAAGCACGGGAAACTGAGTAGAATAGAGCGGCCTTTTTGTTCTGGAGCCGCCATGATCCTGCTGATTGATAACTACGATTCCTTCACCTGGAACCTTTACCAGTATTTCTGCGAACTGGGTGCAGAGGTCGTTGTTCGCCGTAATGACGACATCAGCCTGGCAGAGATTGAAACGCTGGCCCCGCAGAAAATTGTCATCTCGCCAGGGCCGTGTACCCCGTCGGAGTCCGGTATCTCTCTGGACGTTATCCGCCACTATGCGGGTAAGCTACCGATCCTGGGCGTCTGCCTGGGTCATCAGGCCATTGCTCAGGTCTTTGGTGCGACCATCGTTCGCGCGGCCACAGTGATGCACGGCAAAACGGCACCGGTTACCCACACGGGTACTGGCGTGTTCACGGGGTTAAATAATCCGTTAACCGTCACCCGCTACCATTCTCTGGTCATTGATCCGCCAACCCTGCCCGCCTGTTTTGACGTGACTGCCTGGAGTGAAACGCAGGAGATCATGGGGATTCGCCACCGTGAATGGGATCTTGAAGGGGTGCAGTTCCACCCGGAGAGTATTCTGAGCGAACAGGGCCACCAGCTGCTGGCGAATTTCCTTAATCGCTGAATATCTATTGCCTTGTTGTGATTTTTATGCATATTTTGTGATTATATTTTCACAATCAATGTGACATAAAATGGATGGTCATGACATGGCAACTGAACAACCAGCAATCACCCGCGCAACATTTGATGAAGTCATTCTGCCAATTTATGCTCCGGCTGAGTTTATCCCGGTGAAAGGAAAAGGCAGTCGCGTCTGGGATCAGCAGGGTAAAGAGTACGTAGATTTCGCCGGTGGGATTGCGGTGACGGCGCTGGGTCATTGTCATCCTGCGCTGGTGGAGGCGCTGAAAACTCAGGGAGAAACCCTGTGGCACACCAGCAACGTCTTTACCAACGAACCGGCTTTGCGCCTGGGGCGTAAGATAATCGATGCGACGTTTGCTGAGCGTGTGCTGTTTATGAACTCTGGCACTGAAGCCAACGAAACCGCATTCAAACTGGCACGTTACTACGCCTCAACGCGTCACAGCCCGTACAAAACCAAAATCATTGCCTTCCATAACGCGTTCCACGGACGCTCACTGTTTACCGTTTCCGTTGGCGGCCAGCCGAAGTACTCCGACGGCTTTGGTCCCAAACCGGCCGACATTATCCACGTGCCGTTTAACGATCTGCACGCGGTGAAAGCGGTCATGGACGATCACACCTGCGCGGTGGTCGTGGAGCCAATTCAGGGTGAAGGTGGCGTCACGGCTGCAACCCCGGAATTCCTGAAGGGGCTGCGCGAGCTGTGCGATGCGCATCAGGCGTTGCTGGTGTTTGACGAAGTACAGAGCGGGATGGGGCGTACCGGCGATTTGTTCGCCTACATGCATTACGGCGTAACCCCCGATATTCTGACCAGCGCTAAAGCGCTCGGCGGTGGCTTCCCGGTCAGTGCGGTGCTCACCACCCAGGATATCGCCTCTGCGTTCCACGTGGGTTCCCACGGTTCGACCTACGGCGGAAACCCGCTGGCCTGCGCCGTTGCGGGTGCCGCGTTCGATATCATCAACACACCTGAAGTGCTTGATGGCGTAAGTGCGAAGCGTGAGCTGTTTGTGAAGCATCTGCAACAGATTGACGACCAGTATGACGTGTTCAGCGAGATCCGCGGTATGGGGTTGTTGATTGGTGCCGAGCTGAAGCCGCAATACAAAGGCCGTGCGCGCGATTTCCTGCATGCCGCAGCCCACGAAGGGGTGATGGTGCTTAATGCCGGGCCAGACGTGATGCGCTTTGCGCCGTCGCTGGTGGTGGCAGAGAAAGATATTGAAGAGGGGTTAAACCGCTTTGCCGCAGCGGTCGGGAAGATAGTCCGGGGATAACCTCATTGCCCGACGCAATCAATATGGCGTCCGCTTTAACACACGCGTTAGCCATATGCCGTGATGCGGACGCTGACGCCATGCCACCGACGAAATGGTGTGCATGGTGTTCAAATGCCCCAGAATGCGCTGCAAATGCTGCTCCAGGGTGCTCATCGGTCCGTGGGTCAGCGTTTCCGGCGCTTCCAGAATGTTTGCATCTCCCGTTTCTCCCGGCGCGTCATACTCCAGACGCTGCTGACAGCGCTGCAGGGCAATTTCACACGACTGCAAATAGCGTTGTGCCAGATCCGGCGTCAGCATCGTATGCTCGCGTGCGAGCGTGGTCATGGCGTTGATATGCTCGACGATAAACTGGCTGTGGGTTACCCACAGCTTCATGTCTGCCAGATAATTCGAGTTAAAGCCCGGTTCCAGCATGGCCTGGTTAAGGGAGTTAAACAGGGCATTATGTGCCTGATTAACCCTCATTCGCTGGTACGCCAGCGGGGAGGGTTGCGGGTCGTCGCTCAGTATTAAGCGGATCGCCTGCTGGTCTGCTTCCAGTGCATCATGGGCGTTCTGCCTGAGTAACCCGCTTTGCCATTGCGGCCACAGCCAGACCATGCCGCCAAAAGCAATCAGACAGCCAATCAGCGTATCCACCAGCCTGGCAATAATAAACTGTTCGCCGTTCAGCGTGAGCAGCTGCAGGGTATACACCGCAGTTACGGTAAAGCCCACCATCGCCCAGCCGTAGTTCTTGCGGATGATCAGATAGCTCACCAGCGTTATCGCCAGCATGCCCACCAGCGTATACCCTTCCGGGACGTGAAAGTGTAGCGTCACGCCTGCAATAATCAGCCCCGCCATTGTACCGCCCGCCCGGTGCAGAATACGCACCCGCGTTGCGCCATAACCGTTCTGCGTGACAAACAGTATGGTCATTAAGATCCAGTACGGTTTCGGCAGATGCAGCGCCACACCCATCAGGCTGGCGATGCTGAGCATGACGCTGATCCGCGCGGCGTTGCGCAGGGCGGCGGATTTCAGGGATAAATAGCTTCTGAGGGCAGGCAGTAGCGGCAGACGCTTTTGTTTATCGGCCATCAGGTCGCGTGGATAGAGTGGCCGCTGGGTGCGTAGCACGCGCGCGATGCGGCTGAAATGCCATGCGGCAAACTGCCCGACCGGGTTATCCGCATGCTGACGGGCAATTTTTTCCAGCGCACCGAGCTGTTTGTCCATGTTGAAGCGCGTCGGGTAGCGGTGATACAGAATATCGTCCGCCAGCACGCGAAGGCGCGCGGCAACGGTTTGCGCGTTCCAGCGGATCACCGCTTCTGCGTGGCTGCGCTCGACCAGCTTCTGCACCTCCTGCGGCTGATGCAGGCTTACCGAGATATGCTCCTGCAGATCCAGCCCCACCTGGAATACGCGGAGCAGCCGTTTGTACTCATGGTTTTTATTGGCGGCGAGCATATGTAGCTGTTGGTAACACTGGCTGATGAGATCCACCACTTTCTGCTGGCGTGCCAGCAGCGGCGGCAGTGATTTTTCCGGATCGGTGTGCTGGGTGAGCAGGGTGTACTTTGCTTCACAGTAATCCGCCAGCAGGATATAGAGCAGGCTCAGGGATTCGCGCAGCGGCTGTTCCCGCCACATCCAGAACCAGAACCAGTTAAACAACCCGTACCATAGCGTGCCGAGAGCGTAGATCAGCAGCGGCTCCCACACCGGCATATTACCCGCGAGGCTAAGGGTAAAGATGGCCGCAATCAGCGAGGCAGGTAGCAGGCGGGCATGCAGTGAGCTGATTTCAGCCGTTACTCCCAGCGTCATCGCCAGCACGGTTAAAATCAGCGGCAGCGGGATATCGCGGGTCAGCAGGAGTTGCACGGCGAGGCTACAGCCAGCAAACAGGCAGCCACCAATAATCAGACGTTTGAAAAATCGCTTATGGGGCGTGTCCAGACCGGCGATGTTGCAGCAGGCGGGAACGAGAGAAAACAGCAGACCCTGTTGAAGGTGTCCGAGGATCAAACCCACGGCCACAGGAAGGCACAACACCAGCGTTTGTCGCAGTGCATAGTTAACTTCCGGGTGGTAGATCAGCCTGCGCCACATGGGGGAATAGAGACAAAAACGGCGTGACACCTTGCGATGACACGCCGTTTGGCCGGAATTAACGAGTTCCGTAAACCACGATGGTTTTACCGTGCGCGGAGATCAGATTCTGGTCTTCCAGCATTTTCAGGATACGACCCACTGTTTCACGAGAGCAACCGACGATCTGACCAATTTCCTGACGGGTGATTTTAATTTGCATACCGTCCGGGTGGGTCATGGCATCTGGTTGTTTCGCCAGGTTCAGCAGCGTCTGCGCGATACGACCGGTCACGTCGAGGAAGGCAAGGTTGCCCACTTTCTCAGACGTAACCTGCAGACGGCGAGCCATCTGGGAAGAAAGACGCATCAGGATGTCCGGGTTAACCTGGATCAACTGACGGAATTTCTTGTAGGAGATTTCAGCCACTTCACATGCTGTTTTTGCACGAACCCAGGCACTACGTTCCTGGCCTTCTTCAAACAGGCCCAGTTCGCCGATGAAATCGCCCTGGTTCAGATAAGAAAGGATCATCTCTTTCCCTTCTTCATCTTTGATCAGCACTGCCACCGAGCCTTTGACGATGTAATACAACGTTTCCGCTTTTTCACCCTGGTGAATCAGCGTGCTCTTCGATGGGTACTTATGAATGTGGCAATGAGACAAGAACCATTCGAGAGTCGGGTCTGTTTGCGGTTTGCCAAGCACCATGCGCTGTTATCCTCTGTTATAAGCTGTCTCCAGAGTCATAAATCGCATCCTGACTCTGGGGTTGCAATCGAATTCTTACCCATACCTGGGAAGTCGGCTGTCGTAACGTTTCGCAGCCAGTAAAGTTTGATGTCCTCTGCATACATGTGTAACGTCAATGTATTACTGTAGCATCCTGAGTGTTTTAGCATAGCTTTCGCCGCGTGTCTCCTGGTGTCTCGCTTCAGCATGACGCAGGTCGCCTTCCATTGCGAGAAATGTAACGCGCGCGTAATCTGTCACCAAAAATGCAACGTTGGAGTTAAGGAATATATGCAAGCGCGTGTGAAATGGGTTGAAGGTTTAACGTTCCTGGGCGAATCCGCTTCCGGGCACCAGATTTTGATGGATGGTAACTCCGGCGATAAAGCGCCAAGTCCAATGGAGATGGTGCTGATGGCCGCTGGTGGATGCAGTGCCATCGACGTGGTGTCGATTTTGCAAAAAGGCCGTCACGACGTGACCGGCTGCGAAGTCAAGCTCACGTCCGAACGTCGCGAAGAGGCACCGCGCCTGTTTACGCACATCAACCTGCATTTTGTTGTTACTGGCACAGCGCTGAAGGACGCGGCGGTATCACGCGCGGTCGATCTTTCGGCTGAAAAATACTGCTCTGTGGCGTTAATGCTGGAGAAAGCGGTAAAAATCACGCATTCGTATGAAGTGATTGAGGCGTGAAGTCGGGGGCATCGTGCGCGTAGATGCCCTCACCGTAACCCTCTCCCACGGGGCTGAGGGTTCCCCAGTAATTTTTTTCTTCTTAAGCAATTAAACTATTTCATTGAAATATAAGACTTATAGCGACTCCATGGTCCGGCTGAAAATCGCCGAAGCGTTTCCGTAAGGCCGGGGCGAGGCGCAGGGATGCGCCGAGAGGGCATTGCCTGCAGGGATTGAAGTGGTCTACTTAATTTGGACACGACCTGAGGTTCTTTGTCTTTCCATCTCGGCAGGTGTTAACCCTCCGTTGTTTTTATGCGGCCTTACCCGGTTGTAATACCCACTCAGGTACTGAACCACATCCTTCACTGCTTCACTTCTGTTTCGGTAGCCTTCACGTAACAACCATTCCGTTTTAAGACTCCGGAACAGCCTCTCTGCAACGGCATTGTCCCAGCAGTTTCCTTTGCGACTCATGCTGAGTCTGATGCCGTACAGCTTCGCTATGTCCCTGTATGACATGCTGGCATACTGAGAACCCTGGTCAGAGTGGAACATTAATCCTTTTGGACGGCCCCGGTTTTCCCAGGCCATTGTAAGGGCATTCTGCGCCAGCTGGCTGTCAGCCACAGACGAGAACGCCCAACCCACCACTTTTCGCGCGTATAAATCCAGTACCACTGCCAGATACAGCCAGCCCGCTTGTGTTCTGATAAAAGTGATATCTCCACACCACACATTATCCGGTGCATTTACCGTAAAATTGCGACTGAGATGATTTTCCGCCAGATTAGACTGCCGGTTACACAGGCGATAGCGGTGTTTTCCGGGCTGCCTGCTCACCAGACCGGCTTCTTTCATCAGTCGCCCGGCCTTGTAACGCCCAACGTTTTCTCCTTCGCGGCGAAGCAGTAAAGACAACGTTCTTGCTCCGGCTGAGCCCCGCCCAAGACGGTGTAGCTCGGCCACCCTTCGCTGTAGGGCAATTCGCGTCGTATCCGGTTGTTTCTGGCGTTTGCGATGGTAGTAAACCAGACTCCGGCAAACGCCGAGGACCGCACAGAGCTCTTTTACGCTGTATTCCTGGCTCAGGGCGGCGACAAGTTTCAGGGCTTGCTGGCGTCCGACATCAGCAAAGCTGTAGCCTTTTTTAATATCTCCTTGTCCCTCTCAAGCCGCTGAACCCGTTCTTCAAGCTGACGAATGTACTGCTGCTCTGGCGTGAGCGGAGGAGCCGGAGAGGGGATGCCCTGACCGGATAAAACCAGGCCACCACGTTCAATTTCAAGCTGTCTGACCCAGCGTCTCATGGCCGTGACACCGACATCAGAGGCTTCGCAGGCCTGGCGGAATGAGTAGCCATGGTCAAGGACCAGCTCAGCGCACTCGCGTTTAAACTCTGGGGTAAATCGGCGTGAATTCATTTTTTGCACCTCATCAGTTATTTAATTTATAACCTCTGAACGTGTCTAAAACTATTAAACCACTTCAGATGCAGGCTAATGCCCGACCCGAAGCCTGAAGGAATAAGCTGAGGGTACCGCGCAGCGGCGATTTTCCTGCCGGGAGCCCGGGTTGCCAGGGCGGTGGCGGTGAACCGCCCTGGCACGTTCACCTGTATCGTCGTTACAGAGTAGCAATCAACATAAAGTGAACGGAATAACCACTACTGCTTTATGTTCCCCCTCACCCCAGCCCTCTCCCTCAAGGGAGAGGGGGTATTCTGTGCCAACCTGTAATTTGTGGGGATCCCTCAACCCACGGGGAGAGGGGACATGATTACGCGATCTGCTTCCCTTCCATCAGCCGCTGCACCAGTGGTGTCATGATTAACTCCATCGCCAGCCCCATTTTTCCACCGGGTACCACCAATGTATTCATGTGCGAAATAAACGAGCCTTGCAGCATCGCCAGCAGCCACGGGTAATCAATGCCTTCGAGATTGCGGAAATGGATAACCACAAAGCTCTCATCCAACGACGGAATGCTTTTGGCGGCGAACGGGTTGGAGGTATCCACCGTCGGCACACGCTGGAAGTTAATATGGGTACGGGAAAACTGTGGCGTCAGGAAGTTGATGTAATCTTCCATTGAGCGTACCACCGAATCCATCACCGCCTCACGCGAATGACCGCGCTCGCTGATGTCACGCGTCAGTTTCTGTATCCACTCCAGGTTAACGATCGGTACCACCCCGACCAACAGATCCACATGACGTGCGACGTCGTGCTGCGGCGTGACCACGCCACCGTGCAGCCCTTCGTAAAACAGCACGTCGGTAGGTTCCGGCAGTGGTTGCCAGGGGGTAAAGGTTCCCGGCACCTGGTTCCAGGGAACGGCTTCGTCGTAGGTATGCAGATATTTGCGGGATTGCCCTTTGCCGGTCTGGCCATATTCAAGAAAGGTTTGCTCCAGCAGACCGAAATCGTTGGCCTCCGGGCCGAAATAACTGATGTGTTTGCCGAGATCGCGCGCCTTGCGGATGGCCATGTCCATCTCCGGGCGCGTGTAGCGGTGAAAGCTGTCGCCTTCAACTTCTGCCGCCCGTAAATTCAGCTGAGCGAAAATTTTGCGAAAGGCGAGGCTGGTGGTGGTGGTGCCCGCACCACTCGAACCCGTTACGGCAATAACCGGATGTCTGGCAGACATAGCAACTCCCTGACTGGAAAGGTTTAAAGGTCAGCCGTGAAACGCGTTGCGGGGCATGATATTGACCGTTTCATGCAGTTCAGACCATACCAGCACCACGTCGCCGCTTTTGAGCTGGCGCTTTACATCGCTGACCTTTTGTTCAAGCGAACGTTCATGTTCACCATAATCGGTGCCTTCACGCAATACAAAGCTTTCAATCAGATTATCGAGCGTTTCGGGAGACAGATCCTGCCAGGGGATGATCATTTTGCACCGTCCAGATAAGCGGTTAACCAGTCAGGAATGCGCGCCTCCAGCCACATTTTCGGGCGACGTAACGTGCCGCCGACAAACCCCACGTGACCGCCATGTTCGGTCAACTGATAGTGAACGTTGTCAGGCAAAAATTCCTGCGCCGGTATTGAGTGATGATCCATGAACGGGTCATCTTTGGCATGAATGATGAGCGTCGGCTGAGTGATTTTGCTCAGCAACGGCATCGCGCTGCACTGGCGATAGTAGTCAATTGCGTCGGCAAAGCCATGAATTTTGGCGGTGATCAGGTCGTCGAACTCGCGAATACGGCGCACCTTTTTGAGCTGACGCAAGCTGACCGGCAAGGTATCCGGATAGGCCTTCAGTTTACGCGCTGCATTGGCTTTCAGCAGATTGAGCAGATAACGCTGATACACCCGGGAAAACCCTTTTTCCATATGGTAGCTGCACTGTTCCAGCATGAAGGGGGCAGAGACAATTACGGCTGCGTCCAGCGGGACCGTTTCACCCTCTTTTGCCAGCAGGCAGGCCAGCATATTTCCGCCCAGCGAATACCCTACGGCCGCCGTTGGCACCGTACCAAAGTTCTCTCTCAGCCAGTGTAAAAACCAGGTGCCGTCTTCCGTTTCACCCGAGTGGTAGATACGCTTCTGGCGATTTGGCTCGCCGCTGCATCCGCGAAAATGCATGACCACGCCGAGCCAGCCACGGTCTTTCGCGGCCTGGATTAATCCGTGCGCGTAAGGACTGTACAGACTGCCTTCCAGACCATGAAACACCACCAGGCGGGGTTTATGTCTGGCCTGCTCCGGTTCTTCGCTCCAGGCGAGATCCAAAAAGTCGCCGTCCGGCAAATCCAGGCGTTGCCAGTATGGGGTGAACTGCACCTTGCGGCGGATCAGGCGCGGCAGCATGGTCTGCAGGTGGCGATTCGCCACGCCGCGCATGGGCACAAACTCTGCGCTCTCTTCAACGGCGAGGTCGAAGTCTGATGGAATGATTTGGGTCATAACGATGCGATGCTAATTCTTGTCAGTTATTTACTATAATCGCTTCCAGTTGTTCCTGCGCATCCAGCCATGCCATCTCACACTCTTCGAGGCTGGACCTGGTTTTCGCCTGGGTTTGCAGGCAGTCAGTCAGCTCGGCTTTGCGGCTCTGGTCGTACAGTCCGCTGTCGCCCAGCTTCTCTTCAACGGTGGCGAGCCTCGCATTGAGTTTTTCCATCTCTTTTTCGAGACGGGCGATCTCTTTACGCAGCGGCTGTGTCTGGGTGCGAAGTTCCGCTTCACGGCGCTTCTGGTCTTTACGTGCCTGTGCGCTGTTGGCGTTGTCCTTCGCGGACTCTTCCGGCTGATTTTCCTGCTTTTGCACGTCCGTCAGCCACTGTTGGTAGTCTTCCAGGTCGCCGTCAAACGGTTCGACTTTACCGTCGTGGACTAAGTAGAGGTCGTCGGTGGTGGAGCGGATCAGGTGGCGATCGTGCGAGACGACAACCAGTGCGCCTTCGAACTCGATCAGCGCTTCGGTCAGTGCCTGACGCATGTCGAGATCCAGGTGGTTCGTTGGTTCATCGAGCAGCAGCAGGTTCGGGCGCTGCCAGACAATCAGTGCCAGTACCAGGCGAGCTTTTTCGCCGCCGGAGAAGCGCTCGGTGTTTTCGGTGACCTTATCGCCCTGGAAGCCAAAACCGCCGAGATAGTCGCGCAGCTTCTGCTCCATTTCCTGTGGGGCCAGCCGCGCCAGGTGCTGAATCGGGGATTCATCCGCGCGTAAAAATTCCAGCTGATGCTGGGCGAAGTAGCCAAGCTTGATGCCCTTCGCCAGCCCGATTTCACCGCTGACCGGGTTAAGCTCGCCTGCCAGCAGTTTGATCAGCGTCGATTTACCGGCACCATTACGCCCCAGCAGACCGATACGTGAACCCGGCACCAGGTTGAGCTTGATGGAGTCGAGGATGATGCGATCCCCATAGCCAGCGCTGACCTTTTCCATCTTCAGCAATGGGTTGGGCAGACTCTCCGGCTCGCGGAAATTAAAGTGGAACGGGTTATCCACGTGTGCCGGGGCAATCATCTCCATGCGTTCCAGCATCTTGATGCGGCTCTGCGCCTGTTTGGCCTTCGATGCTTTGGCCTTGAAACGGTCAACAAAGCTTTGCAGGTGTGCCACACGCTGCTGCTGGCTCTCATACATGGACTGCTGCTGAGCAAGGCGCGTCGCGCGCTGGCGCTCGAAAGAACTGTAGTTACCGGTGTACTCGAACATCGTTTGCTGTTCGATATGAATGATTTTGTCCACCACCGGGTCGAGGAAGTCGCGGTCGTGGGAGATCAGGATCAGCGTGCCCTGATAGCTTTTCAGCCACTTCTCCAGCCAAATAACCGCATCGAGATCGAGGTGGTTAGTCGGTTCATCGAGCAGCAACAGGTCGGAACGGCAGATCAGTGCCTGCGCCAGGTTAAGGCGCATACGCCAGCCGCCCGAGAAATCGCTAACCGGGCGTTCGAGCTGCTCGTTGCTAAAGCCCAGACCGTGCAGCAGGCTGGAGGCGCGGGAGCGGATAGTCCAGGCATCGATGGCATCCAGCTTGCCGTGAACGGTGGCAATCGCGTGACCGTCGTTACGCTCGTTGGCAGCATTGAGTTCCGCTTCCAGCTTACGGTATTCACGGTCGCCGTCGATAACATAGTCGAGTGCCGGTTCACTCAGCGCAGGCGTCTCCTGGTTGACCCATGCAAGCTGCCAGTTCCCGGGGAAGGTAAAGTTACCGCCATCGGCACTTATCTCGTTTTTCAGCAGCGCCAGCAGGGTGGATTTACCGCAGCCGTTTTTGCCAACCAGGCCCACTTTCTGACCCGGGTTGATGGTGGCTGTGGCGTTGTCCAGCAGGACGCGCACGCCGCGACGAATTTGTAACGAGGAAAAAACAATCATAGAAGCGCCGTATGTTCCGACTATGTTAATTTGTCATTATGATAATGTAAGATGTGGATCATTTTCCCCACCGGGCCGTCATGGTAGCCCAAAACGACAACGATACACAAAAACAGAAACAGAACCGGGAGGGGAGTGATGTCTCAGACAGCAAAAGTGCTGCTGCTGTATGCCCATCCGGAATCTCAGGACTCGGTGGCGAACCGGGTGCTGCTTAAGCCGGCGACTCAGCTCAGCAATGTGACGGTGCACGATCTCTACGCGCACTATCCTGATTTCTTTATCGATATTCCCCATGAACAGGAACTGCTGCGCCAGCATGACGTGATTGTGTTCCAGCATCCGCTCTATACCTACAGCTGTCCGGCATTGCTGAAAGAGTGGCTGGACCGCGTGTTAAGCCGGGGTTTCTCCAGCGGAGTGGGGGGCAACCAGCTGGCGGGAAAGTACTGGCGTAGCGTCATTACCACCGGTGAGCCAGAGAGCGCTTACCGCTATGACGGGCTGAACCGTTATCCGATGAGCGATATCCTGCGGCCATTCGAACTGACGGCGGCGATGTGCCGTATGCACTGGATGAGCCCGATTATTATCTACTGGGCGCGACGTCAGGATCCAAAGGAGCTGGCAAGTCATGCCCGGGCCTATGGCGAATGGCTGGCATCGCCGATCCCGACAGGAGGTCGCTGATGGAAGGATCGAACCTGCTGCTGGCGGGCGTGCTCTTTTTATTTGCCGCCGTGGTGGCCGTACCGCTGGCGTCGCGTATTGGCATCGGTGCGGTGCTCGGGTATTTGCTGGCGGGAATTGCGATTGGCCCCTGGGGGCTTGGGTTTATCAGTGATGTGGATGAAATTCTCCACTTCTCCGAGCTGGGCGTGGTGTTCCTGATGTTCATCATCGGCCTTGAGCTGAATCCGTCTAAATTGTGGCAGCTCCGGCGTTCCATTTTTGGTGTGGGTGCGGCACAGGTGCTGTTCAGTGCCACCATTCTGGCTGGTCTGTTGATGCTGACTGATTTCGCCTGGCAGGCGGCGGTGATTGGTGGGATAGGTCTCGCAATGTCCTCGACGGCGATGGCACTGCAGCTGATGCGTAACAAAGGGATGAACCGCAGTGAGGCGGGTCAGTTGGGTTTTTCGGTACTGCTGTTCCAGGATCTGGCGGTGATCCCGGCGCTGGCGTTGGTACCACTGCTGGCGGGTTCAGGCGGCGATCATTTCGACTGGGTGAAAGTCTCCATGAAGGTGCTGGCCTTTGCCGGGATGCTGATTGGCGGACGTTTTTTACTGCGCCCGGTGTTCCGTTTTATTGCTGCGTCTGGCGTGCGCGAGGTGTTTACCGCCGCGACGTTGCTGCTGGTGCTCGGTTCGGCGCTGTTTATGGATGCGCTGGGGCTGTCGATGGCGCTCGGTACGTTCATCGCTGGGGTGTTGCTTGCCGAGAGTGAATATCGTCATGAGCTGGAGATTGCCATTGATCCGTTTAAAGGGCTGCTGTTAGGACTGTTCTTTATTTCGGTGGGCATGGCGCTCAATCTCGGCGTGCTCTATACCCATCTGCTGTGGGTGGCCGTGAGCGTTGCGGTGCTGATGGCGGTTAAAACACTGGTGTTGTATGTACTGGCACGCATTTACGGGCTGCGTAGCTCAGAGAGAATGCAGTTTGCCAGCGTGTTAAGCCAGGGGGGAGAATTTGCGTTCGTGCTGTTCTCCACGGCATCGTCCCAGAAGCTGTTCAAAGATGACCAGATGGCGCTGCTGCTGGTGACGGTCACTCTGTCGATGATGGCCACGCCGCTGTTGATGAAGCTGGTGGATAAACTGCTGTCGCGGCGGTTTAACCCGGCAGAAGACGAAGATGAAACCCCGTGGGTGGAAGATGATAAGCCTCAGGTGATTGTCGTGGGTTTTGGCCGCTTCGGACAGGTGATTGGGCGTTTATTGATGGCGAACAAAATGCGTATCACGGTGCTGGAACGTGATATCAGCGCGGTAAACCTGATGCGAAAATATGGCTACAAGGTTTACTACGGTGATGCGACGCAACTTGAACTGTTGCGTTCCGCCGGGGCTGAAGCGGCAGAATCCATCGTCATTACCTGTAATGATCCAGAAGATACGATGAAGCTGGTGGAGTTGTGTCAGCAGCATTTCCCGCACCTGCATATTCTGGCGCGCGCACGGGGACGTGTGGAAGCTCACGAACTTTTGCAGGCGGGTGTGAAACACTTCTCCCGCGAGACGTTTTCCAGTGCGCTGGAACTGGGGCGCAAGGCGCTGATTTCGCTGGGCATGCATCCCCATCAGGCCCAGCGTGCGCAGATGCATTTTCGCAGGCTCGATATGCGGATGTTGCGTGAACTGATGCCGGTGCATACCGACACGGCGCAGATTTCTCGTGTGCGGGAAGCGCGTCGTGAGCTGGAAGAGATTTTCCAGCGCGAGATGCAACAGGAACGACGCCAGCTGGATGGCTGGGATGAATTTGAATAAAGGGTAACGAAAGATGGCTGTACGTAAACGCTTTATCGCGGGTGCAAAGTGCCCGACCTGCCAGGCGCAAGACACGCTGGCCATGTGGCGTGAAAATAATATTGATGTTGTTGAGTGTGTTAAGTGTGGTCACCAGATGCGTGAAGCCGACAAGGAAGCTCGCGATCACGTTCGCAAAGAAGAGCAAGTGATCGGCATTTTTCATCCGGACTAGCGATATGCCCTGAGTTTTTTTAAGCTAAAGGGTACACAGGTGCAGATTTCCGCTACAATCTGCGCCAGCAATTTTCCCACGCTCAGGAGATATCATGAAAGTAGCAAAAGACCTGGTGGTCAGCCTGGCCTATCAGGTACGTACAGAAGACGGTGTGTTGGTTGATGAGTCTCCGGTGAGTGCGCCGCTGGACTACCTGCATGGTCACGGTTCCCTGATTTCCGGCCTGGAAACCGCGCTGGAAGGTCATGAAGTTGGCGACAAATTTGACGTTGCTGTAGGCGCGAACGACGCTTACGGTCAGTACGACGACAACCTGGTTCAGCGCGTTCCTAAAGACGTGTTCATGGGCGTTGACGAACTGCAGGTTGGCATGCGTTTCCTGGCTGAAACTGACCAGGGTCCTGTGCCGGTTGAAATCACAGAAGTTGAAGACGACCACGTTGTGGTTGACGGCAACCACATGCTGGCTGGCCAGAACCTGAAGTTCAACGTAGAAGTTGTGGCTATCCGTGAAGCAACCGAAGAAGAACTGGCTCATGGCCACGTTCACGGTGCGCACGGTCACGATCATGACCACGATCACGGCCACGATGGCTGCTGCGGTGGTCACGGCCACGATCACGACCATGCTCACGAGCACGGTAAAGGTGGTTGCGGTAACGGCGGCTGCGGTTGCCACTAATACCCGTCGTCTTTCAAGCCGCAGGTGTGTTGGCTGCGCTTTCAAACCCCGGTCACATAGTTATCTATGCTCCCGGGGATTTTCAAGCTTGCCGCCTTCCAGCGACTCGAAATCCATAGGGTATTTGTAGGTCCGGTAAGCTTCGCGCCACCGGGCACAAAAAAAGCGGGATAATCCCGCTTTTTTTACGCCTCAGTAATGAGGTGGTGGCGTCTCTTCTGACTGAGAGGCAATGTTAGAGGGCTGCGTAGCCTTCAGCTTTTCGGTTAACAAACGCATGTGATCCCGCAGTTTTGCCATTTCAAGCTCGTGCGCGGTCACGGTCTGGTTAAGCTCTTCGATGGTGATGTCCTGAAAAGCCAGGCGGCTTTCCAGCTCAGCCAGTCTCGCTTCGATCAATGTGTCCTTCATCATTCACCTCGTCTATTTCTGATTCGCCATAATGGGCCAGCGGCGGCGAAGTTTAACTGAGTTTATCCTGAAGTACAGTATCCATCCCATTGGCAAGAAACTTATTTAAACAAAAATAGTCTTAAAAGTGGCGATAATCGGGGGTGTCTGTCTGTAGATTTCTTCCGCAACGTTTTATAGTACGTAACTCATTTACGTTTAATGCTGGGGTGAGAGTCCCCAGGCCCTGGAGATATGGATGAAATCACTGTTTAAAGTAACGCTGCTGGCGACGACGATGGCTGTTGCGCTGAATGCGCCGCTGTCTTTCGCAGCTGACACTGCTGCGAAGCCTGCTGCGACTGCAGACAGCAAAGCGGCGTTCAAAAATGACGACCAGAAATCCGCCTATGCACTTGGCGCATCTCTGGGACGTTACATGGAAAACTCTCTGAAAGAACAAGAGAAACTGGGCATCAAACTGGATAAAGCTCAGCTGATCGCGGGTGTTCAGGATGCGTTTGCTGATAAGAGCAAACTGTCTGACCAGGACATCGAGCAGACTCTGCAGGCGTTTGAAGCGCGCGTGAAAGGTGCTGCCCAGACCAAGATGGAAGCTGATGCAAAAGACAACGAAGCAAAAGGCAAAGCCTACCGCGATACTTTTGCTAAAGAGAAGGGCGTAAAAACCTCCTCTACTGGCCTGGTGTATAAAGTCGAGAAAGAAGGTACCGGTGACGCACCAAAAGACAGCGATACTGTTGTGGTTAACTACAAAGGTACGCTGATCGACGGTAAAGAGTTCGATAACTCTTACACCCGTGGTGAACCTCTTTCCTTCCGTCTGGACGGTGTTATCCCGGGCTGGACTGAAGGTCTGAAGAACATCAAGAAAGGCGGTAAGATCAAGCTGGTCATCCCACCAGATCTGGCTTATGGCAAAACCGGCGTTCCGGGTATCCCTGCAAACTCTACGCTGGTCTTCGACGTAGAACTGCTGGACATCAAGCCAGCGCCAAAAGCGGATGCTAAAGCAGAAGCGCCTGCAGACGAGAAAGCTGCAGCAGACACCAAGAAGTAATGTCGTGAAAACCGCCGCCTTAAAGGCGGCGGTTTTTTTTATTGTGGGGCAGATATAATTAACACTGGAAAGCGTTACACACGCTGTATTAATTTAGTTGTCCGTGTAGATAATGAGCCTGCCCTGAAAACGTAACGACAGGCTCCTGAAAAGGAGTGTTTTTTTCATGTCCAGGTCGCTTTTAACCAACGAAACCAGTGAACTTGATTTGCTGGATCAACGTCCTTTCGACCAGACCGATTTCGATATTCTGAAATCCTACGAAGCGGTGGTGGACGGGTTAGCGATGCTCATTGGGTCCCACTGCGAAATCGTATTGCACTCCCTGCAGGATCTGAAGTGTTCCGCCATCCGCATTGCTAATGGTGAGCATACTGGCCGTAAAATTGGTTCGCCAATCACCGACCTTGCATTGCGTATGTTGCATGACATGACTGGCGCGGACAGCAGCGTCTCCAAATGTTATTTCACCCGCGCCAAAAGCGGCGTGCTGATGAAATCCGAAACCATCGCGATTCGAAACCGCGAACACCGTGTGATTGGGCTGCTGTGCATCAACATAAACCTTGATGTGCCATTCTCGCAAATCATGAGTACCTTTATTCCACCAGAAACGCCGGACGTCGGATCTTCTGTTAACTTTGCGTCCTCCGTGGAAGATCTCGTGACCCAGACGCTCGAGTTCACCATTGAAGAAGTGAATGCCGATCGCAACGTCTCGAACAACGCCAAAAATCGTCAGATCGTGCTGAACCTCTACGAGAAAGGCATTTTCGACATTAAAGATGCCATCAACCAGGTGGCCGATCGTCTGAATATCTCCAAGCATACGGTCTACCTCTACATTCGCCAGTTCAAAAGTGGTGATTTCCTGGGGCAAGACAAGTAATGCGTTTTGCGTTAATGGTGACAGGCCCGGCGTATGGCACTCAGCAGGCCAGCAGCGCGCTGCAGTTTGCTCATGCGCTCCTGGAGGCTGGACACGAACTGGTGAGCGTCTTCTTCTATCGGGAAGGGGTGTATAACGCGAACCAGTTTACGTCACCGGCGAGCGATGAGTTTGACCTCGTGCGTGCGTGGCAGGCATTAAACGAAAAGCAGGGCGTTGAGCTGCATATCTGCGTGGCGGCGGCATTGCGTCGCGGCGTGACGGATACGACAGAGGCTGCCCGTCTCGGCCTGTCCGGGGCCAATTTACAGCCTGGCTTTTCATTAAGTGGTCTGGGGGCGCTGGCACAGGCTGCGCTAACCTGCGACAGAGTGGTGCAATTCTGATGAAGCGTGTAGCGTTTGTTTTTACCTCTGCTCCGCACGGTAGTGCGTCGGGCAGAGAAGGGCTGGATGCACTGCTCGCGACTTCTGCATTAACCGAAGATATCGGCGTTTTCTTTTTAGGAGACGGGGTGTTTCAGCTTTTGGCAGGACAACAGCCTCAGGCAATCCTTGCTCGTGATTACATCGCGACGTTTAAAGTGCTTCCGCTTTACGATATCGAAAACATCTATCTGTGTGCCGACTCTCTGGCTGCGCGCGGGTTAAAAGATAATACGCCTTTCGTTCTGGACGTGACGATCCTGGCGTCTGACGCACTGCGTGAACAACTTTCTCACTACGACACTGTTCTGACTTTCTGAGGCTGCCATGCTCCACACCCTGAGCCGTTCTCCGTGGCAATGTGATATCGACGCATTACTGAGCATGTTGTGCGAAGGTGATGACCTGCTGCTGATTCAGGATGGCGTTCTTGCTGCACTCGAAGGCAGCCGTTTCGTTGAAATCCTCATTAATGCCCCCATAACGGTCTCTGCGCTGAAAGACGATCTTGATGCGCGGGGGCTGGCTGGTCAAATTTCAGCCAAAATTGACGTGGTTGGCTATACTGATTTCGTCAATCTTACTGTGACGCACGCCAGTCAAATGAACTGGTGATTTGAGATCGCTGTATATTTCTTGACACCTTTTCGACGTAGCCCTAAAATTTCGCGTCCTCATATTGTATGAGGTCGTTTTATTACGTGTTTACGAAGCAAAAGCTAAAACCAGGAGCTATTTAATGGCAACAGTTAACCAGCTGGTACGCAAACCACGTGCACGCAAAGTTGCAAAAAGCAACGTGCCTGCACTGGAAGCCTGCCCGCAGAAACGTGGCGTATGTACTCGTGTATATACCACCACTCCTAAAAAACCAAACTCCGCACTGCGTAAAGTATGCCGTGTGCGTTTGACTAACGGTTTCGAAGTGACTTCCTACATCGGTGGTGAAGGTCACAACCTGCAGGAACACTCCGTGATCCTGATCCGTGGCGGTCGTGTTAAAGACCTTCCGGGTGTTCGTTACCACACCGTTCGTGGTGCGCTGGACTGCTCAGGTGTTAAAGACCGTAAGCAGGCTCGCTCCAAGTACGGCGTGAAGCGTCCTAAGGCTTAATGGTTCTCCGTTAAGTAAGGCCAAACTGATTTATCTTAATGTCACACTAAACTCTTTGAGTTTTGGACAATCCTGAATTAACAACGGAGTATTCCCATGCCACGTCGTCGCGTCATTGGTCAGCGTAAAATTCTTCCAGATCCGAAATTCGGATCAGAACTGCTGGCAAAATTTGTAAATATCCTGATGGTAGATGGTAAAAAATCTACTGCAGAAGCAATCGTATACAGCGCGCTTGAGACCCTGGCTCAGCGTTCTGGTAAAAATGAACTGGAAGCTTTCGAAGTCGCTCTCGACAACGTTCGCCCAACTGTAGAAGTTAAGTCCCGCCGCGTTGGTGGTTCTACTTATCAGGTTCCAGTTGAAGTTCGTCCGGTTCGTCGTAATGCCCTGGCAATGCGTTGGATCGTTGAAGCTGCTCGTAAACGCGGTGATAAATCCATGGCTCTGCGTCTGGCGAACGAACTTTCTGATGCTGCAGACAACAAAGGTACTGCAGTTAAGAAACGTGAAGACGTTCACCGTATGGCAGAAGCCAACAAGGCGTTCGCACACTACCGTTGGTAATCCCTTCGGAGTATTAGTCACCAGGCGGGCGCTTCAGAGAAGCCGCCCGCTCTGGGTAACTTAACTGAACGCCTAAAGATATAAACGAGGAATCAAATGGCTCGTACAACACCCATCGCACGCTACCGTAACATCGGTATCAGTGCGCACATCGACGCCGGTAAGACCACGACTACCGAACGTATTCTGTTCTACACCGGTGTAAACCACAAAATCGGTGAAGTTCATGACGGCGCAGCCACCATGGACTGGATGGAACAGGAGCAGGAGCGTGGTATTACTATCACCTCCGCAGCGACTACTGCATTCTGGTCAGGTATGGCTAAGCAGTACGAACCGCACCGCGTAAACATCATCGACACCCCGGGCCACGTTGACTTCACCATCGAAGTAGAACGTTCCATGCGTGTTCTTGACGGTGCGGTAATGGTTTACTGCGCAGTTGGTGGTGTTCAGCCACAGTCTGAAACCGTATGGCGTCAGGCGAACAAATATAAAGTTCCACGCATCGCGTTCGTTAACAAAATGGACCGTATGGGTGCTAACTTCCTGAAAGTTGTTGGTCAGATCAAAACCCGTCTGGGCGCGAACCCTGTTCCGCTGCAGCTGGCGATTGGTGCTGAAGAAGGCTTCACCGGCGTTATCGACCTGGTGAAAATGAAAGCCATCAACTGGAACGATGCAGACCAGGGCGTTACCTTCGAATACGAAGATATCCCAGCTGCAATGCAGGATCTGGCTGACGAATGGCACCAGAACCTGATCGAATCCGCAGCTGAAGCTTCTGAAGAGCTGATGGAAAAATACCTGGGTGGCGAAGAACTGACTGAAGAAGAGATCAAAAAAGCTCTGCGTCAGCGTGTTCTGAACAACGAAATCATCCTGGTAACCTGTGGTTCTGCGTTCAAGAACAAAGGTGTTCAGGCGATGCTGGATGCGGTAGTTGACTACCTGCCATCCCCGGTTGACGTTCCTGCGATCAACGGCATCCTGGACGACGGTAAAGATACTCCGGCTGAGCGTCACGCAAGTGATGAAGAGCCGTTCTCTGCGCTGGCGTTCAAAATTGCTACCGACCCATTCGTGGGTAACCTGACCTTCTTCCGCGTTTACTCTGGTGTGGTTAACTCCGGTGACACCATCCTGAACTCCGTGAAAGCGGCGCGTGAACGTTTTGGCCGTATCGTACAGATGCACGCTAACAAACGTGAAGAGATCAAAGAAGTTCGTGCGGGCGACATCGCTGCAGCTATCGGTCTGAAAGACGTGACTACTGGTGACACCCTGTGTGACCAGGATCACCCGATCATTCTGGAGCGTATGGAATTCCCTGAGCCGGTAATCTCCATCGCGGTTGAACCAAAAACCAAAGCTGACCAGGAAAAAATGGGTCTGGCTCTGGGCCGTCTGGCAAAAGAAGACCCATCATTCCGCGTATGGACTGATGAAGAATCTAACCAGACCATCATCGCAGGTATGGGTGAACTGCACCTGGACATCATCGTTGACCGTATGAAGCGTGAATTCAACGTTGAAGCTAACGTGGGTAAACCTCAGGTTGCTTACCGCGAAGCGATTCGTGCGAAAGTTACCGATGTTGAAGGTAAACACGCTAAGCAGTCTGGTGGTCGCGGCCAGTACGGTCACGTTGTGATCGACATGTACCCACTGGAGCCGGGCTCTAACCCGAAAGGTTACGAGTTCATCAACGACATCAAAGGTGGTGTAATTCCTGGCGAATACATCCCAGCCGTTGATAAAGGCATCCAGGAACAGCTGAAAGCGGGCCCTCTGGCTGGCTATCCAGTTGTTGACATGGGTGTTCGTCTGCACTTCGGTTCTTACCACGACGTTGACTCCTCTGAACTGGCGTTTAAACTGGCTGCGTCTATTGCCTTTAAAGAAGGCTTTAAGAAAGCAAAACCAGTTCTGCTTGAGCCAATCATGAAGGTTGAAGTAGAAACTCCTGAAGAGAACACCGGTGACGTTATCGGTGACTTGAGCCGTCGTCGCGGTATGCTGCGTGGTCAGGAATCTGAAGTAACTGGCGTTAAGATCCACGCTGAAGTTCCACTGTCTGAAATGTTCGGATATGCAACTCAGCTGCGTTCTCTGACCAAAGGTCGTGCATCATACACTATGGAATTCCTGAAGTATGATGATGCGCCTAACAACGTTGCTCAGGCCGTTATTGAAGCCCGTGGTAAGTAATCCACAGGATTAAAACCTAAGTCCCGTGCTCTCTCCAAAGGGGAGAGCACTATAGTAAGGAATATAGCCGTGTCTAAAGAAAAATTTGAACGTACAAAACCGCACGTCAACGTTGGTACTATCGGCCACGTTGACCATGGTAAAACTACCCTGACCGCTGCAATCACTACCGTTCTGGCAAAAACCTACGGTGGTTCTGCTCGTGCATTCGACCAGATCGATAACGCACCAGAAGAAAAAGCTCGTGGTATCACCATCAACACTTCCCACGTTGAATATGACACCCCGACTCGCCACTACGCACACGTAGACTGCCCAGGCCACGCCGACTATGTTAAAAACATGATCACCGGTGCTGCGCAGATGGACGGCGCGATCCTGGTTGTTGCTGCGACTGACGGCCCTATGCCTCAGACTCGTGAGCACATCCTGCTGGGTCGTCAGGTAGGCGTTCCTTACATCATCGTGTTCCTGAACAAGTGCGACATGGTTGATGACGAAGAGCTGCTGGAACTGGTAGAGATGGAAGTTCGTGAACTGCTGTCTCAGTACGATTTCCCAGGCGACGATACTCCAATCGTTCGTGGTTCTGCTCTGAAAGCGCTGGAAGGCGAAGCAGAGTGGGAAGCGAAAATCATCGAACTGGCTGGCTTCCTGGATTCTTACATCCCAGAACCAGAGCGTGCGATTGACAAGCCATTCCTGCTGCCAATTGAAGACGTATTCTCCATCTCCGGTCGTGGTACCGTTGTTACCGGTCGTGTAGAGCGCGGTATCATCAAAGTTGGCGAAGAAGTTGAAATCGTTGGTATCAAAGAGACTGCGAAGTCTACCTGTACTGGCGTTGAAATGTTCCGCAAACTGCTGGACGAAGGCCGTGCTGGTGAGAACGTTGGTGTTCTGCTGCGTGGTATCAAACGTGAAGAAATCGAACGTGGTCAGGTTCTGGCGAAGCCAGGCTCAATCAAGCCACACACCAAGTTCGAATCTGAAGTGTACATCCTGTCCAAAGACGAAGGCGGCCGTCATACTCCGTTCTTCAAAGGCTACCGTCCACAGTTCTACTTCCGTACAACTGACGTGACCGGTACCATCGAACTGCCAGAAGGCGTAGAGATGGTAATGCCAGGCGACAACATCAAGATGGTTGTGACGCTGATCCACCCAATCGCGATGGACGACGGTCTGCGTTTCGCAATCCGTGAAGGCGGCCGTACCGTTGGCGCGGGCGTTGTTGCTAAAGTTCTGGGCTAATTAATTATCCCTGAATAAAAAAGGACGCTTCGGCGTCCTTTTTGTTTTCTGCAGTTCTGTACCTGTCACAAGTTTTCGCATTTTTTGTCCGCCCCCGCCCCGTATCCTGTCGTTTGTGCTATTGTAATCATAACCATTCTCACTTACAATTTGCGCATATTTTGAACGGGAGTGTTTATGTACGTTTGTTTATGTAATGGTGTAAGTGACAAAAAAATACGTCAGGCCGTTCGCCAGTTCCAGCCTCAGTCGTTCCAGCAACTTCGCAAATTTGTTCCAGTGGGAAATCAATGCGGTAAGTGCGTTCGCGCAGCGCGTGAGATCATGCAGGACGAATTGATGCAGATCCCGGAGTTCAAAGAGATCGCATAACCCTCCATCTTTTTTTTGACATCCCTGTAGCCCGATCTACGCTTCAATGAGTGGAAGCGGAGGGACTATATAATGAAAGGTGATGTTAAAATCATAAGTTATCTCAATAAATTATTGGGAAATGAGCTTGTCGCAATCAACCAGTATTTTCTCCATGCAAGAATGTTCAAAAACTGGGGGCTGACTCGCCTCAACGATGTTGAATACCATGAATCCATTGATGAGATGAAACACGCCGATAAATATATTGAGCGTATTTTATTCCTTGAAGGCCTTCCCAATCTGCAGGATCTCGGCAAGCTTGGCATCGGTGAAGATGTGGAAGAGATGCTGCGTTCCGACCTTGCGCTGGAACTTGATGGCGCAAAAGATCTTCGTGAAGCCATTGCCTATGCGGATAGTGTTCATGACTACGTTAGCCGCGATATGATGATCCTGATCCTGATCGATGAGGAAGGCCACATCGACTGGCTAGAAACTGAGTTGGATCTCATCGGCAAAATTGGTTTGCAGAACTACCTTCAGTCGCAAATTAAAGTGGAAGAGTAATCAGGTTCTGCCAGCCGATACATAAACCCGCTGCCGCCAGAAATGGCCCGAAAGGCAGTGGGTTTTTTAATATCTGTTTCTCAGGCTTTAACAAAGAGAGAACAAGAAGGTACAGAAGTGCCATGAGTGCGGCAACGAGTGCCAGTACCGGCAAAATACTCCATCCATGCCATGCTCCTAATGTCGCCAGGTATTTTACATCACCGTAGCCCATCCCTTCCCGGCGGCACATAAGCCGATAACCCCAGTAGAGAACTGCAAACCCGATGTACCCCGCCATCGCCCCGACCACTGCGCTCGGGAGAAAATCAGGATGGATGCAAAGTTGATAGGCCAGGCCGGCCCATAACAGTGGGCAGAGAAATTTATCAGGGAGAGTACCGGAGCGAATATCTTCACGCACCAGTAAACCTGAAAGCGAAAAATAGGTCAGCAGAAAGGGGAGGGTAGCAAGCATGATGTAAACCTCAATTAACGTTTCAGGGCATGCTCTCCGTATTGCGAATGCCCGGCAATGTGTAAACAGAGGAATTGCGTAGTCGTTTCAGAAGAAGAGGCTACGGACGATACATTACTTAAAATGTTGCGAAGTCCTACGCACAGAGAGCCTTTGGCGCTTAATTTCTAAACGGTACTTGCGTCTTGCCCAGATTTACGTATAATGCGCGGGCTTGTCGTAATTGACGGCGGGTTCAATCTGAACCGGAGTAACAGAATTTTGTTGCTCAACAATGCTCCCAATTGGGGAGCTACGTAAGAACGGTTACACTCTCCCATCAATCGTAATGGGTTTGAGGAGTAATCATTTTCGTTTATAAAATAATTGGAGCTCTGGTCTCATGCAGAACCAAAGAATCCGTATCCGCCTTAAAGCGTTTGATCATCGTCTGATCGATCAATCAACCGCGGAAATCGTCGAGACTGCTAAGCGCACTGGTGCGCAAGTCCGTGGTCCGATCCCGCTGCCGACCCGCAAAGAGCGCTTCACCGTTCTGATCTCTCCGCACGTTAACAAAGACGCGCGTGATCAGTACGAAATCCGCACTCACAAGCGTCTGGTTGACATCGTTGAGCCAACCGAGAAAACCGTTGATGCTCTGATGCGTCTGGATCTGGCTGCCGGTGTAGACGTGCAGATCAGCCTGGGTTAATCAGGTCATCGAGCGATTGAGAGGTTGAAACAATGATTGGTTTAGTCGGTAAAAAAGTGGGTATGACCCGCATCTTCACTGAAGATGGCGTTTCTATCCCAGTAACCGTAATCGAAGTTGAAGCAAACCGCGTTACTCAGGTTAAAGATCTGGCTAACGATGGCTACCGCGCTGTTCAGGTGACCACTGGTGCTAAAAAAGCTAACCGTGTAACCAAACCAGAAGCGGGTCACTTCGCTAAAGCTGGCGTTGAAGCTGGCCGTGGTCTGTGGGAATTCCGTCTTGCTGAAGGCGAAGAGTTCACCGTAGGTCAGGACATTAGCGTTGAGCTGTTTGCTGACGTTAAAAAAGTTGACGTAACCGGTACCTCTAAAGGTAAAGGTTTTGCTGGTACCGTTAAGCGCTGGAACTTCCGTACCCAGGACGCTACTCACGGTAACTCCTTGTCTCACCGCGTTCCGGGTTCTATCGGTCAGAACCAGACTCCGGGTAAAGTGTTCAAAGGCAAGAAAATGGCAGGTCAGCTGGGTAACGAACGTGTAACCGTTCAGAGCCTGGACGTAGTACGTGTTGACGCTGAGCGCAACCTGCTGCTGGTTAAAGGTGCGGTTCCGGGTGCAACCGGTAGCGACCTGATCGTTAAACCAGCTGTGAAGGCGTAAGGGGATAGCAATGGAATTAGTATTGAAAGACGCGCAGAGCGCGCTGACTGTTTCCGAAACTACCTTCGGTCGTGATTTCAACGAAGCGCTGGTTCACCAGGTTGTTGTTGCTTATGCAGCTGGTGCTCGTCAGGGTACTCGTGCTCAGAAGACTCGTGCTGAAGTAACTGGTTCCGGCAAAAAGCCGTGGCGCCAGAAAGGTACCGGCCGTGCGCGTTCAGGTTCTATCAAGAGCCCGATCTGGCGTTCAGGTGGCGTGACCTTCGCTGCGCGTCCGCAGGACCACAGTCAAAAAGTTAACAAAAAGATGTACCGCGGCGCGCTGAAAAGCATCCTGTCCGAGCTGGTACGTCAGGATCGTCTGATCGTTGTCGAGAAGTTCTCTGTAGAAGCGCCTAAAACTAAGCTGCTGGCTCAGAAACTGAAAGACATGGCTCTGGAAGATGTGCTGATCATCACCGGTGAGCTGGACGAGAACCTGTTCCTGGCCGCACGTAACCTGCACAAGGTTGACGTACGTGACGCGACTGGTATCGACCCGGTTAGCCTGATCGCCTTCGACAAAGTCGTAATGACTGCTGATGCTGTTAAGCAAGTTGAGGAGATGCTGGCATGATTCGTGAAGAACGTCTGCTGAAGGTGCTGCGTGCACCGCACGTTTCTGAAAAAGCGTCTACTGCGATGGAAAAAACTAACACCATCGTTCTCAAAGTTGCTAAAGACGCGACCAAAGCAGAGATCAAAGCTGCTGTGCAGAAACTGTTTGAAGTCGAAGTCGAAGTCGTTAACACCCTGGTAGTTAAAGGGAAAGTTAAACGTCACGGACAGCGTATCGGTCGTCGTAGCGACTGGAAAAAAGCTTACGTCACCCTGAAAGAAGGCCAGAATCTGGACTTCGTTGGCGGCGCTGAGTAAGTCGGAGGAGTAATACAATGGCAGTTGTTAAATGTAAACCGACATCTCCGGGTCGTCGCCACGTAGTTAAAGTGGTTAACCCTGAGCTGCACAAGGGCAAACCTTTTGCTCCGTTGCTGGAAAAAAACAGCAAATCCGGTGGTCGTAACAACAATGGCCGTATCACCACTCGTCACATCGGTGGTGGCCACAAGCAGGCTTATCGTATTGTTGACTTCAAACGCAACAAAGACGGTATCCCAGCAGTTGTTGAGCGTCTTGAGTACGATCCGAACCGTTCCGCGAACATCGCGCTGGTTCTGTACAAAGACGGCGAACGCCGTTACATCCTGGCCCCTAAAGGCCTGAAAGCTGGCGACCAGATTCAGTCTGGCGTTGATGCTGCAATCAAAGCAGGCAACACCCTGCCGATGCGCAATATCCCGGTTGGTTCTACCGTTCATAACGTAGAAATGAAACCAGGTAAAGGCGGTCAGCTGGCGCGTTCCGCTGGTACTTACGTTCAGATCGTTGCACGTGATGGTGCTTATGTCACCCTGCGTCTGCGTTCTGGTGAAATGCGTAAAGTCGAAGCAGACTGCCGCGCTACTCTGGGCGAAGTTGGCAATGCTGAGCATATGCTGCGCGTTCTGGGTAAAGCTGGTGCTGCACGCTGGCGTGGTGTTCGTCCTACCGTTCGCGGTACTGCGATGAACCCAGTAGACCACCCACATGGTGGTGGTGAAGGTCGTAACTTTGGTAAGCACCCGGTAACTCCGTGGGGCGTTCAGACCAAAGGTAAGAAGACCCGCAGCAACAAGCGTACTGATAAATTTATCGTACGTCGCCGTAGCAAATAATTTTAGAGGATAAGCCATGCCACGTTCTCTCAAGAAAGGTCCTTTTATTGACCTGCACTTGCTGAAGAAGGTAGAGAAAGCGGTGGAAAGCGGAGACAAGAAGCCCCTGCGCACTTGGTCCCGTCGTTCAACGATCTTTCCTAACATGATCGGTTTGACCATCGCTGTCCATAATGGTCGTCAGCACGTTCCAGTCTTTGTTACCGACGAAATGGTTGGTCACAAACTGGGTGAATTCGCACCGACTCGTACTTATCGCGGCCATGCTGCTGATAAAAAAGCGAAGAAGAAATAAGGTAGGAGGAAGAGATGGAAACTTTAGCTCAACATCGCCATGCTCGTTCTTCTGCACAGAAGGTTCGCCTTGTTGCTGACCTGATTCGCGGTAAGAAAGTGTCGCAGGCCCTGGACATCCTGACCTATACCAACAAGAAAGCTGCGGTATTGGTCAAGAAAGTACTGGAATCTGCCATTGCTAACGCTGAACACAACGATGGCGCTGACATCGACGATCTGAAAGTCGCGAAAATTTTCGTAGATGAAGGCCCAAGCATGAAGCGCATTATGCCGCGTGCGAAAGGTCGTGCAGATCGCATCCTGAAGCGCACCAGCCACATTACTGTGGTTGTGTCCGATCGCTGAGACTCTGGAGACTAGCAATGGGTCAGAAAGTACATCCTAATGGTATTCGCCTGGGTATTGTAAAACCATGGAACTCTACCTGGTTTGCGAACACCAAAGAATTCGCTGACAACCTGGACAGCGATTTTAAAGTACGTCAGTACCTGACTAAGGAACTGGCTAAAGCGTCCGTATCTCGTATCGTTATCGAGCGTCCGGCTAAGAGCATTCGTGTAACCATTCACACTGCTCGTCCTGGCATCGTGATCGGTAAGAAAGGCGAAGACGTAGAAAAACTGCGCAAGGTCGTAGCGGATATCGCTGGCGTTCCTGCACAGATCAATATCGCTGAAGTTCGTAAGCCTGAACTGGACGCTAAATTGGTTGCTGACAGCATCACTTCTCAGCTGGAACGTCGTGTTATGTTCCGTCGTGCTATGAAGCGTGCTGTACAGAACGCAATGCGTCTGGGCGCTAAAGGTATCAAAGTTGAAGTTAGCGGCCGTCTGGGCGGCGCGGAAATCGCACGTACCGAATGGTACCGTGAAGGTCGCGTACCGCTGCACACTCTGCGTGCTGACATCGACTACAACACCTCTGAAGCGCACACCACTTACGGTGTAATCGGCGTTAAGGTATGGATCTTCAAAGGTGAGATCCTGGGTGGTATGGCTGCTGTTGAACAACCGGAACCGGCTGCTCAACCTAAAAAGCAGCAGCGTAAAGGCCGTAAATAAGGAGCGTCGCTGATGTTACAACCAAAGCGTACAAAATTCCGTAAAGTGCACAAAGGCCGCAACCGTGGTCTGGCGCAGGGTACGGATGTTAGCTTCGGCACTTTCGGTCTGAAAGCTGTTGGCCGTGGTCGTCTGACTGCACGTCAGATCGAAGCAGCACGTCGTGCAATGACCCGTGCAGTTAAGCGTCAAGGTAAGATCTGGATCCGTGTATTCCCGGACAAACCGATCACCGAGAAGCCGCTGGAAGTTCGTATGGGTAAAGGTAAAGGTAACGTGGAGTACTGGGTTGCCTTGATTCAGCCGGGTAAAGTCCTGTATGAAATGGACGGTGTTCCGGAAGAGCTGGCCCGTGAAGCCTTCGGCCTGGCAGCAGCGAAACTGCCTATCAAAACCACCTTTGTAACTAAGACGGTGATGTAATGAAAGCAAAAGAGCTGCGTGAAAAAAGCGTTGAAGAGCTGAACGCTGAGCTGCTGAACCTGCTGCGTGAGCAGTTCAACCTGCGTATGCAGGCTGCAAGTGGCCAGCTGCAACAGACTCACCTGCTGAAGCAAGTGCGTCGCAATGTTGCGCGCGTTAAGACTTTACTGACTCAGAAGGCGGGTGCGTAATGACCGATAAAATCCGTACTCTGCAAGGTCGTGTTGTTAGCGACAAAATGGAGAAATCCATCGTTGTTGCTATCGAACGTATTGTGAAACACCCGATCTACGGTAAATTCATCAAGCGTACGACCAAACTGCACGTACATGACGAGAACAACGAATGTGGTATCGGCGACAAGGTTGAAATCCGTGAATGCCGTCCACTGTCCAAGACTAAGTCCTGGACGCTGGTTCGCGTTGTAGAGAAAGCGGTTCTGTAATACAGTACGCATTCTCAATACGAATAAACGGCTCAGCGATGAGCCGTTTATTTTTTCTACCCATATTGTAGAAGCGGTGTTATAATGCCGCGCCCTCGATATGGGGCTTTTTAACGGCTCTGATTTTAGAGTCTCAGGTAGTAGTTGACATTAGCGGAGCACTAAAATGATCCAAGAACAGACTATGCTGAACGTCGCCGACAACTCCGGTGCACGTCGCGTAATGTGTATCAAGGTTCTGGGTGGCTCGCACCGTCGCTACGCAGGCGTAGGCGACATCATCAAGATCACCATCAAGGAAGCAATTCCACGTGGTAAGGTCAAAAAAGGTGATGTGCTGAAGGCGGTAGTGGTGCGCACCAAGAAGGGTGTTCGTCGCCCTGACGGTTCTGTCATTCGCTTCGATGGTAATGCATGCGTTATTCTGAACAATAACAGCGAGCAGCCAATCGGCACGCGTATCTTTGGGCCGGTAACTCGTGAACTTCGTAATGAAAAGTTCATGAAAATTATCTCTCTGGCACCAGAAGTACTCTAAGGAGCGAATCATGGCAGCGAAAATCCGTCGTGATGACGAAGTTATCGTGTTAACCGGTAAAGATAAAGGTAAACGCGGTAAAGTAAAAAATGTTCTGTCTTCCGGCAAACTTGTCGTTGAAGGTATCAACCTGGTTAAGAAACATCAGAAGCCGGTTCCGGCCCTGAACCAACCAGGCGGCATCGTTGAAAAAGAAGCTGCTATTCAGGTTTCTAACGTTGCAATCTTCAATGCGGCTACCGGCAAGGCTGACCGTGTAGGCTTTAGATTCGAAGACGGCAAAAAAGTCCGTTTCTTCAAGTCTAACAGCGAAACTATCAAGTAATTTGGAGTAGTACGATGGCGAAACTGCATGATTACTACAAAGACGAAGTAGTTAACAAACTCATGACTGAGTTTAACTACAATTCTGTCATGCAAGTCCCTCGGGTCGAGAAGATCACCCTGAACATGGGTGTTGGTGAAGCGATCGCTGACAAGAAACTGCTGGATAACGCAGCAGCTGACCTGACAGCAATCTCCGGTCAAAAGCCGTTGATCACCAAAGCACGCAAATCAGTTGCAGGCTTCAAAATCCGTCAGGGCTATCCGATCGGCTGTAAAGTAACTCTGCGTGGCGAACGCATGTGGGAGTTCTTTGAGCGTCTGATCACTATTGCTGTTCCACGTATCCGTGACTTCCGTGGCTTGTCCGCTAAGTCTTTCGACGGTCGTGGTAACTACAGCATGGGTGTCCGTGAGCAGATCATCTTCCCAGAAATCGACTACGATAAAGTCGACCGCGTGCGTGGTTTGGATATTACCATTACCACTACTGCGAAATCTGACGAAGAAGGCCGTGCTCTGCTGGCTGCCTTTGACTTCCCGTTCCGCAAGTAAGGTAGGGTTACTGAATGGCTAAGCAATCAATGAAAGCACGCGAAGTAAAGCGCGTAGCTTTAGCTGATAAATTCTTCGCTAAACGCGCTGAACTGAAAGCGATCATTTCTGATGTGAACGCTTCCGACGAAGATCGTTGGAATGCTGTTCTCAAGCTGCAGTCTCTGCCGCGTGATTCCAGCCCGTCTCGTCAGCGTAACCGCTGTCGTCAAACAGGTCGTCCACATGGTTATGTGGGCAAGTTTGGGTTGAGCCGTATCAAACTGCGTGAAGCCGCCATGCGCGGTGAAGTACCAGGCTTGAAAAAGGCTAGCTGGTAATTACCAATTGAATCACGGGAGTAAAGACAGATGAGCATGCAAGATCCGATCGCGGATATGCTGACCCGTATCCGTAACGGTCAGGCCGCGAACAAAGTTGCGGTCACCATGCCTTCCGCCAAGCTGAAAGTGGCAATTGCCAACGTGCTGAAGGAAGAAGGTTTTATCGAAGATTTTAAAGTTGAAGGCGACACCAAGCCGGAACTGGAACTTACTCTTAAGTATTTCCAGGGTAAAGCTGTTGTAGAAAGCATTCAGCGTGTCAGCCGCCCAGGCCTGCGCATCTATAAGAAAAAAGATGAGCTGCCTAAAGTTATGGCTGGTCTGGGTATCGCAGTTGTTTCTACCTCTAAAGGTGTTATGACTGATCGTGCAGCGCGCCAGGCTGGTCTTGGTGGCGAAATTATCTGCTACGTAGCCTAATCGGAGGAAAAAATGTCTCGTGTTGCTAAAGCACCGGTCGTTATTCCTGCCGGCGTTGATGTAAAAATCGACGGTCAGGTTATTACGATCAAAGGTAAAAACGGCGAGCTGACTCGTACCCTCAACAATGCTGTTGAAGTTAAACATGCAGATAACGCTCTGACCTTCGGTCCACGTGATGGTTTCGTGGATGGATGGGCTCAGGCTGGTACCGCGCGTGCCCTGCTGAACTCAATGGTTGTTGGTGTTACCGAAGGCTTCACTAAAAAGCTTCAGCTGGTTGGTGTAGGTTATCGTGCAGCTATCAAAGGGAATGCAGTAGGCCTGTCTCTGGGCTTCTCACATCCTGTTGAGCATCCGCTGCCGGCCGGTATCACTGCAGAATGCCCGACTCAGACTGAAATCGTGCTGAAAGGCGCTGATAAACAGCTGATCGGTCAGGTTGCAGCAGATCTGCGCGCCTACCGTCGTCCTGAGCCTTACAAAGGCAAGGGTGTTCGTTACGCCGACGAAGTCGTGCGTACCAAAGAGGCTAAGAAGAAGTAAGGTAACACTATGGATAAGAAATCTGCTCGTATCCGTCGTGCGACCCGCGCACGCCGCAAGCTCAAAGAGCTGGGTGCAACTCGCCTGGTGGTACATCGTACCCCGCGTCATATTTACGCACAGGTAATTGCACCGAACGGTTCTGAAGTTCTGGTAGCTGCTTCTACTGTAGAAAAAGCTATCGCAGAACAATTGAAGTACACCGGTAACAAAGACGCTGCTGCAGCTGTAGGTAAAGCTGTTGCTGAACGCGCTCTGGAAAAAGGCATCAGCAATGTATCCTTTGACCGTTCCGGGTTCCAATATCATGGTCGTGTCCAGGCACTGGCAGATGCTGCCCGTGAAGCTGGCCTTCAGTTCTAAGGTAGAGGTGTAAGATGGCTCACATCGAAAAACAAGCTGGCGAACTGCAGGAAAAGCTGATCGCGGTAAACCGCGTATCTAAAACCGTTAAAGGTGGTCGTATTTTCTCCTTCACAGCTCTGACTGTAGTAGGCGATGGTAACGGTCGCGTTGGTTTTGGTTACGGTAAAGCGCGTGAAGTTCCAGCAGCGATCCAGAAAGCGATGGAAAAAGCCCGTCGCAATATGATTAACGTCGCGCTGAACAACGGCACCCTGCAGCACCCAGTTAAAGGTGTTCACACGGGTTCTCGTGTATTCATGCAGCCAGCTTCAGAAGGTACCGGTATCATCGCCGGTGGTGCAATGCGCGCCGTTCTGGAAGTTGCTGGAGTTCATAACGTTCTGGCTAAAGCCTATGGTTCCACCAACCCGATCAACGTGGTTCGTGCAACTATTGATGGCCTGGAAAATATGAATTCTCCAGAAATGGTCGCTGCCAAGCGTGGTAAATCCGTTGAAGAAATTCTGGGGTAATTGACCATGGCAAAGACTATTAAAATCACTCAAACCCGCAGTGCAATCGGTCGTCTGCCGAAACACAAGGCAACGCTGCTTGGCCTGGGTCTGCGTCGTATTGGTCATACCGTTGAGCGCGAGGATACTCCTGCTGTTCGCGGTATGGTCAACGCGGTTTACTTCATGGTTAAAGTTGAGGAGTAAGAGATGCGTTTAAATACTCTGTCTCCGGCCGAAGGCTCTAAAAAGGCGGGTAAACGCCTGGGTCGTGGTATCGGTTCTGGCCTCGGTAAAACCGGTGGTCGTGGTCACAAAGGTCAGAACTCTCGTTCTGGCGGTGGCGTACGTCGCGGTTTCGAGGGTGGTCAGATGCCACTGTACCGTCGTCTGCCGAAGTTCGGCTTCACCTCTCGCAAAGCAGCGATCACAGCGGAAATCCGTCTGTCTGACCTGGCGAAAGTTGAAGGCGGCGTTGTAGACCTGAACACGCTGAAAGCGGCTAACATTATCGGTATCCAGATCGAGTTCGCGAAAGTGATCCTGGCTGGTGAAGTATCTACTCCGGTAACTGTTCGTGGCCTGCGTGTTACTAAAGGTGCTCGTGCTGCTATCGAAGCTGCTGGCGGTAAAATTGAGGAATAAGTAGCAGATGGCTAAGCAACCGGGATTAGATTTTCAAAGTGCCAAAGGTGGATTTGGCGAGCTGAAACGCAGACTGCTGTTTGTTATCGGCGCGCTGATTGTGTTCCGTGTTGGCTCTTTTATTCCGATCCCTGGTATCGATGCCGCTGTACTTGCCAAACTGCTTGAGCAACAGCGAGGCACCATCATTGAAATGTTTAACATGTTCTCTGGTGGTGCTCTCAGCCGTGCTTCTATCTTCGCTCTGGGTATTATGCCGTACATTTCGGCATCCATTATTATCCAGCTGCTGACGGTCGTTCATCCGGCCCTGGCAGAACTGAAGAAAGAAGGGGAGTCTGGACGTCGTAAGATTAGTCAGTACACCCGTTACGGTACTCTGGTGCTGGCAATATTCCAGTCGATCGGTATTGCTACCGGTCTGCCGAATATGCCTGGTATGCAGGGCCTGGTTTTAAACCCAGGCTTTGCATTCTACTTCACCGCTGTTGTAAGTCTGGTCACAGGGACGATGTTCCTGATGTGGCTCGGCGAACAGATTACTGAGCGTGGTATCGGTAACGGTATCTCAATCATTATCTTCGCCGGTATTGTCGCGGGTCTCCCGCCAGCCATCGCCCATACTATCGAGCAAGCGCGTCAAGGCGACCTGCACTTCCTCCTGTTGCTGTTGGTTGCAGTATTAGTATTTGCAGTGACGTTCTTTGTTGTCTTCGTAGAACGTGGTCAACGCCGCATTGTGGTGAACTACGCTAAACGTCAGCAAGGTCGTCGTGTCTATGCTGCACAGAGCACACATTTACCGCTGAAAGTGAATATGGCGGGGGTAATCCCGGCGATCTTCGCTTCCAGTATTATTCTGTTCCCGGCAACCATCGCGTCATGGTTCGGGGGCGGTACTGGTTGGAACTGGCTGACAACAATTTCGCTGTATTTGCAGCCTGGGCAACCACTTTATGTGTTACTCTATGCGTCTGCGATCATCTTCTTCTGTTTCTTCTACACGGCGTTGGTCTTCAACCCGCGTGAAACAGCAGATAACCTGAAGAAGTCCGGTGCATTTGTACCAGGAATTCGTCCGGGAGAGCAAACGGCGAAGTATATCGATAAAGTAATGACTCGCCTGACTTTGGTTGGTGCGCTTTATATTACTTTTATCTGCCTGATCCCGGAGTTCATGCGTGATGCAATGAAAGTGCCGTTCTACTTCGGTGGGACCTCGCTGCTTATCGTTGTTGTCGTGATTATGGACTTTATGGCTCAAGTGCAAACTCTGATGATGTCCAGTCAGTATGAGTCTGCATTGAAGAAGGCGAACCTGAAAGGCTACGGCCGCTAACTGGTCGCCTGAGAAGTTACGGAGAGTAAAAATGAAAGTTCGTGCTTCCGTCAAGAAATTATGCCGTAACTGCAAAATCGTTAAGCGTGATGGCGTCATCCGTGTGATTTGCAGTGCCGAGCCGAAGCATAAACAGCGCCAAGGCTGATTATTTCGCATATTTTTCTTGCAAAGTTGGGTTGAGCTGGCTAGATTAGCCAGCCAATCTTTTGTATGTCTGTACGTTTCCATTTGAGTATCCTGAAAACGGGCTTTTCAGCATGGTACGTACATATTAAATAGTAGGAGTGCATAGTGGCCCGTATAGCAGGCATTAACATTCCTGATCAGAAACATGCTGTGATCGCATTAACTTCGATCTACGGCGTCGGCAAGACCCGTTCTAAAGCCATTCTGGCTGCAGCGGGTATCGCTGAAGATGTTAAGATCAGTGAGCTGTCTGAAGAACAAATCGACACGCTGCGTGACGAAGTTGCCAAATTTGTCGTTGAAGGTGATCTGCGCCGTGAAATCAGCATGAGCATCAAGCGCCTGATGGATCTTGGTTGCTATCGCGGTTTGCGTCATCGTCGTGGTCTGCCAGTGCGCGGTCAGCGTACTAAGACCAACGCACGTACCCGTAAGGGTCCGCGCAAACCGATCAAGAAATAATCGGGGTGATTGAATAATGGCAAAGGCACCAGTTCGTGCACGTAAACGTGTAAGAAAACAAGTCTCTGACGGCGTGGCTCATATCCATGCTTCTTTCAACAACACCATCGTTACTATTACTGATCGTCAGGGTAACGCATTGGGTTGGGCAACAGCCGGTGGTTCCGGTTTCCGTGGTTCTCGCAAATCCACTCCGTTTGCAGCTCAGGTTGCAGCAGAGCGTTGCGCAGAAGCCGTAAAAGAATACGGCATCAAGAATCTGGAAGTTATGGTTAAAGGTCCGGGTCCGGGTCGTGAATCTACTGTTCGCGCTCTGAACGCCGCTGGTTTCCGCATCACTAATATTACTGATGTGACTCCGATCCCTCATAACGGTTGTCGTCCGCCGAAAAAACGTCGCGTATAACGCTCCGTTTTTTAGGTTAGTTGGAGATAGAAAATGGCAAGATATTTGGGTCCTAAGCTCAAGCTGAGCCGTCGTGAGGGCACCGACTTATTCCTTAAGTCTGGCGTTCGCGCGATCGATACCAAGTGTAAAATTGAACAAGCTCCTGGCCAGCACGGTGCGCGTAAACCGCGTCTGTCTGACTATGGTGTGCAGTTGCGTGAAAAGCAAAAAGTTCGCCGTATGTACGGTGTGCTGGAGCGTCAGTTCCGTAACTACTATAAAGAAGCAGCACGTCTGAAAGGCAACACAGGTGAAAACCTGCTGGCTCTGCTGGAAGGTCGTCTGGACAACGTTGTATACCGTATGGGCTTCGGCGCTACTCGTGCTGAATCACGCCAGCTGGTTAGCCACAAAGCAATCATGGTAAACGGTCGTGTTGTTAACATCGCTTCTTATCAGGTTAAAGCGAATGACGTTGTTAGCATTCGTGAGAAAGCGAAAAAGCAATCTCGCGTGAAAGCCGCTCTGGAGCTGGCTGAGCAGCGTGAAAAGCCAACCTGGCTGGAAGTTGATGCTGGCAAGATGGAAGGTACGTTCAAGCGTCAGCCAGAACGTTCTGATCTGTCTGCGGACATTAACGAACACCTGATCGTCGAGCTTTACTCCAAGTAAAGCTTAGTACCAAAGAGAGGACACAATGCAGGGTTCTGTGACAGAGTTTCTAAAACCGCGCCTGGTAGATATCGAGCAAGTGAGTTCGACGCACGCCAAGGTGACCCTTGAGCCTTTAGAGCGTGGCTTTGGCCATACTCTGGGTAACGCACTGCGCCGTATTCTGCTCTCATCGATGCCGGGTTGCGCGGTGACCGAGGTTGAGATTGATGGTGTACTTCATGAGTACAGCACCAAAGAAGGCGTTCAGGAAGATATCCTTGAAATCCTGCTCAACCTGAAAGGGCTGGCGGTGAGAGTTCAGGGTAAAGATGAAGTTATTCTTACTCTGAATAAATCTGGCATTGGCCCTGTGACTGCAGCCGACATCACCCACGACGGTGATGTTGAAATCGTCAAGCCGCAGCACGTGATCTGCCACCTGACCGATGAGAACGCAGCTATTAGCATGCGTATCAAAGTTCAGCGCGGTCGTGGTTATGTGCCGGCTTCTGCCCGAATTCATTCGGAAGAAGATGAGCGCCCAATCGGCCGTCTGCTGGTCGACGCATGCTACAGCCCTGTAGAGCGTATTGCCTACAATGTTGAAGCAGCGCGTGTAGAACAGCGTACCGACCTGGACAAGCTGGTCATCGAAATGGAAACCAACGGCACAATCGATCCTGAAGAGGCGATTCGTCGTGCGGCAACCATCCTGGCAGAACAACTGGAAGCTTTCGTTGACTTACGTGATGTACGTCAGCCGGAAGTGAAAGAAGAGAAACCAGAATTCGATCCGATCCTGCTGCGCCCTGTTGACGATCTCGAATTGACTGTCCGCTCTGCTAACTGCCTCAAGGCAGAAGCTATCCACTATATCGGTGATCTGGTACAGCGTACCGAGGTTGAGTTGCTGAAAACGCCGAACCTGGGTAAAAAATCTCTTACCGAGATTAAAGACGTGCTGGCTTCACGTGGTCTGTCTCTGGGCATGCGCCTGGAAAACTGGCCACCGGCAAGCATTGCTGACGAGTAACCGGATCACAGGTTAAGGTTTTACTGAGAAGGATAAGGTCATGCGCCATCGTAAGAGTGGTCGTCAACTGAACCGCAACAGCAGCCATCGCCAGGCTATGTTCCGCAACATGGCAGGTTCACTGGTTCGTCATGAAATCATCAAGACGACCCTGCCTAAAGCGAAAGAGCTGCGTCGCGTAGTTGAGCCGCTGATTACTCTTGCCAAGACTGACAGCGTTGCTAATCGTCGTCTGGCATTCGCCCGTACTCGTGATAACGAGATCGTGGCAAAACTGTTTAACGAACTGGGCCCGCGTTTCGCGAGCCGTGCCGGTGGTTACACTCGTATTCTGAAGTGTGGCTTCCGTGCAGGCGACAACGCGCCGATGGCTTACATCGAGCTGGTTGATCGTTCAGAGAAAGCAGAAGCTGCTGCAGAGTAATCTGCAGTAACGTAAAAAAACCCGCTCCGGCGGGTTTTTTTATATCCGCAGGATCCCCACTTATCTACAATGGCTGTATCTTTTCTGTTCATCCCCTGGAGCTCATGATGTGGTTGCTCGACCAGTGGGCAGAACGCCATATCAGCGATGCCCAAAGAAAAGGTGAATTCGATAATCTTCCTGGAAGCGGCGAGCCGCTAGTTCTGGACGATGATTCGCACATTGCACCCGAATTACGGGCTGGATACCGGTTACTTAAAAATGCAGGCTGTTTGCCACCTGAACTTGAACAGCGCAGAGAGGCCGTTGAGCTTACTGATTTACTTAAAGGTATTCGTAAGGATGACCCCAGGCATAGCGAACTTAGCCGACGCCTGGCGCTGATTGAGCTTAAGCTCCGCCAGTCTGGCATGAATACTGACTTTTTGCATGGCGAGTATTGCGAAAGGTTGATGCAGAGAATAAACGAGGAGTAGTTATGTATCGTATTGGTGAGCTTGCAAAACTTGCTAACGTAACGCCGGATACAATCCGATACTATGAGAAACAGCAGATGATTGATCATGAGGTACGGACAGAAGGTGGATTCCGTCTCTATACCGACAATGATTTGCAACGTCTGCGGTTTATCCGTTACGCACGGCAGCTTGGCTTCACGCTGGAATCGATCCGTGAGTTATTATCGATCCGCATCGATCCTGAACATCATACCTGCCAGGAATCTAAAAGCATCGTACAAGCCAGGCTTGATGAAGTTGAAGCACGTATTCAGGAACTTCAGACGATGCAGCGTTCACTGCAGCGATTAAATGATGCCTGTTGCGGTACTGCTCACAGCAGTATTTATTGCTCAATTCTGGAAGCTCTTGAACAGGGAGCCAGTGGAGAAAATCAGCATTGTTGATTTTTAGAACGCCCGGGTCTAGACTTCCGACGACTTAAACCAAACTCAGGAGAAATGATGAGTCACTATCAGCATACGAAGGGGCAAATTAAGGATAACGCCATTGAAGCTTTACTTCACGACCCGCTTTTCAGACAGCGTGTTGAGAAAAGTAAAAAAGGGAAAGGAAGTTATCTGCGTAAAAACAAACATGCAAAACGGGGTAACTGGGAGGCCAGTGGCAAGCAAGCGAATCGCTTATTTACCACTGGCCTTCCTGCTTTTAGCTACTGATTAAGAGCGGCTATTTTGCTCTTTTAACAGGTCGCGAATTTCAGTCAGCAAGACTTCTTCTTTCGTTGGTGCTGGCGCTGCAGCCGGTTCTTCTTTTTTACGGTTAAGCTTGTTGATGAGCTTGATGGCCATAAAAATGGCGAACGCCACGATCACGAAATCAAATATGTTCTGAATAAACACGCCGTAATGCATTACAACCGCCGGGACATCCCCCTGCGCATCCCTGAGCGTGACGGCGAATTGTTTGAAATCAATCCCCCCGATCAGCAATCCTAAAGGTGGCATGATAATGTCGGCCACTAATGATGAAACGATCTTACCGAACGCTGCACCAATAATGACACCCACAGCCAGATCCACCACATTCCCGCGCATCGCAAATTCGCGAAATTCTTTAATAAAACTCATTATGTTCTCCTTGTGCCAGCTGACGGTTATAAGTTTAACAAATGATTAGCCAATTTCCATTGGAGATAAATAAACCTTATGAAAAATAAAAGGCATATAAATTAAATGGTTAATGTGCGGGTGCTCTTTTACAGGCACCCGAATCATTAAAGGAAGAATGGACTTGGCTGGAATAAACGTTCGACGTCGGTAATAAACTTTTTGTCGGTAAGGAACATAATGACGTGGTCACCTTGCTCGATACGTAAATTATCATTGGCGATCATGACATCATTTCCACGTACTACGGCACCAATGATCGTACCTGGCGGCAATTTAATTTCATCTATGGAGCGACCCACTACGCGTGACGTGGTTTCATCCCCGTGCGCGACCGCTTCAATGGCTTCAGCGACACCACGGCGAAGCGATGAAACACCGACAATATCTGCTTTACGGACATGACTGAGCAATGCGGAAATTGTGGCTTGCTGCGGTGAAATGGCGATATCAATCACGCTTCCCTGAACAAGGTCGACGTAGGCACGGCGCTGGATAAGCACCATGACCTTTTTTGCCCCCATACGTTTGGCGAGCATAGCGGACATAATATTCGCTTCGTCGTCGTTGGTGACGGCAATGAAGAGATCAACTTGATCAATATGTTCTTCGGCCAGTAATTCCTGATCCGATGCGTCACCATAAAACACGATCGTGTTCTGTAACTTTTCCGCCAGTTCAGATGCGCGTTGCTGATCGCGTTCGATCAACTTCACGCTGTAATCTTTCTCAAGTCGACGAGCCAGGCCCGCACCGATATTGCCCCCGCCGACCAGCATAATACGCTTGTACGGCTTTTCGAGACGCTGAAGCTCACTCATCACGGCACGGATATGCTGCGACGCGGCAATAAAGAAGACCTCATCGCCAGCTTCCACAATGGTGGAGCCTTGCGGGCGGATAGGTCTGTCATGGCGGAAAATGGCCGCGACGCGGGTGTCGATATGCGGCATGTGCTCGCGCATGGTAGACAGTGCGTTACCGATCAATGGTCCACCGTAATAGGCTTTAACCACGGCCAGGCTCACTTTCCCTTCGGCAAAGTTAACAACCTGCAAAGCACCCGGGTACTCGATCAGGCGGTATATATTGTCGATAACCAGTTGTTCTGGCGCAATCAGATGGTCGATAGGTACGGCTTCTGAATTAAACAGTTTTTCTGCGTCCCGGACATAGTCCGGGGAGCGAATACGGGCAATCCTGTTCGGCGTGTTGAACAGTGAATAGGCCACCTGGCACGCGACCATATTGGTTTCGTCCGAACTGGTTACTGCAACCAGCATGTCGGCATCATCGGCTCCGGCCTCGCGAAGCACGCGTGGGTGTGAACCGTGGCCCTGTACAACGCGGAGGTCAAATTTGTCCTGCAAAACGCGTAGCCGATCGCCATTCGTATCGACGATCGTGATATCGTTGTTTTCGCCGACAAGATTTTCCGCCAGCGTCCCGCCAACCTGTCCTGCGCCCAGAATGATAATTTTCATCTCTCGTGACCTGTTCTCAACATCACTCTTTGATTAGCTTAGCGTAAAAGAAGCCATCACCTTCTTCTGCGCCAGGCAGGTTTTGCTGACCAGGACGCTCTGGCGTCCCTGTGTCATGCAGTGCAGCATCAGGGGTACGTTTAAGGAAGGCTGCAATTTGCTGGCTGTTTTCTTCCGGAAGTATGGAACATGTTGCATAGACCAGCGTCCCGCCTGATTTCAGATGCGGCCAGATGGCGTCGAGAATTTCAGATTGCAGCTGAGCAAGCTCTGGAATATCACGATCGCGACGTAGCCACTTGATATCAGGATGACGACGAATCACGCCGGTTGCGGAGCAGGGGGCATCCAGCAAAATACGGTCGAACTGCGTCTCACCACACCATTCTGCAGGTTTACGCCCATCGCCCTGTTTGACCTGCGCTTTCATCCCCAGACGCTTCAGGTTGTCATAGACGCGTGACAGACGCTGTTCATCGACATCTACTGCCATCACGTTAGCTTGCGGAGCGACTTCCAGAATATGGGTTGTTTTGCCGCCAGGTGCGGCGCAAAGATCGAGGATCTGCTCACCGTTTTTCGGTTCAAGCCATGTCATGCAGCCCTGTGCCGAGGCGTCCTGTACGGTCACCCAACCCTCTTCAAAACCGGGTAGTACATGTACTGGCGCTGGGGAGGCTAAACGAACGGCGTCAGGGTAGGCCTCATGGGGGAATCCACTCATCCCGGCTTCTTCCAGTAAAGCCAGCCATGCGTCTCGGGTATGGTGGTTACGGTTGACGCGCAGCCACATCGGTGGACGTTGGTTATTGGCGTCAGCAATGTTCTGCCACTGTTGTGGATACGCTTTCTTAAGACGCTTCAGAAGCCAGTCAGGGTGCAGGAAACGCGTTTCGCTTTGAGCAAATTCAGCCAGAAGCTCTTCCTGCTGTCGCTGGAACTGGCGTAATACCCCGTTGATCAATCCTTTCAGTTGCGGGCGTTTAATCGCAACGGCACCTTCCACCGTTTCAGCGAGCGCAGCATGAGGCGGGATACGGGTATGAAGAAGCTGATAGAAGCCAACCATGATCAAGTAATGCACGGTACGTTGCTTACCCGTCATTGGGCGTGACATCAGCTTATTAATCAACCACTCAAGCTGAGAAAGAGTGCGCAGGACGCCAAAACACAGCTCCTGAAGCAGTGCTTTGTCTTTATCGGACACTTTTTGTTGTAGTGGAGGCAGGACATTGCTCAGTGACTGACCCTGCTCGACAACTTGCTCAACGGCCTGTGCCGCCAGACTGCGTAGATTTTGTTTTTTCATAACCGTAAAAATAAAAATGCCCGGAAACTCCGGGCCTTAAGAAGAAATTTTCTCAGGCAAGACGATTGCCAGGGATAAACCACTCGCGACGAGAATTTAATAGATCCTGAGCGCTCATCGCTTTCTTACCCGCAGGTTGCAGTGACTCAAGATTCAAAATACCTTCTGAGGTCGCGACCTGGATGCCTTGCTTGTTCGCTTCGACGATCGTTCCTGGAGCCGCAGACACACTGCTGTCAATCACAGAGGCCTTCCAGACTTTTACCGGTTGGTCATCAATCATCATCCAGCTCATTGGCCACGGATTAAAGGCGCGAATGCAACGTTCAAGCTGAGCAGCAGGTAGTGACCAGTCAAACTGAGCCTCTTCTTTGCTCAGTTTTTCTGCATAGGTCACCAGCGCTTCATCCTGAACTTCAGGTTTTGCAGTGTTATCAGCAAGCTGCTGCAAGGTTTCGATAAGACCCTGCGGACCAAGATCTGCCAGTTTGTCGTATAGCGTGGCACTGGTATCGTCTGCAGTGATTGGACAGGCCAGTTTATACAGCATATCGCCCGTGTCTAAACCTACGTCCATCTTCATGATTGTGACGCCAGTTTCAGCATCGCCTGCCCACAGAGAGCGTTGAATAGGTGCCGCCCCGCGCCAGCGAGGGAGCAGAGAACCATGAACGTTGATACAACCCAGGTGCGGCATATCAAGCACGCTTTTTGGCAGAATTAAGCCGTAAGCGACTACCACCATCACGTCAGCGTTCAGGTCAGCGACTAACTGTTGATTTTCCTGAGGGCGTAAGGATGCAGGCTGAAAAACAGGTAATCCATGTTCTTCGGCCAATACCTTTACCGGGCTCGGCATCAGCTTTTTACCGCGACCAGCAGGGCGGTCCGGTTGAGTAAAGACACCCACAACCTGGTGGCCAGAAGATAGCAGCGCGTCAAGGTGACGCGCTGCAAAATCAGGGGTACCCGCGAAGATAATACGTAGTGTTTTAGACACGTTATTCCTTGTATCCGGGGGGACGTTATGCGCGAGAGCGCAAACGATCCAGTTTCTCTACTTTCTGACGAATACGCTGCTGTTTCAGCGGAGAGAGATAATCGATAAACAGTTTACCGACCAGGTGATCCATCTCATGCTGAATACAAATTGCGAGCAGGTCGTCTGCTTCCAGTTCGAACGGGTTACCGTCACGATCCAGGGCGCGAATTTTGATTTTCTCGGCACGCGGCACTAAAGCGCGCTGTTCTGGAATGGACAGACAACCTTCCTCAATACCTGTTTCGCCACTCTTCTCGAGCAACTCAGGGTTGATAAGCACCAGTCGACCGTCGCGATTCTCTGATACATCAATCACGATAATTCGTTTGTGAATGTCTACCTGCGTTGCCGCAAGGCCAATACCTTCTTCGGTATACATGGTATCGAACATATCATCGACGATACGCTGAATTTCTGCATTCACTTCTTTAACCGGTTCAGCGACGATGCGAAGGCGCTCGTCCGGAATATGTAACACTTGCAAAACTGCCATAAATTTCCAGAGTCGTGTTCAGGAGTTGATAAGAATATTACCTCTATTCTAGACAAATCCCCCATCGATTGACAGCATCAGTGACCAATCGCAAAGATTGCTGAGGCTGCTTATGGCAGGGAAAAGGATGACATCCACAGAGATATGGTTACGGTTAATCAACATAGGTTCACTATGTGGTGATGCGATGCTGGAAGCGGCATCATGGCTGCTTAAGCAGTCAACGATCGATGGTGCAGCTATCAGAGAGGCCGGGTTGTCGGTAACACAGGCAAAGCGGTTTTTTGCGCTCGGTGAACATGAGCTTGAGTGCAGCCTGGTGTGGCTTGAACAGTCTGGAAACCATCTACTGACTGCAAATCATCCTCTTTATCCCCCTTTACTTCGCACTTTTCCTGATTATCCCGGGGCGCTATTCGTTAAAGGTAATCTTACCGCCCTCAGCGCTGTTCAACTGGCCGTGGTTGGAAGCCGTACGCCTTCCTGGTATGGCGAGCGCTGGGGGAAGATCCTGTGTGAGCAGCTTTCACAATCCGGTTTCACCATTACCAGCGGGCTGGCATGCGGAATTGACGGCGTAGCTCACAACGCGGCGTTGTCAGTAAACGGACGCAGTGTGGCAGTGTTGGGTAACGGGCTTTTTAGCATTTATCCGCGCAGGCATCAGCCCCTGGCTGAGCGTCTTATAGCATCCGAAGGGGCGATAGTGTCCGAGTTCTCACTGTCAACGCAGCCCAGACCTGGTCATTTCCCACGCCGTAACCGAATTATCAGCGGACTAAGCCTGGGAGTGCTGGTGGTTGAAGCGGCATTACGAAGCGGTTCACTTGTGACGGCAAGGTGTGCGCTTGAACAGGGGAGAGAAGTGTTTGCCTTACCTGGTCCAATAGGTAACCCCGGATGCGAAGGACCACACTGGCTAATAAAACAAGGTGCCACGCCAGTGACTGGTGTAGAGGACATTCTTGATAATTTGCAATATGGGCTGCATTGGTTGCCGGACGATCCCGAAAAGCAACATTATTCATCAGATCAGGAGAAGGTGGCATTGCCATTTCCTAAGCTCCTGGCTAACGTAGGAGATGAGGTAACACCTGTTGACGTTGTCGCTGAACGTGCCGGCCAACCTGTGCCAGTAACGGTAGCACAGCTACTCGAACTGGAGTTAGCAGGGTGGATCGCAGCTGTACCCGGCGGCTATGTCCGATTAAGGAGGGCATGCCATGTTCGACGTACTGATGTATTTGTTTGAAACTTACATCCATAACGAAGCAGAAATGCGAGTGGATCAGGACAAATTGACACGGGATCTTACCGATGCGGGATTTGAGCGGGAAGATATTTATAATGCGTTGATGTGGCTGGAGAAACTGGCTGATTATCAGGAAGGCCTCGCCGAACCGATGCAGCTTGCCTCTGACCCATTGTCAGTGCGCATCTATACAGCTGAAGAGTGTGAAAGACTGGACGCCAGCTGCCGGGGATTCATCTTATTCCTTGAGCAGATTCAGGTGCTAAACCTCGAAACGAGAGAAATGGTGATAGAGCGCGTCATGGCGCTGGATACGGCAGAGTTCGAACTGGAAGACCTGAAATGGGTGATCCTGATGGTTCTGTTTAATATTCCGGGCTGTGAAAATGCCTATCAGCAAATGGAAGAATTACTCTTTGAAGTGAATGAAGGTATGCTGCACTAATTCAATGTGCAGCACCAAGAGTTGTTATGGCCAAATCCGCACTATTCACGGTGCATAAAAACGAGCCCTGCCCACAGTGTGGGGCTGAACTTGTCATTCGGTCCGGGAAACACGGTCCGTTTCTCGGTTGTTCACACTATCCGGAATGTGATTATGTCCGTCCCCTGAAAAGCCAGGCGGATGGACATATCGTTAAAATTCTGGAGGGGCAGCTTTGCCCTCTCTGCGGCGGTGAGTTAGCGTTACGGCAAGGCCGTTTCGGGATGTTTATTGGGTGTAGCCGTTACCCCGAATGTGAACATACAGAGCAAATTGATAAGCCAGATGAAACGGCCATTGCGTGTCCTCAGTGTCAGCGCGGGCAACTGGTACAGCGACGCTCCCGTTTTGGTAAGACCTTCCATTCTTGCGATCGCTATCCTGAATGCCAGTTCGTTATCAATTTCAAACCGGTAGCGGGGATCTGCTCCCATTGCAATTATCCGCTACTTATAGAGAAGAAAACGGCGCAAGGCATGAAACGCTTCTGCGCCAGTAAACAATGTGGAAAGCCGGTTTCGGCGGATCAAAACAGTGAATAATAACCTGCCATCGGGCTCCATCGCGCATGCGGTGGATGTTCTGAAAAATGAAGAAGTCATCGCTTATCCAACAGAAGCTGTCTTTGGAGTCGGTTGCGATCCTGACAGCGAAACGGCTGTGAGCCGCTTACTTGCATTAAAACAAAGACCTGTCGAAAAAGGGCTGATTTTGATTGCTGCCAGTTACGAGCAGCTTAAACCTTATATTGATGATTCCATGCTGACTCCGGCGCAGCGTGAGACCATCTTCTCCGTATGGCCCGGGCCAGTGACCTTTGTTTTCCCGGCGAAGCCGACCACGCCGCGTTGGTTAACCGGGCGCTTTGATTCCCTCGCCGTGCGTGTAACGGATCATCCGCTGGTGGTGGCGCTATGTATGGCGTTTGGCAAACCACTGGTCTCAACCAGCGCTAACCTGACCGGGCTGCCTCCTTGCCGAACCACTGAAGAAGTACTGGCGCAGTTCGGGAATGATTTTCCGGTCGCCGTCGGTGAAACTGGGGGTCGCCTGAATCCGTCAGAAATTCGTGACGCCTTGACCGGCGAACGCTTTCGCCAGGGGTAATATGATGGAAACTTATGCTGTTTTTGGTAATCCGATTGCACACAGTAAGTCGCCTTTGATCCATCAGCAGTTTGCTGAACAACTGCAGATAGATCATCCCTATGGCCGCGTGCTGGCACCCGTTGATGCATTTGTTACTACACTGGATGCCTTTTTTGAGGCGGGCGGTAAAGGTGCAAATGTGACGGTACCCTTTAAGGAAGAAGCTTTCGAACGTGCGGATGAGCTGACCGAGCGCGCTTCTCTTGCTGGTGCGGTGAATACGCTTAAGCGACTTGAGGATGGCCGACTCCTGGGTGACAACACTGACGGGATTGGTTTACTTAGCGATCTGGAAAGACTGTCATTTATCAAACCCGGTTTTCGGGTTTTGTTGATCGGTGCTGGCGGGGCATCGAGGGGCGTGCTGTTGCCGCTCCTTTCACTGGATTGTGCGGTGACTATTACCAACCGAACTTTCTCCCGAGCAGAAGAGTTAGCGGCGGTGTTCGCACATACTGGCAGTGTGAGCGCAGTCGCGCTTGATGATCTTGCCGATGGCGAATTCGATCTTGTCATTAATGCCACTTCCAGCGGTATTGCTGGTGAAGTGCCAGCGATCCCTGCGTCGCTGGTAAATGCCCACATGTATTTTTACGATATGTTTTATCAGAAAGGTAAAACGCCTTTCCTGATGTGGTGTGAACAACACGGCGCGAAACATCTGGCTGACGGTCTGGGTATGCTGGTGGGACAGGCAGCACATGCGGTATTGCTCTGGCACGGCGTGTTACCTGCGGTGGAACCGGTGATTGAAAAGCTGAAACAGGAGCTCACGGCGTGAATCAGGCGATCCACTTTCCTGACCGGGAAAACTGGGATGAGAGTAAACAAGCGGTCTGCTTCCCGGTGCTGGTACATGGAATGCAACTTACTTGTGCTATCAGTGGAGAAGTGCTGCTGAGTCGCTTTGGTGGTTCAAACCCGCTAGAGGTATTTTGCGAAAATCGCTGGGATCTTGAAGAAGAAGCCAGTGATTTAATCCGCGATCAGCAGGAAGACGATCAGGGCTGGGTCTGGTTGTCCTGAGCCAGATACTCATCTTTCCATTTCACGTAGTTATTCGCTGAATATTTCAATCCTTCGATCTCCGCCTCTTTTAAGGGGCGGATCTGTTTTACCGGGCTGCCTAAATAGAGATAGCCACTTTCCAGGCGTCTGTTTTGCGGGACAAGACTCCCGGCACCAATCATCACGTCATCTTCTACTATGACGTCATCCAGCAGGATTGATCCCATACCAACAAGCACCCGATTCCCGATAGTGCAGCCGTGGAGCATCACTTTATGGCCAACGGTAACATCCTCTCCGATGATGAGGGGATTGCCTTCCGGGTTATATGAGGATCTGTGGGTCACATGCAGAACGCTACCGTCCTGAATATTGGTGCGTGCGCCAATTGCCACATAGTTAACATCCCCCCTGATCGCAACGAGAGGCCAGATGCTGACGTCATCGGCGATTCGGACATCGCCAATGACGACACTACTGGCATCGATCATCACACGATCGCCTTTTTGGGGGAACAGATCTTTATAAGGACGTAATACTGCAGACATATCTACCTCGACGAGATGGGCGCTATACAGAAGACTTTGATCATATTATTGGATCGAGGCAAGGCAAAATGCGTCAATATTTAAGCAGATCGGGCGGGATTCCAGCGAAAAGAACGGAAAATCGACAGTCAGAAAAAAAGATCTAAAAAATGCTTGTGCTAAAAAATGGGATCCCTATAATGCGCCTCCATCGACACGGCGGATGTGAATCACTTCACAAACAACCCGGTCGGTTGAAGAGAAAAATTCTGAAATAACGGGTTGACTCTGAAAGAGGAAAGCGTAATATACGCCACCTCGCAACGGTGAGCTGAAAGCCGCGTTGCAACTGCTCTTTAACAATTTATCAGACAATCTGTGTGGGCACTCAAAGTGACATGGATTCTTAACGTCCTCGGACGATAAATGAATACCAAGTCTCAACGAGTGAACACGTAATTCATTACGAAGTTTAATTCATTGAGCATCAAACTTTTAAATTGAAGAGTTTGATCATGGCTCAGATTGAACGCTGGCGGCAGGCCTAACACATGCAAGTCGGGCGGTAACACAGGGAGCTTGCTCCCGGGTGACGAGCGGCGGACGGGTGAGTAATGTCTGGGAAACTGCCTGATGGAGGGGGATAACTACTGGAAACGGTAGCTAATACCGCATAACGTCGCAAGACCAAAGAGGGGGACCTTCGGGCCTCTTGCCATCAGATGTGCCCAGATGGGATTAGCTAGTAGGTGGGGTAACGGCTCACCTAGGCGACGATCCCTAGCTGGTCTGAGAGGATGACCAGCCACACTGGAACTGAGACACGGTCCAGACTCCTACGGGAGGCAGCAGTGGGGAATATTGCACAATGGGCGCAAGCCTGATGCAGCCATGCCGCGTGTATGAAGAAGGCCTTCGGGTTGTAAAGTACTTTCAGCGGGGAGGAAGGTGTTGTGGTTAATAACCACAGCAATTGACGTTACCCGCAGAAGAAGCACCGGCTAACTCCGTGCCAGCAGCCGCGGTAATACGGAGGGTGCAAGCGTTAATCGGAATTACTGGGCGTAAAGCGCACGCAGGCGGTCTGTCAAGTCGGATGTGAAATCCCCGGGCTCAACCTGGGAACTGCATTCGAAACTGGCAGGCTAGAGTCTTGTAGAGGGGGGTAGAATTCCAGGTGTAGCGGTGAAATGCGTAGAGATCTGGAGGAATACCGGTGGCGAAGGCGGCCCCCTGGACAAAGACTGACGCTCAGGTGCGAAAGCGTGGGGAGCAAACAGGATTAGATACCCTGGTAGTCCACGCCGTAAACGATGTCGACTTGGAGGTTGTGCCCTTGAGGCGTGGCTTCCGGAGCTAACGCGTTAAGTCGACCGCCTGGGGAGTACGGCCGCAAGGTTAAAACTCAAATGAATTGACGGGGGCCCGCACAAGCGGTGGAGCATGTGGTTTAATTCGATGCAACGCGAAGAACCTTACCTACTCTTGACATCCAGAGAACTTAGCAGAGATGCTTTGGTGCCTTCGGGAACTCTGAGACAGGTGCTGCATGGCTGTCGTCAGCTCGTGTTGTGAAATGTTGGGTTAAGTCCCGCAACGAGCGCAACCCTTATCCTTTGTTGCCAGCGGTCCGGCCGGGAACTCAAAGGAGACTGCCAGTGATAAACTGGAGGAAGGTGGGGATGACGTCAAGTCATCATGGCCCTTACGAGTAGGGCTACACACGTGCTACAATGGCGCATACAAAGAGAAGCGACCTCGCGAGAGCAAGCGGACCTCATAAAGTGCGTCGTAGTCCGGATTGGAGTCTGCAACTCGACTCCATGAAGTCGGAATCGCTAGTAATCGTAGATCAGAATGCTACGGTGAATACGTTCCCGGGCCTTGTACACACCGCCCGTCACACCATGGGAGTGGGTTGCAAAAGAAGTAGGTAGCTTAACCTTCGGGAGGGCGCTTACCACTTTGTGATTCATGACTGGGGTGAAGTCGTAACAAGGTAACCGTAGGGGAACCTGCGGTTGGATCACCTCCTTACCTTAAAGAACCTGCCTTTGTAGTGCTCACACAGATTGTCTGATGAAAAGTAAATAGCAAGGCGTCTTGCGATTGAGACTTCAGTGTCCCCTTCGTCTAGAGGCCCAGGACACCGCCCTTTCACGGCGGTAACAGGGGTTCGAATCCCCTAGGGGACGCCACTTGCTGGTTTGTGAGTGAAAGTCACCTGCCGAACTATCTCAAAACAGACTCACGAGTCTTGTTTGAGATATTTGCTCTTTAAAAATCTGGATCAAGCTGAAAATTGAAACGACACATCTTAAATGGTGTGTTCGAGTCTCTCAAATTTTCGCAAGTCGGTGATGAATCGAAAGAAACATCTTCGGGTTGTGAGGTTAAGCGACTAAGCGTACACGGTGGATGCCCTGGCAGTCAGAGGCGATGAAGGACGTGCTAATCTGCGAAAAGCGCCGGCGAGGTGATATGAACCTTTGACCCGGCGATGTCCGAATGGGGAAACCCAGTGTGTTTCGACACACTATCGTTAACTGAATACATAGGTTAACGAGGCGAACCGGGGGAACTGAAACATCTAAGTACCCCGAGGAAAAGAAATCAACCGAGATTCCCCCAGTAGCGGCGAGCGAACGGGGAGCAGCCCAGAGTCTGAATCAGCTTGTGTGTTAGTGGAACGGTCTGGAAAGTCCGGCGATACAGGGTGACAGCCCCGTACACGAAAATGCACAGGTTGTGAACTCGAAGAGTAGGGCGGGACACGTGGTATCCTGTCTGAATATGGGGGGACCATCCTCCAAGGCTAAATACTCCTGACTGACCGATAGTGAACCAGTACCGTGAGGGAAAGGCGAAAAGAACCCCGGCGAGGGGAGTGAAAAAGAACCTGAAACCGTGTACGTACAAGCAGTGGGAGCACCTTCGTGGTGTGACTGCGTACCTTTTGTATAATGGGTCAGCGACTTATATTCTGTAGCAAGGTTAACCGTATAGGGGAGCCGAAGGGAAACCGAGTCTTAACTGGGCGTTAAGTTGCAGGGTATAGACCCGAAACCCGGTGATCTAGCCATGGGCAGGTTGAAGGTTGGGTAACACTAACTGGAGGACCGAACCGACTAATGTTGAAAAATTAGCGGATGACTTGTGGCTGGGGGTGAAAGGCCAATCAAACCGGGAGATAGCTGGTTCTCCCCGAAAGCTATTTAGGTAGCGCCTCGTGAACTCATCTTCGGGGGTAGAGCACTGTTTCGGCTAGGGGGCCATCCCGGCTTACCAACCCGATGCAAACTACGAATACCGAAGAATGTTATCACGGGAGACACACGGCGGGTGCTAACGTCCGTCGTGAAGAGGGAAACAACCCAGACCGCCAGCTAAGGTCCCAAAGTCATGGTTAAGTGGGAAACGATGTGGGAAGGCACAGACAGCCAGGATGTTGGCTTAGAAGCAGCCATCATTTAAAGAAAGCGTAATAGCTCACTGGTCGAGTCGGCCTGCGCGGAAGATGTAACGGGGCTAAACCATGCACCGAAGCTGCGGCAGCGACGCTTATGCGTTGTTGGGTAGGGGAGCGTTCTGTAAGCCGTTGAAGGTGTGCTGTGAGGCATGCTGGAGGTATCAGAAGTGCGAATGCTGACATAAGTAACGATAAAGCGGGTGAAAAGCCCGCTCGCCGGAAGACCAAGGGTTCCTGTCCAACGTTAATCGGGGCAGGGTGAGTCGACCCCTAAGGCGAGGCCGAAAGGCGTAGTCGATGGGAAACAGGTTAATATTCCTGTACTTGGTGTTACTGCGAAGGGGGGACGGAGAAGGCTATGTTAGCCGGGCGACGGTTGTCCCGGTTTAAGCATGTAGGCGGAACGATTAGGTAAATCCGGTCGTTTTTTAACGCTGAGGTGTGATGACGAGGCACTACGGTGCTGAAGTAACAAATGCCCTGCTTCCAGGAAAAGCCTCTAAGCATCAGGTAACACAAAATCGTACCCCAAACCGACACAGGTGGTCAGGTAGAGAATACCAAGGCGCTTGAGAGAACTCGGGTGAAGGAACTAGGCAAAATGGTGCCGTAACTTCGGGAGAAGGCACGCTGATATGTAGGTGAAGCCCCTGCGGGTGGAGCTGAAATCAGTCGAAGATACCAGCTGGCTGCAACTGTTTATTAAAAACACAGCACTGTGCAAACACGAAAGTGGACGTATACGGTGTGACGCCTGCCCGGTGCCGGAAGGTTAATTGATGGGGTTAGCGGCAACGCGAAGCTCTTGATCGAAGCCCCGGTAAACGGCGGCCGTAACTATAACGGTCCTAAGGTAGCGAAATTCCTTGTCGGGTAAGTTCCGACCTGCACGAATGGCGTAATGATGGCCAGGCTGTCTCCACCCGAGACTCAGTGAAATTGAACTCGCTGTGAAGATGCAGTGTACCCGCGGCAAGACGGAAAGACCCCGTGAACCTTTACTATAGCTTGACACTGAACACTGGTCCTTGATGTGTAGGATAGGTGGGAGGCTTTGAAGCGTGGACGCCAGTCTGCGTGGAGCCGACCTTGAAATACCACCCTTTAATGGCTGGTGTTCTAACGTAGACCCGTGATCCGGGTTGCGGACAGTGTCTGGTGGGTAGTTTGACTGGGGCGGTCTCCTCCCAAAGAGTAACGGAGGAGCACGAAGGTTAGCTAATCCTGGTCGGACATCAGGAGGTTAGTGCAATGGCATAAGCTAGCTTGACTGCGAGAGTGACGGCTCGAGCAGGTGCGAAAGCAGGTCATAGTGATCCGGTGGTTCTGAATGGAAGGGCCATCGCTCAACGGATAAAAGGTACTCCGGGGATAACAGGCTGATACCGCCCAAGAGTTCATATCGACGGCGGTGTTTGGCACCTCGATGTCGGCTCATCACATCCTGGGGCTGAAGTAGGTCCCAAGGGTATGGCTGTTCGCCATTTAAAGTGGTACGCGAGCTGGGTTTAGAACGTCGTGAGACAGTTCGGTCCCTATCTGCCGTGGGCGCTGGAGAATTGAGGGGGGCTGCTCCTAGTACGAGAGGACCGGAGTGGACGCATCACTGGTGTTCGGGTTGTCATGCCAATGGCATTGCCCGGTAGCTAAATGCGGAAGAGATAAGTGCTGAAAGCATCTAAGCACGAAACTTGCCCCGAGATGAGTTCTCCCTGACTCCTTGAGAGTCCTGAAGGAACGTTGAAGACGACGACGTTGATAGGTCGGGTGTGTAAGTGTAGCGATACATTGAGCTAACCGATACTAATGAACCGTGAGGCTTAACCTTACAACGCCGAAGCTGTTTCGGCGAAGAGACAGAATATTTTCAGCTTTGATACAGATTAACAGAATTTGCCTGGCGGCTTTAGCGCGGTGGTCCCACCTGACCCCATGCCGAACTCAGAAGTGAAACGCCGTAGCGCCGATGGTAGTGTGGGGTCTCCCCATGTGAGAGTAGGGAACTGCCAGGCATCAAATTTAGCGTGCTGATATGGCTCAGTTGGTAGAGCGCACCCTTGGTAAGGGTGAGGTCCCCAGTTCGACTCTGGGTATCAGCACCACTTTATACTTAGGTTAAAGTTCGGCAAGAAGTAAAAGAATTTGTCTGGCGGCTTTAGCGCGGTGGTCCCACCTGACCCCATGCCGAACTCAGAAGTGAAACGCCGTAGCGCCGATGGTAGTGTGGGGTCTCCCCATGTGAGAGTAGGGAACTGCCAGACATCAAACAAGTGAAAAGGCCATCCGTAAGGATGGCCTTTTTGCGTTATATTTTCCGTAAACCAGTCAACCCGGTAAGCGTAGCGTCACCGGGCAGATCAAACGGTTAGTGAATCACCTGTGATAAAAATGCCCGGGTACGTTCGGACTTCGGATGCGCAAAGAATTCATCCGGTGGTGCCTGCTCAACAATCTCTCCACGATCCATAAAGATCACCCGGTCGGCCACAGTTCTGGCAAACCCCATTTCATGTGTTACACACAACATGGTCATCCCGGATTGGGCCAACCCAATCATGGTATCCAGCACCTCTTTCACCATTTCTGGATCCAGCGCGGATGTTGGTTCATCGAACAGCATAATTTTGGGTTTCATGCACAGTGAACGGGCGATAGCCACACGCTGTTGTTGACCACCTGATATCTGCCCAGGGAATTTATTGGCGTGCTCTGCAATACGCACGCGTTCCAGATAGTGCATCGCCAGCGCCTCGGCTTCCTTTTTCGGCATCTTTTGCACCCAAATCGGTGCCAGCGTGCAGTTCTGCAAAACGGTCAGGTGGGGGAACAGATTAAAGTGCTGAAACACCATCCCCACTTCCTGACGCACGCGTTCGATGTTGCGGATGTCTTCATTCAGCTCAATGCCATCAACAACAATGCGACCCTGCTGATGTTCCTCAAGGTGATTAATACAGCGAATGGTCGTTGATTTCCCTGAACCTGAAGGGCCGCAAAGTACGATTCGTTCACCCTGCTTTACCTTAAGATTAATGTCTTTCAGGACGTGAAACTGTCCGTACCATTTATTGACGTTTTCCAGCGTAATCATCGCGTCGGCGGGTGTCATAGTAATCTGGCTCATAATTTCCTCAGTGCGGTGTACGCCCGGTGTTAAAGCGCTTTTCCAGATGCTGGCTATAGCGCGACATGCTAAAACAGAAGATCCAGTAGATCAGAGCAGCAAAGACATATCCCTCGGTGGACATGCCCAGCCAGACAGGGTCAACGGTGGCTTGTTGCACACTGCTGAAGAGATCGAAAAGTCCGATGATGATCACCAGACTGGTATCTTTAAAGAGCGCAATGATCGTGTTGACCAGACCAGGAATAACCAGCTTGAGTGCCTGCGGGAGTATCACCAGCCCCTGCGTTTTCCAGTAACCCAATGCCAGTGATTCCGCCGCTTCGTACTGACCCTTAGGTAATGCCTGCAGACCACCGCGTACTACCTCAGCAACATAGGCCGACTGGAACAGAATTACCCCGACGAGGGCCCGGATCAGTTTGTCGATCGTCGTGCCTTCTGCCATAAACAACGGCAACATCACCGAAGACATAAACAGAACGGTGATAAGCGGCACACCACGCCAGAACTCAATGAAAATGACGGAGAGCACACGTACGACCGGCATTTTTGAACGCCGTCCAAGTGCGAGTAAAATTCCCCACGGCAGTGCGCCGGCTATCCCGACGGAGGCGATGATCAACGTTAGCGTCAGGCCGCCCCACTGGCGAGTTTCAACACGATCCAGCCCCAGAACGCTGCCATACAACAGCACCCATACAATAATGGGATAGGCAACTGCCCAGCAGGCAATGTAGCGGCCACGGTGAGGCAGTTTTTTCCAGAACATCACGGCGATAGAGAGCAAACCGATAACAAGCGCCAGGTTAATCCGCCAGCGTTGTTCGTGCGGGTACAATCCATACATGAACTGGCCAAAACGCTCGTGGATAAATACCCAGCATGCGCCTGCTTTCGTGCAGTCAGCGCGAGTTGAACCCACCCAGTTCGCCTGCAAAAAGACCCAGTTCAGCAATGGTGGGATTAATTCCCACATGAGCCACAGGCAGACAACTGTCAGCAGGCTATTGCTCCAACTGGAAAACAGGTTCTTACGTGCCCAGAGAATAACGCGCCCACCTGTCGAGCGGGCAGGACGCGAGGAGTGCGACAATATTGCTTTAGTCATCAGAATTCCTTAGCGCTCAACCAGGGCGATACGGCGGTTATAAAGGTTCATCAGCAACGAGATCGCCAGGCTGATGATCAGATAGACAGACATGGTAATGGCGATGGTTTCAATGGCTTGCCCGGTCTGGTTAAGTACGGTTCCGGCGAACAGTGACACCATATCGGGGTAGCCAATGGCTGCTGCCAGGGACGAGTTTTTGACAATATTGAGGTACTGGCTGGTCAGTGGCGGGATGATGACCCGTAAAGCCTGCGGAATAATGACCTGACGAAGCGTCACCGTATTCGGTAATCCCAGAGAGCGTGCAGCTTCATGCTGCCCATATGGCACGGCCTGGATCCCCGCGCGAATGATTTCAGCAATAAATGCAGAGGTATAAATCGAAAGCGCCAGCGTCAGGGATGCCAGTTCAGGGATTAATACCATCCCACCCTGGAAGTTAAAACCACGAAGATGCGGAATATCCCAGTGCAACGCGGCACCAAACAGCCAGTGTGTCAGTAACGGCAGACCGATGATAAGGGCAACCGCAGTTGGCCATGTCTTACGAAGCTGACCCGTTTTGATTTGGTGTTTACGGTTATAGCGGAATAGCCCTGCAGAGATCACAAGAGCAAGCACAATGGCGGCGATAAAAGCATACAACCCTTCCGCAACCTGTGGTGAGGGAATGTAAAGTCCACGGTTACTCAGGAAAAGCAGGCCGAATGCATCGACAGCCTGGCGTGGACCTGGAAGGTTACGCAGTACGGCGAAATACCAGAAAAAGATCTGCAACAGTGGCGGGATATTGCGAAACGTCTCAATATAAATTGTCGACAGTTTTCGCAGCAGCCAGTTTTCTGACAATCTGGCCAGGCCAATAAAGAATCCCAGTATGGAGGCGAAAACAATACAGAGTGCTGAAACCAGCAGCGTATTCAGTAAGCCGACCACAAACACGCGTCCGTACGTATCTCCTTCCTGATAATCAATAAGATGCTGAACAATACCAAAACCCGCGCTGCGATCCAGAAATGCAAAGCCGGAGGTGATACCGCGATTATTCAGGTTGGTAACCGTGTTATGAATTAAATAAACGACGATGACCACAACCGCGATGATAGCAATAATCTGGAATAGCCAGGCGCGGACCGCGGGATGAGAAAAGGATAACGATCCTTTTACGATTGGGCGGTGATGGGACATAAAGAAACCTCGGTAACCATGACTCTGGACTGGGCACTGCGTGCGCAGTGCCCGTTACAGCAAATGCTTAACGAACTGGCGGTGCGTACTGAATGCCGCCGTTATTCCAGAGATTGTTCTGGCCACGTTTGATCTTCAGCGGGCTTTCCGATCCCACATTGCGTTCAAAGATCTCAGAGTAGTTACCAACCTGTTTGATGATGTTGTAGGCCCACTTGTTATCCAGCTTCAGGTCTTTGCCGAAATCACCCTCTTTACCCAGCAAATGTGCCATATCCGGGTTGGAAGGGTTGGCTGCTTTTTCATCAACGTTCTTCGAGTTGATGCCCATCTCTTCTGCGTTCAGCATGGCGAACAATGTCCAGCGAACGATAGAGAACCAGTCTTCATCGCCACGGCGGACAACCGGCCCAAGAGGCTCTTTGGAGATAACTTCAGGCAGGACAATCCACTCCGCAGGGTTGCTGAGCTTAATACGCAAGGCATACAGCTGCGACTGATCGGATGCCAGCGTATCGCAACGACCGGACTCCAGCGCTTTGGCTGATTCGTCAGAACGATCGAAGGTCACTGGGGTGTACTTCATGTTATTCGCTTTGAAATAATCAGCGACATTAAGCTCGGTATCGGTACCAGCCTGAATACAAACGGTCGCACCGTCCAGTTCTTTGGCGCTTTTCAGGCCCGCTTTATTATGGGTAAGGAAACCAATGCCGTCGTAATAGGTGACCCCAGTAAATGACATTCCCATTCCCGCGTCACGGGAGGAAGTCCAGGTGGTATTACGGGAGAGCATATCAACTTCGCCAGACTGAAGCGCCGTGAAACGTTCTTTCGCCGTCAGTGGGGTATATTTGACTTTGCTGTCATCGCCGAAAACGGCAGCGGCTACGCCACGGCAGACATCAACATCAATACCCGTAAATTTGCCGTTCGCATCGGCATAAGAGAAGCCAGGCAAACCGTCACTGATACCGCATTGTACAAACCCTTTCTTTTTCACGGCGTCCAGTGTCGTACCCGCATGGGCCTGACCCGCTACAGCAAACAACACGCCCGCGGCGGCCAGGCTGGCTATCATCGTCTTTTTCATAATGCATCCTGTGTGGCGAAATTTATCGTTATAGAGGCGTTTTAAACGCTTTGACCTGTCTGTGGCATTGGCCAACGTTTATAAAGCAAACGTAATGCCAGGTTTTGCGCTCAACAAAATAAGAGACAAGTGAACGCATAATGCTGAGTGTAGACAGGGTTAAATAAATCGAATGCCCCGAAACGGTGCGAAATTACAACCTGCGCCACAAATCAGAGCAAAAGTTTGGTTATCTGTTAGCTAAAAACATCAGATAGTTGCTGGCGTGAATATTGGCAGGGTATTAAATGTAATTAATATGTGAAAATCATCACGATGGAATATGAAATTTAAATAGATACACGAAAAAGATGTGACTGGCTTCAGGCTAAAATTAATCTGTAGAGAAATGGTGGGGCTATTTTTTTACTTATCTGAAAATACTGCACTATTTAAAAGCAAAAAGCGCGGACAGAGCCGCGCTTTCAAAGAGTGATGCCCCTGGGGGTTACTTAGTCAGGGCAACGATACCCAGCGTCAAACCAGCCACTGCAGCAGCACCACCAGCGATAGCACCCGCGGTTTCCCAGTTATCCTGGGTCGTACCCTTCATACAGGTATTGGTATGAACCAGTCGGCCCTGATCGTCGTATACCGGCACACATGGTGAGTCGTGCGCGCACCCAGCAAGCAGCGCAGCGAGTAGTGCAACGGAAATGAATCTTTTCATGATGTTACCTCAGTATTATTTCTCATCCGCTATAAAGCCAGGAGGGCTATTAACGAACTGGAGGCTATTTTACCACTGCGATAAGCCCACGTTGCATGGGGAATAATCTCAAATTATGTTGATTGTAAAAATCGTGGAGAAAAATGACATACCCGGATGGATTAATGGCGAAAGTAGGGTGTTGTAAGGGGGGCATTTTTACTTAATGCAAATAACGCTGTGATTATAAGATACCTAATTCACTGTTTCAGTTAAAAATAAAAAAGGCACCGGGGGTGCCTTTCAGGTATTCATTAATCTTTATGGCCTGTAAACCGTCGCCGGACAACAACGAAGAAAACAGGTACGAAGAAGATAGCCAGGAGCGTTGCAGAAAGCATGCCTCCCATGACCCCTGTCCCGACGGCATTTTGTGCGCCACTCCCGGCTCCACGGCTAATCACCAGTGGCAAAACGCCAAGAATAAAGGCAAGCGAAGTCATCAGGATAGGGCGAAGACGCATCCTTGAGGCTTCCAGCGTTGCCTCAATAATGCCTTTACCCTCTTTCTCCATCAGGTCTTTGGCAAACTCAACGATCAAAATGGCATTTTTGGCCGATAAGCCAATCGTTGTCAGGAGGCCAACCTGGAAGTAAACGTCATTGTTCAACCCGCGCAGAGACGCCGCCAGAAGCGCACCAATGACCCCCAGCGGTACAACCAGCATGACGGAAAAAGGAATGGACCAGCTTTCATAAAGGGCAGCCAGGCACAGGAACACCACAATCAGTGATATGGCGTACAGCGCAGGTGCCTGGTTACCTGAAAGCCGTTCCTGATATGACATTCCCGTCCAGTCATAGCCGATACCGGAAGGCAGTTTCGCTGCGAGGCTCTCCATCATGACCATCGCTTCACCGGTACTTTTACCCGGTGCGGATTCGCCGAGGATCTCCATAGACGGCATCCCGTTGTAGCGTTCCAGACGAGGTGAGCCGTACACCCAGTGAGAACTGCTAAAGGCGGAGAAAGGTACCATCTCGCCATTTGCGCTGCGCACATAGAGGTTGTTGATATCCCCTGGCAGCATGCGGAAATGAGCATCGGCCTGCACGTAAACTTTCTTCACGCGTCCATGATCGATAAAGTCATTTACATAGGTTCCCCCTAAGGCCGTCGAGATCGTCTGATTAACGTCAGAGAGACTGACGCCCAGCGCCTGTGCTTTCTCTTGATCGACATCCAGCTTGAACTGAGGGGTATCTTCCAGTCCGTTAGGACGTACGCGTACCAGCAGGTCTGGGTGCTCTTTAACCATGCCAAGCAGCTTATTACGTGCCTGAGTTAGCTGTGTATGGCCCAGGTTTGCCTGATCAATCAGCTCAAAGTCGAAGCCCGTTGCGGTACCAAGCTCGATGATTGCTGGCAGGTTAAATGGAAATACGAGGCCATCTTTTATCTGACTGAATGCTTTCGTTGCACGGCTAACGATCGCTTCAACGCTATTTTCCGCACCAGGCCGATCTTCCCAGGGTTTCAGGCTCACAAAGGCGATACCGGAGTTCTGACCCTGGCCGCTAAAGCTAAAACCGTTAACGGTAAAGACGGATTCAACATTGGCCTTCTCTTTGTTCAGGTAATAATCATTAACCTGATCGAGCACTTGCTGAGTTCGCGTTTGTGTCGCGCCAGCGGGGAGCTGAACCATCGTCATAAACACCCCCTGATCCTCTTCAGGCAGGAATGAGGTGGGTAAGCGCAGGAACAGTACCGCCATGCCGCCAACGATGATCACATACACCACCAGATAGCGCCCGGTCTTACGTAAAATACCGCTCACGCTGTTGCTGTAATGTTCCACACTCTTATCAAAGAGCGCATTGAACCAGCCAAAGAAGCCACCTTTCTTCTCGTGATGTTCACTGGAGACGGGTTTAAGTAATGTTGCACATAGCGCTGGCGTTAAGATCAGCGCGACCAGCACGGACAGCGCCATTGCCGAAACAATCGTTAGCGAGAACTGACGATAGATGGCCCCCGTCGATCCGCCAAAAAAGGCCATTGGAATAAAGACTGCCGAGAGCACCATCGCAATGCCCACCAGTGCGCCCTGGATCTGCTCCATCGACTTCTGCGTTGCCTCTTTTGGCGGCAGCTTGTCCTCAACCATGACACGTTCGACGTTCTCGACTACCACAATGGCGTCATCGACCAACAGACCTATCGCCAGCACCATCCCAAACATCGTCAGGGTGTTGATGGAGAACCCGAACGCCGCCAGAACCGCGAAGGTACCCAGCAGGACGACCGGAACCGCGATCGTGGGGATGAGCGTCGCCCGCAGGTTTTGCAGGAACAGGTACATGACCAGGAAGACGAGAATAATCGCCTCAAACAGTGTCTTCACCACTTCATGGATAGAGATTTTCACAAAAGGCGTGGTGTCATACGGGTAGACCACCTTTAGCCCTTGCGGGAAGAACTGTTGCAGTTGTGCCAGTTTGCTTTTGATGGCTGCAGCTGTATCCAGCGCGTTTGCACCGGTTGCGAGCTTAATCCCCAGACCGGTTGCCGCCTGTCCGTTGATCCTGGTGACCATATTGTAGTTTTCGCCACCCAGTTCAATGCGCGCCACATCCTTCAGATGAACCATAGAACCGTCCTGGTTCACCTTCAGCGTCACGCGGCCAAACTCTTCCGGTGATTTAAGGCGGGTTTGCGCAATGATGGAGGCGTTCAGTTGCTGGCCCGGAACAGACGGGGTTCCGCCTAACTGGCCCGCTGCAATCTGGTCATTCTGTGTTTTCAACTGGTTGATAACATCCAGCGGCGTCAGCTGGTATTTATTCATCGCATTGCTGTCGAGCCAGATGCGCATCGCGTACTGGGCACCAAACAGCTGAACATCACCTACCCCCGTGGTTCGACTAATCGCATCTTTGACGTTAGAAGCGACATAGTCAGAGATATCATCCTGGGTGAGATTTTTATTGTCTGAAACAAAGCCAGCAACCAGCAGGAAGCTGCTACTGGACTTCTCGACGCCAATCCCTTGTTGCTGTACGTCTTGCGGCAGCAACGGCATGGCGAGCTGAAGTTTGTTCTGAACCTGAACCTGCGCAATGTCCGGGTCTGTTCCTGACTCGAAGGTTAGCGTGATAGTGACGCTACCTGCGGAATCGCTGGTGGAGGACATGTACATCAGGTTATCGATACCGTTCATGTTCTGTTCGATAACCTGGGTCACGGTATCCTGCACCGTCTGGGCGTCAGCACCCGGGTAGGTTGCTGTTATGGCAACGGCGGGTGGTGCAATGGTTGGATACTGTGCAACAGGAAGTTTGAGAATAGCCAGCCCGCCCGCAATCATCAGAATGATGGCGAGTACCCAGGCGAAAACCGGCCTTTGTATAAAGAAATTAGCCATGTTGTCGTCCCTTAACTGGCAGGATTATCAGCGGTGTCGGGTGTGGCGACGACGGTGGTGCCTGGTCTGGCTTTTTGTAAGCCGCTGACAATAACACGATCACCGTTTTTCAGCCCTTCCGTCACCAGCCAGCGATCGCCAATCGCCTGTGGGGCAACGACCGTACGTGACTCAACCTGGTTTTTATCGTTAACAACCAGTACGGTTGCGTCACCACGTGGTGTACGTGTCACCCCTTGCTGTGGAATCAGAATGGCATCCGGCTGCGTACCTTCATCAATGCGCGCGCGGACAAACATGCCCGGTAACAGCAGGTGTTGAGGATTTGGGAAAATGGCGCGTAGGGTAATCGAGCCGGTACTTTCATCGACCGTGACATCTGAGAACTGCAGCGTACCTTTCAGCGGATAAGGTTGACCGTTTTCCATCAGCAATTCGACGCTGCTGGTGGTATCCCCTTTTTGCAGGCTCGTCTGCTTGAGTCGCATAAAATCATTGCTGGACTGTGTGACGTCGACATAAATCGGATCAAGCTGTTGTACCGTTGCCAGTGCGGTCGCCTGCCCGTTGGTGACGAGCGCCCCCTCAGTCACGCTGGATTTACCGATACGGCCATTGATAGGGGACGTGACTTTGGTATAGGCAAGATTGATACGCGCACTTTCGACGCCTGCCTGTGCGGCCACAACGCTGGCATCAGCTTGTTGAGCCGTCGCTACCGCCTGGTCGTACTCCTGTTTACTCACGTACTGCGTGCCGACCAGCGGGAGATAACGTTTCACCGTCAGGTGGGCAATATTCGCTGCCGCCTGTGCTTTTACCAGCTCCCCTTTGGCGTTGTCATACGCCGCCTGATACGTTGCGGGATCAATCTGATAAAGCGAGTCGCCCGCTTGCACATCGCTACCTTCCGTAAAGTTGCGACGCAGGATGATGCCGTTAACCTGGGGACGAACCTCCGCGACGCGGAAAGCGTCCGTTCTGCCAGGAAGTTCAGTTGTCACTGCCAGTGGTGCGCTTTTCACAATATGAACGCTGACCTGAGGCGCTTGCGGATGTTGTGGCTGGTTTTCCTGCCCATCACATCCGGTGAGCAGTGCGGCGCAGACAATAAAACCGGATAAAGGTAAGAGTCTGAAGTGATTCGTCATTACTGTTCCTTTAAATACCCATTAACCGATATTCGTTCGTGGATCGGCGATCGGGGCAGGGGAGACAAAACAAAATGTAGCTGTATATAATAATGAGGGTATTTAGTGTTTTTTAATTTATAAGTGCGAATAAATGGGCGGCGATACAAAAATCAGAATCGGACCCGGTAAATTCAACAGTATGTTTCTGATAAGTTTATCGGATAAATGAGATTTTAAGAGTTTAATGCATCTGCATTGTGAATTTAATTGTCGTTATACATTCATATGAATTATAAATTCATTGAATTGACTTTTTTTGTGCAAAACTAAAATGAATTTTAGGGAATACTTTTGCTTACAAAACCCAGCCTGTATTTTCAAACAATGCATCAACCATGTGAGTAATGAGTAGAGGTCTATGGCACGTAAAAAGAAAGAAGAGGCTCAAAAAACCCGACAGCAACTGCTTGAAGCGGCTATCACGCAGTTTGCCACGCGTGGTGTAGCCAACACGACGCTGACGGATATCGCTGATGCTGCAAAGGTTACACGCGGGGCGGTTTACTGGCATTTCACCAGTAAATCAGAAATATTTAATGCTATCTGGGAGCAGCAATTACCGTTTCGTGAAATTATTCACGACCGGTTATCTCTTTCCGAAAATGATGATCCGTTGTTAGTCATTCGTGAAAAATTCATCACTGCATTGCAATATATTGCGCACGAACCCCGCCAGTGTGCACTTTTACAGATCCTGTATCATAAATGTGAATTTAATAGCGATATGATTTCAGAGTGTGAAATCAGAAGACGTATTGGCTTTAACTATGAATCTCTGCGTGTTTCGCTGGAAAAATGCATTTCGCAGAAACTCATTTCACCACAGGTGAATGTTGAACTGACGTTGATCGTTTTTCATGGTTTTTTTAGCGGAATAATTAAAAACTGGTTAATGAATAAAGACAGTTTTAATCTTTATCAACAAGCTCCTGCGCTGGTTGATAACATTCTGGCGACACTGCATGTTACGCGAGTACCGCCTTATGATGATATTTACGGTTCAGCGTCAGGTAACATTTCTCCGTGCTCGCAAAGTGCTTCAATATCCAGCGCACTAACCGGTTTACCTAACAGATAGCCCTGAAGGGTGTTACAGCCCAGCTCCGTCAAAAACGTTTGCTGCTCTTCAGTTTCCACACCTTCAGCCACGACTTTCAGGTTCAGCGTTTTTGCCAGAGCGACTATTGCCGAAACAATTGTCGCATCATCGCTTTCGCCACTTAACTCTTTCACAAAAGCACGATCGATTTTCAACTCACAGGCAGGTAAGCGTTTGAGATACAACAGGCTCGAATACCCTGTACCCAAGTCATCAATCGACGCTTTCACGCCCGCATCTGTTAGCTCTGTCAGCACCCGAACGCTTTCCTCCGGGTTGCTCATTGCCGTTGTTTCAGTGACTTCAAGGATCAGCATTTCCGGCGGCACGTTGTGACGCGCCAGGCAGCCGAGAACCGTCTTAACCAGCGAAGGTTGTTCAAACTGCAGTGTCGACAGATTCACGGCCATCGACCAGCTCTGATGCCCCTGAAGGTGCCATTCACGCAGCTGACGACAAGCTTCGTTGATCACCCAGTTGCCAATAGGAATGATCAGGCCTGTTTTTTCTGCCAGCGGCAGGAACAGCTCTGGCGTCAGTAACCCCTGCTTTGGGTGTTGCCAGCGCAGCAGCGCCTCAAAACCGAGGATTGGGCCTGCCGGGGCATGGAATTTGGGCTGGTAGAGCAGGCGTAACTCAGCACGCTCGACGGCCAGCCACAGATCGTTCATCAGCTGGAGATGGGACTGCGCCAGGGTGTTCATGGAGGGCTGGAAAAAGTGATAACCGTTACGGCCCATATGCTTCGTGTGGTACATCGCCGCATCCGCGTTAAACATCAGTTCACGATCGGTTTTGCCGTCGTGAGGGTAAAGTGCAATACCAATGCTGAGGGTTACCACCAGTTCATAAGGATCCAGATTAAACGGGTTATCAATGGCACGAACCAGTGAACTTGCCAGAGACGCCGCATCATCCGGGCCTTCCGCCTCGGTCAGCAGGACAAACTCATCCCCCCCGATACGTGCCAGAGTGAACTGGCCTTTCAGGGGGAGCTGCAAACGCTGCGTAACGGCGACCAGCAGCTTATCGCCGACATCATGGCCATAGGCATCATTGATGGCTTTGAAACCGTCGAGATCCATGAACATCAAGGCAAAATGTATCCCTTCGCGGTCCGCTTTGCTGATGGCCTGATCGAGACGGTCTTCCAGCAGGATGCGATTAGGCAGACGCGTCAGCGTGTCGTGCAGCGCCAACTGGGCCAGTTCCCGGTTAGCTTCTGCAAGAGAAGAGGCCAGCAAAGAGGTGCGCGCCTGAAGGCGGGCGTCCAGCATGGATACGAGTAATGTGATCCCCAGAATGGAGAGCGCAACCACGCTCACCAGAACCGCCAGCCAGCTGCCGTTAATCCCGTGGTGGTGTGCCATCGTCGACATCGGAAACTGTGCGGCTTTCATACCGGCATAGTGCATACCGGCGATGGCAATCCCCATCGTGATGGCGGCCCCCAGGCGCATCAGGGCAACCTGTGCGGCTTCGTGACGCAGGCGGAAGGTCAGCCACAATGCGGCGAGTGAAGCGGCAAGCGCGATGACGACCGAAATGGCCACCCATGTTTTATCCCAGATAATACCGGGAGTGATCTCCAGCGCTGCCATGCCGGTGTAATGCATGGCGACAATACCTGCGCCCATCACTAGCGCGCCGGGCAACAGGCGGCGCAAACGTAACTTCTCGCAACTGACGAGCCACAGCGCAAACATTGACGAGCCAATGGCGATGACCATCGAGAGCACCGTCAACGTGGCGTTGTAACTCATGCTCATGGAGAGATCCATCGCCAGCATGCCAATAAAGTGCATAGCCCATACGCCAATGCCCATTGCAATACCGCCACCGGCCAGCCAGATACGGGCTGCGGCTCCCTGGCTTCCGGCGACGCGCGCGGCCATATTTAGCGCGGTATAGGCAGCAAGGATAGCGACAACAAAGGAGGTGAAGACGAGGAATTGGTTGTATTGGCTAACCAGCATGGTCTGTTCTACTCGTTGAGAGGCGTTACGCTAGAGTGGTTCGGAAGGGCTGAGACATTATCACCGTCAGATAACGACTAAAAGTGATTTAAAGCCCTTAATTTTATGTGTGATAACAAAGTTATAGGTGATGTCAGGAGGTTAGTCGAGCTCAGAACAGTTGACGAGTTTGAGTGGATTCACGGAATTCATATTACGACACTTATCGGTTTCGGTGCTCATTAGTTCAATCCATTGCATCAGCAACGCATCGAAAATGAAAACGGAGATAGCAAAGACCACGAGCCACCAGTATTTACGAATCATTGTGTCATTCCGGGAGAAGAGAACCTGTAAGGTGGTGGAAATATACACGAAACGCGGCGGTTTAAAAGCGAGAAAAGAGAAGGTTTACAAAGCGTTGACGGTCGTGAATGCGGGCAATAAAAAAGGCGCTTCCCCATGCCGAAGAGCGCCTTTTTAAACAAGCAATTAGCTAATCGAAATTAGTTCATGCCGTATTTTTTCAGTTTCTTACGCAGAGTACCACGGTTGATACCCATCATCAGCGCAGCGCGGGTTTGGTTACCGCGGGTGTATTGCATCACCATGTCCAACAGTGGCTGTTCAACTTCAGCCAGTACCAGCTCATACAGGTCATTAACATCCTGACCATTCAGTTGAGCAAAATAGTTCTTCAGTGCCTGTTTAACCGAGTCACGCAGGGGCTTTTGAGTTACCTGATCCTGAGAGTTAACGGTGGAAACGGTCAGTACGTCAGAATTTACGCGTTGTTCGAACATAGTTCTGTCAGCTCTTTATTTCATTACGCAAGATTTTCGAAGTATGCCTCCAACGCCTCCAGCTGTTCGCTGGCATCCTCTATGGCGTTGAATGTGCGCCGAAACTGGTCATCTGGAGCGTGCTCCTGGAGATACCAGGAGACGTGTTTACGCGCAATTCGGTACCCTTTTGCCTGACCATAAAAGTCATGCAATTCCCGAACATGCGAACAAAGCAAGCGCTTAACCTCTGCCAGCGGCAGTGGAGCAAGCAGCTCCCCAGTGTCCAGATAATGCTGGATTTCCCGAAAGATCCAGGGTCTTCCCTGAGCGGCACGTCCTATCATCAGAGCATCAGCTCCCGTATAGTCGAGCACAGCTCTGGCTTTAAGCGGGTCAGTAATGTCACCATTCGCGATAATCGGAATGGAAACTTTCTGCTTAACTGCCCGAATGCTGTCGTATTCAGCGTCACCATTGAACAAACAGGCGCGGGTGCGTCCATGAATGGTCAGGGCCTGAATGCCACAGTCTTCGGCCAGTTGGGCAATCTCTACACAGTTACGGTGTTCCGGCGACCAACCCGTGCGAATCTTCAACGTAACAGGGACGTCCACTGCGCTGACAACCGCCGTCAGGATTGACTTCACCTGATCGGGGTATTGCAGAAGGGCTGAACCTGCAAGCTTGCGATTCACTTTCTTGGCCGGGCAACCCATATTGATATCAATAATCTGGGCACCACTTTCCACGTTGATACGCGCGGCATCTGCCATTTCTTCAGGTACGCTTCCGGCAATTTGCACGGTGCGAATACCGGGTTCATCAATGTGCACCATCCGAAGGCGGGACTTATCGCTTTCCCACACCTGCGGGTTAGACGACATCATCTCGGATACGGTTAAACCTGCTCCCATCTCATAGCACAGCGTCCTGAACGGCCGGTCGGTAATACCTGCCATAGGGGCTGCGATCAGGCGATTTCTGAGCTGGTGGTGTCCGATGCGCATGAGTTAAGAAATGACCATACTGTGACTGCAAGGCGGCGTATATTACGCATTTTTTGCACGAGATGAAAGGCCAAACTTTGAACAATCCTCTGTTGTAGATCAAGGAATCGCCGCTCAGCCGTTCTGGTGAGAATTATTCATTATTTAAATCATTATGTTATGTTGATTAGGTTATTTTATGGTCGCTTACAATTTCCCGTAACTTCTCATCATTTCTGAATAAATGAATCACTTGATCGGGATAATCTGCTGTTTTTAGCAGCAGATTATCCCGCATCTTTGCGATCTGCATCGCATTTTAGAACATGATCTCAGTGCGAAAAATGTACGTTATTCAACAATGACGCGGCCATGAAGCGGCTGCACCGGGCGGTTGTTGTCATGCTGCATCGTATGGGTGAATTTCGCCAGTTGCTCCGCAGAGAGGGTCAGGAGCGGGGGAAATATACAGGCAGAGGTGGGCGTGGTCAGATGACCACGCCAGAAGAAGATTATTTTTTACGACCAGTAATACGGCACCACTCTTCTTTCTCAACCACCGGGTCGAGCGCGAACAGATCGGCATAGGCTTCGCAAACGCTGTCTGCCTGGCTTGCCAGGATACCAGAAAGCCCCAGCAGACCGCCTTCAACGGGCAGCACGCTGATTAACGGTGCCAGTTCACGCAATGGGCCTGCCAGAATGTTAGCGACCACGACATCGGCTTTCATGGCCTCTGGCTGTGCGTCCGGCAGATAGAGTTCCAGACGGTCGGATACACCATTACGCTCTGCGTTATCGCGGCTGGCCTGAATTGCCTGCGGATCGATATCGATCCCGATGGCTTTCGCCGCACCCAGTTTCAGTGCCGCAATGGCGAGGATCCCGGATCCACAGCCGAAGTCGATCACCGTCTTGCCGTCCAGATCCAGGCCATCCAGCCACTGCAGGCACAGGGACGTTGTTGGGTGAGTGCCGGTACCAAATGCCAGACCTGGATCAAGCATCACGTTGACCGCACTGGCATCGGGAACTTCACGCCAGCTCGGACAGATCCACAGGCGCTTGCCGAACTGCATCGGGTGGAAGTTATCCATCCACTCGCGTTCCCAGTCTTTGTCTTCCAGTTGCTCAATTTTATGCACGAAGCCCACGCCCAGCAGCGGGTGGTTTTCCAGAATGGCGACAACCTCTTTCATATCGGTTTCTGCATCGAACAGGCCAATAACGTCGGTATCGCCCCACAGGCGCGTCTCGCCCGGCAGCGGCTCAAAGACTGGCGTATCATGCGTGTCCTGGAAGGTGATAGAGACCGAACCGGCCTCCATCAGCGCATCGCTCAGCTCTTCGGCGTTAGCACCGGTTGTATTCAGTTTTAGTTGGATCCACGGCATGGCAAAACTCTTTATTTATCAGTAGAAATCATAGCGGGCTGTGGGACGGGTTGACCGAAACGGTTCCCCACCACAAACGCCAGTAAACTTAACAGTAACGCAGGCACAATGGGATGGAAGCCCAGATACTGAATTTTAAACGTTGCGAGGGCGGCATAGAGCACGCCGCCGACAATCATTCCGCTCAGCGCTCCGGCAGCATTTGCGCGCTCCCAGTAGAGGCCAAGCACCAGTGGCCAGAGGAAGACAGCTTCCAGCCCGCCGAAGGCCAGCAGGTTCAGCCAGATAATCATCTCTGGCGGACGCCATGCGGCTAACATCATCAGGATGCCGAGCACTAACGTTGTCCAGGTGGAGATGCGTTTCAGCTTATGCTCATTATGCATTTTAGCCGGACGCGCGCTGAGCCACAGATCTTTGATAATTGTGGCTGAAGCCTGCAACAGATGTGCGTTCACATTGGACATGATTGCCGCCATTGGCGCGGCGAGGAACAGCCCGGCGGCCCACGGTGGAAGAACCTCGACCATCAGCGTTGGGATCACCTGATCCGGCACGCTCAGGTGCGGTAATACAGCACGTCCCAGCGCGCCAGCCAGATGCATCCCCAGCATCAGCAATGCCACGACAATGGTACCAATCACAATGCCACGATGAACGGCTTTGCTGTCTTTATAGGAGATACAGCGTACGGCTGTGTGCGGCAGGCCAATGACACCGAAGCAGACCAGAACCCAGAAGGATGTCATAAAGGCAGGCGTCAGAATATCGTCAGCACCGTGTGGGCTCACCAGTTTAGGGTCAATCTGCTCAAGCGTTTGTACTGCATTGTGTAAACCGCCTGCCGCATAGATCACCCCAACCAGCAGTACCAGGGTACCAATCAGCATGACCATGCCTTGCATCGTGTCGTTTAGCACGCTGGCGCGGAAGCCGCCAAACGCGGTATACAGCGCAATGGTGATCCCGAAGATGAGCAACCCGGTTTCGTACTTAATTCCGGCGGCGGTTTCCAGTAAACGCGCACCACCGATGAACTGGACGGCAATTGCACCCACAAAGGCGACAATCAGGCTGATACTGGCAATCCAGACCACTGCACGGCTCTGGTAACGTGCCTGCAGCATGTCGTTAAGCGTAATGGCGTTGTAGCGGCGGGCGAGAATGGCAAATTTTTTGCCCAGAATCCCCAGCGACAGCCAGATGGTCGGTACCTGAATCATCGCCAACAATACCCAGCCCAGCCCGTACTTGTAAGCGGCACCCGGCCCACCGATAAACGAACTGGCGCTCACATAGGTGGCGGTCAGCGTCATGGCCAGCACGAATCCGCCCATCGAACGGCTGCCGAGGAAATATTCGCTCAGGAACGACCCGGTGCTGCGCTTGCGCATGGCGTAGAAAGAGAGACCAAACACCACAATTAAATAGATAACCAGCACGGTGATGATTTCAGTTTGCATCATTATCCTCCAGCGAAAAATCACGGAAGATAAAGCGCACCATCAGCCAGCTGAGCAGAACAAAAATCAACGGTACCAGCAGACACGCCATTTCAAACCAGTGCGGCAGGCCGGTAATACCAACAGCTGAATCTGGTAAGTAAGCAGTTACTAACCAAGCGGCAAGATAGAGAAGGGTCAGCCACAGCGCCCAGCGCGCTTCTTTATGGGCCTGAACAAAACGCTTGTCCATTTTTTGTCCCTTGTGGATGAAGAAAGCGGGGATTGTACATGATGGGGCTTTGCAATCCCCAGAAATAAAAAAGGCCGGATAATCCGGCCTTTTAGCGTTGCAGCAGTCTTACTTCTCGTACATACCGAGTTTCTTCTCAAGATAGTGGATGTTAGTCCCACCATTCTGGAAGTGCTCATCGCTCATGATGCGCATCTGCAGGTCAATATTGGTTTTGATACCGTCGATGATCAACTCCTGCAGGGCGTTCTTCATGCGGGCAATTGCCACATCACGGTTTTCGCCGTAGCAAATAAGTTTACCGATCATTGAGTCATAGTACGGCGGTACGGTGTAACCGGCGTAGATATGAGACTCCCAACGTACACCAAAGCCACCCGGCGCGTGGAAACGCGTGATTTTACCCGGGCTTGGCAGGAAGGTATTCGGGTCTTCGGCGTTGATACGGCATTCTACCGCATGGCCTTTAACCACAACTTCTTCCTGTTTGATGGACAGAGGCTGACCCGCTGCAATACGCAGCTGTTCCTTGATCAGGTCAACGCCGGTGATCATTTCGGTAACCGGGTGTTCAACCTGAATACGGGTGTTCATCTCAATGAAGTAGAACTCGCCGTTTTCGAACAGGAACTCAAAGGTACCCGCGCCGCGATAGCCGATATCGACACACGCTTTGGAGCAACGCTCGCCGATGTAGCGACGCAGTTCCGGGGTAATGCCCGGTGCTGGTGCTTCTTCGACCACTTTCTGGTGACGACGCTGCATGGAGCAGTCACGTTCTGCCAGATAGATAGCGTTACCCTGACCGTCAGCCAGCACCTGAATTTCGATGTGGCGTGGGTTTTCCAGGTATTTTTCCATGTACACCATGTCATTGCTGAAAGCGGCTTTCGCTTCAGCTTTGGTCATGGAGATGGACTGAGCCAGTTCAGCATCGCTGCGCACAACGCGCATACCGCGGCCGCCGCCACCGCCAGACGCTTTGATGATAACCGGGTAGCCAATGCGTTTAGCATGAGCACGGTTAGCATCCATATCGTCGGTCAGAGGGCCGTCAGAGCCGGGTACGGTTGGTACACCGGCTTTCTTCATGGCGGTGATTGCAGACACTTTGTCGCCCATCAGGCGGATAGTGTCAGCTTTCGGGCCGATGAAGATGAAGCCTGAGCGTTCAACCTGCTCAGCAAAGTTGGCGTTCTCAGAGAGGAAGCCATAACCCGGATGGATTGCCACCGCGCCAGTGATTTCAGCGGCGCTGATGATAGCCGGGATATTCAGATAGCTTTTTACGGACGGAGCCGGGCCAATACAGACCGTCTCATCCGCGAGCAATACGTGTTTTAAATCGCGATCCGCGCTTGAGTGCACAGCGACAGTCTTAATACCCAGCTCTTTGCAGGCACGAAGAATACGCAGTGCGATCTCGCCGCGGTTGGCGATAACAATTTTATCCAGCATGTTCGCCTCGTTACTCGATGACGACCAGCGGCTCGTCAAATTCTACCGGCTGACCACTTTCGACCAGAATCGCTTTCACAGTACCTGATTTGTCTGCTTCGATCTGGTTCATCATTTTCATGGCTTCAACGATGCACAGGGTATCGCCTACATTGACTTTCTGACCCACTTCGATGAACGCTTTCGCGTCCGGGCTTGGGGTGCGGTAGAAAGTACCAACCATTGGGGAACGTACGATGTGACCACTGATTTCTGCAGCGGCTGCAGGCGCGGCTTCTGCTGCTGGCGCAACGGCTGCGGAGAGCATAGGCTGCTGCACTGGCGCAGCGTAAGCTTGCTGCATTACCGGGAAGCTAGCGGCTGGCGCTGCACGGCTGATGCGTACAGACTCTTCGCCTTCAGAAATTTCCAGTTCGGAGATACCTGATTCTTCAACCAGCTCGATCAGTTTTTTAATCTTACGAATATCCATGAGTGGGTTCCGTACTCTTGTTTAGTGTGATTGTGACAAACGTTTTACCGCTGTCTGTAAAGCGTATGAATAACCGTCAGCGCCCAGCCCGCAGATAACGCCAGCGGCGATATCCGAAAGGTAGGAATGATGGCGGAACGGCTCTCGGGCGTGCACGTTACTCAGGTGGATCTCGATAAACGGGATACTTACCGCGAGCAGTGCGTCGCGAATAGCAACACTGGTGTGCGTAAACGCGGCCGGATTGATCAGGATATAGTCCACGTTGTCTTTAGCCTGATGAATACGGTCGATGAGTGCGTACTCCGCGTTTGACTGAAAATGGTCCAAATCTACATTCAGTGAGGCTGCTTCCGTGCCAAGACGGTTAACAATTTCACTCAATGTCAGCGTGCCATACTTCTCTGGCTCACGGGTACCGAGCATGTTCAGGTTCGGTCCGTTCAAAACTAAGATCTGGAATTTATCAGCCATTATGCCGCTATCTCCTGTGATTTTCCGGTAAAAAACAAAATATACCTTCAAAGCACGATTGTCATCTTTTCAGAGGCCTAAAACCCCCGTTCGGAAAACCGAAGTCGCACATTATAACGATTTCGTAGCATTTGGCAGCTAAATACTGGTCTTATCAGGGAAGATTATCAACCGCTATCCGAAAAAGATTCGCGGTTGATAAGCAATCTGCGGGAAAACGCACAGTTTCGCGAACTATCGCAACCACTGGCGGAACTTCTTATAACGCCACGCTAAAAGCGCCAGAGCCAGCAGCGCATAGAGGATCGGCTGCGGGGAGAGGATCTTCACCGACCACAGGTAATGGATGGGGGCGAGGATCGCGACAAGATAGACGAAGTTGTGCAGCAGTTGCCAGCGCCTGCCCAGTTTTCGCTGCGCAAACTGCGTTGATGTCAGCGCTAATGCCAGTAAAACCAGCCAGCTGACGATACCTAACGTCAGATAAGGACGCGTCACCAGTTCGCGACCCAGCAGTGCCAGGTTGTTAATCCCTAACTCCAGCAGCGCGTAACTGGTCAGATGCAGCGTGGCCCAGGCAAAGCACCATAGCCCCAAAAGCCGACGGGTTCGTATCAATAATGGCTGCTTAGCGTAGCGCGCTAGCGGTGATACCAGCAAGGTTGCCAGTAAAAATTTCAGAGCCATCCTACCGGTGAAGTGCTGAATATCTTTTGCCGGGTCAGCGCTAAAGAGGCCGTGGCTGGTGGCCCAGAATAGCCAGATAAAAGGAAGCAATCCTGCTAAATGTAAGATGACTTTCAGCCAGGTTATCTGCTTTGCGGTTAAACGCACTTAGAAGTTCTCCCGTAAATTCAGTCCACGATAGAGGGAGGCCACTTCATCCGCATAGCCGTTAAACAGCAGCGTGGGCTGACGCGTCACATCCAGCGCGCCGCCCGAGCCGATAAAACGCTCGGTGGCCTGCGACCAGCGTGGGTGATCCACATGCGGGTTGACGTTGGCGAAAAAGCCGTATTCGTCTGGCGCGGCCAGGTTCCAGGTGGTCGGTGGACGTTCGCGGGTCAGCTTAATGCTGACGATGGATTTGATCCCTTTAAAGCCATATTTCCACGGCACGGTTAAGCGGATGGGTGCGCCGTTTTGCGGCGGGAGCGCTTTACCGTAAACACCCACGGTTAGCAGCGTAAGGGGATGCATTGCTTCGTCGAGACGTAATCCCTCTACGTAAGGATACTCAAGCCCGCCCCCGATAAACCTGTCCTTTTGTCCCGGCATCTCGTCCGGGGCATAGCGCGTCTGGAAGGAAACATATTTCGCGTTGCTGGTGGGTTCAACCAGCGCCAGCAGTTTATGCAGCGGGAAACCTACCCAGGGCACGACCATTGACCATGCCTCCACGCAGCGCATGCGGTAAATACGCTCTTCCAGTGGAAAACGGGTGGTGAGATCGTGATGATCCAGCGTCAGCGGTTTTGCCACTTCGCCATCAATTTTCAGCGTCCACGGATCGGTTTTCATTCCCCCCGCGTTGGCGGCAGGATCGGCCTTATCAAGGCCAAATTCGTAGAAGTTGTTATAGCCGGTGACTTTGTCTTCCGGCGTCAGCGTGAGTGTGTTTTGCCACTGGGCGGGTTTCGTAAAGGTGAGCGGCGCGCCGGAAGGGGCTTTCGGACGATCGTTGCCTTTAAACCAGTCGAGAAGGTCGGCATGCGCTGCAGGGGTAAGCGTCAGGGCGGTGGCGCTAATGCCAAGCATTTTCAGGATCTGGCGGCGCTGTAACATAAAGACAGATTCCGCCGTTACGTCGGCTTCCGTCAGTTTTCGGTTTTTCATGGCATCCTCCGTCATGCGTTTTTCTAAGCATGACGGAGGAGAGGGCTTATCGCGAATATGTCACGAAAATTTGAAGATTAGACAATTTTCACCAGCGCGCGACCGTGGAACTGGTTGTCCATAATCTTACTGGCATACTCAGGAGCCTGGCTGAGGGTGATTTCGGTTGCACTTTGGGCATAGAACGATTCCGGCAGGTCATGCACCAGACGCTCCCAGGCCTCTGCACGGCGCACCGCTGGCGTCATGACGGAGTCCACCCCCTGCAGACGCACATTACGCAGAATAAATGGCATCACTGTCGTTGGCAGGGCAAATCCTCCCGCCAGACCGCAGGCTGCTACGCAACCGCCATAGTTCATCTGCGCCAGCACCTTCGCAAGGACTTTATCGCCAACGGTATCTACCGCACCTGCCCAGATCTGTTTCTCCAGCGGACGGGTTTCGGCAAACTCTTCGCGGCCGAGGATGCGGCTTGCGCCGAGCTGACGCAGATAGTCATGCGTGCTTTCGCGGCCAGATACCGCAGCAACCTGATACCCAAGTTTATGCAGCAGCGCTACCGCAGTGCTGCCGACACCCCCGCTGGCACCGGTCACCACAATCTCACCGGACTCAGGACGGATACCGGCATCTTCCAGCGCCATCACGCACAACATGGCGGTAAAGCCTGCAGTGCCGATGATCATCGCTTTGCGGCCATCCAGACCTTTCGGCATCGGCACCAGCCAGTCGCCCTTAACACACGCCTGCGTTGCCAGACCACCCCAGTGATTCTCGCCTACGCCCCAACCGGTGAGCAGCACCTGTTGCCCTGCATGGAAGCGGGGATCTTCGCTTGTATGCACGCGGCCCGCAAAATCGATGCCTGGCACCATCGGGAAATTGCGGATGATTTTACCTTTGCCTGTGATGGCCAGGGCATCTTTATAGTTCAGACTGGACCAGTCGATGTCGACGGTTACTTCACCTTCCGGCAGGCGGCTCTCCTCAACGGTTTGCACCGAGGCAAGGGTTTTGCCGTCCTGTTGTTCTAAGATCAAAGCCTGCATACAGGATCCTCGTTACTATGGTGACAGGAAAATAATTTCTGAGACTATACTCGCTCATTGAAATGCAATGCCGATGTAACGCAATAAATTGCCAGATACATTTGGTTTGATAGTATGTCGCATCTGAAATGCAAGTTAGTACTTACTCGCTACCACATCAACCCACGGAGTAATCTCAAGGATGCGATTAACGACGAAATTCTCAGCTTTTATCACGCTGCTAACGGGGCTTACCATTTTTGTCACCCTGATTGGCTGCTCCCTGAGCTTTTATAACGCAATTCAGGACAAGCTGGTTGATCGGGTTCAGTCGGTTGCATCGGTTATTGATACTCGCCTGATCACTACCTCATTCCCGGCGCTGTCGCTTGAGTTGGATGAGTTGATGGTGCCTGTTGATATTGTCCAGGTCGACATCACACAGGGAAAGCTGACGGTTTTCAGCCATGCCCGACAGGGAAGCTATCGTCCAGCCGGTACCGTAAGTCAGTATCGGGAAGTAACGGTACATTCGCTTAAACATCCTGGCATGGCTATCCGTATGGTCTATCTGGACCCGATGGCTAATTACTTCCATTCATTAATGACCACCGCACCGCTGACGCTCTCTGTGGCCTTTATTGTGCTGCTGATTTTCCTCGCGGTTCGCTGGCTGCGTCGTCAGCTCTCCGGCCAGGAGTTACTGGAGACCCGTTCAGTGCGGATACTGAACGGTGAACGCGGCCCGCAGGTGCGCGGCTCGGTCTATGAATGGCCGTCACACACCAGCAGTGCGCTGGATGTACTGCTTTCCGAAATCCAGTTTGCCAGCGATCAGCGTAGCCGGATGGATACGCTGATCCGATCCTATGCTGCGCAGGATAATAAAACGGGTCTGAACAACCGCCTGTTCTTTGATAACCAGCTGGCTACATTGCTGGACGATCCGGAAAAAGTGGGGACACACGGGGTGGTCATGATGATCCGTCTGCCCGATTTCGATCTGCTTCGCGATACCTGGGGAAGGAATGTGGCGGAAGAAAATCTCTTTACGCTTATCAACCTGCTCTCCACTTTTATTATGCGCTACCCTGGGTCGCTGCTGGCTCGTTATCACCGCAGCGACTTTGCCGTACTGTTACCTCACCGAACGCTGAAGGAGTCGGAAAGCATTGCCAGCCAACTGCTGAAGGCCGTGGATGCGCTGCCACAGAGCAAAATGCTCGACAGAGACGACATGGTGCATATAGGGATTTGTGCCTGGCGCGGGGGGCAGTCGACAGAACAGGTGATGGAACATGCAGAAGCGGCAACCCGCAACGCCGTGTTGCAGGGGGCGAATGGCTGGGCGGTTTATGACGACTCGCTACCGGAAAAAGGGCGCGGTAATGTGCGCTGGCGAACGCTGATTGAGCAAATGCTGAGTCGCGGTGGGCCACGTATCTACCAAAAACCGGCGGTCATGAAAAACGGCAATGTCCATCACCGCGAATTACTGTGTCGTATATTTGACGGTACGGAAGAGGTTATCTCTGCGGAATACCTGCCCATAGTGCTGCAATTTGGTCTTTCCGAAGAATATGACCGCCAGCAAATTACCCGGCTGATTCCGTTTTTGTCATTCTGGCCTGAAGAGACCCTTGCGCTACAGGTTACCGTGGAGTCGTTAATTCGCCCGCGTTTTCAACGCTGGTTGCGCGATACATTAATGCAATGCGAAAAATCGCAACGCAAACACATTATTTTTGAACTTGCAGAGGCAGATGTAGGTCAACACATCAGCCGGTTACGCCCGGTGGTACGTTTGATCAATGCACTCGGTGCGCGTGTGGCAGTCACGCAGGCGGGTCTGACGCTGGTCAGCACCAACTGGATCAAGGAGCTGGATGTTGAATTATTGAAACTGCATCCAGGGCTGGTAAGGAATATCGAAAAGCGTACAGAAAACCAGCTGCTGGTGCAGAGCCTGGTGGAAGCGTGCAAAGGAACGCAAACGCAGGTATTTGCCACGGGTGTGCGTTCGAGAAGCGAATGGCAGATGTTGACAGAGCGCGGTGTGACGGGAGGTCAGGGGGATTTTTTTGCTACCTCTCAGCCGCTTGACACCAATGTGAAAAAATATTTGCAAAGATACTCTGTTTGACCTGCCGTTTAATTTGTTTTCACGTAGAATATCGCGCCTGTAGCTTTGAGTATGACGAGCAAAAAGCCAGTGAACGACCTTAAAGAGTTACAAATGAAAGTGAGGGACGCACTGTTTACTCAGCCCTGAGGGACTCAGGGGATTAATTTGTAACAAAGGAAACGTACTGCACTAATTTTCACCGTAGCAGATGATTTTTGCGCCTTGTCGCTGCTGCGTGTGGTTGGTAAAGTAAGCGGATTTTGTTTTCCGCCCCAGCTTTCAGGATTATCCCTTAGTATGTTGAAAAAATTTCGTGGCATGTTTTCCAATGACCTGTCCATTGACCTGGGTACCGCGAATACCCTTATCTATGTAAAAGGACAAGGCATCGTATTGAATGAGCCTTCCGTTGTGGCCATTCGTCAGGATCGTGCAGGCTCGCCAAAAAGCGTGGCCGCAGTGGGTCATGACGCGAAGCAGATGCTGGGCCGTACCCCAGGCAACATCGCCGCAATCCGCCCAATGAAAGACGGCGTTATCGCTGACTTCTTCGTGACTGAAAAAATGCTTCAGCACTTCATCAAGCAGGTTCACAGCAACAGCTTCATGCGTCCAAGCCCGCGTGTTCTGGTGTGTGTGCCGGTTGGCGCAACACAGGTAGAACGTCGCGCAATCCGTGAATCCGCTCAGGGTGCGGGTGCGCGTGAAGTGTTCCTGATTGAAGAGCCAATGGCTGCAGCCATTGGTGCGGGTCTGCCCGTCTCTGAAGCGACCGGTTCTATGGTGGTTGATATCGGTGGTGGTACCACTGAAGTGGCCGTTATCTCCCTGAACGGTGTGGTGTACTCCTCTTCCGTGCGTATCGGTGGTGACCGTTTCGACGAAGCCATTATTAATTATGTTCGCCGTAACTACGGCTCTCTGATCGGTGAAGCCACCGCAGAGCGTATCAAGCATGAAATCGGTTCTGCTTATCCTGGCGATGAAGTTCGTGAAATCGAAGTTCGTGGCCGTAACCTGGCTGAAGGTGTTCCACGCGGCTTCACTCTGAACTCCAACGAAATCCTGGAAGCGCTGCAAGAGCCGCTGACCGGTATCGTGAGCGCGGTGATGGTTGCCCTGGAACAGTGCCCACCAGAACTGGCGTCCGATATCTCCGAGCGCGGTATGGTGCTGACCGGTGGTGGTGCGCTGCTGCGTAACCTCGACCGCCTGTTAATGGAAGAGACAGGTATTCCTGTCGTAGTTGCAGAAGATCCACTGACTTGCGTCGCCCGCGGTGGTGGCAAGGCGCTGGAAATGATCGACATGCACGGCGGCGACTTGTTCAGCGAAGAGTAGTCATTGTGAAAGGGTAGCGCATCGCTACCCTTTCTCTCTGACGCGAGAATACGCATAGCCTATGAAGCCAATTTTTAGCCGTGGCCCATCGCTACAGTTTCGCCTCATCCTGGCGGTTCTGGTTGCGCTTGGGGTCATTATTGCCGATAGCCGCCTCGGTACGTTCAGCCAGATCAGAACGTACATGGATACCGCCGTCAGTCCTTTCTACTTTGTATCAAATGGTCCCCGTGAATTACTCGACTCCGTTTCTCAAACGCTGTCTTCGCGTGACCAACTCGAACTCGAAAACCGGGCATTACGCCAGGAACTGCTGCTGAAAAACAGCGAGCTGCTGATGCTGGGGCAATACAAGCAGGAAAACGCGCGTCTGCGTGAACTGCTTGGCTCACCGCTGCGTCAGGATGAGCAGAAAATGGTTACGCAGGTGATCTCCACCGTCAACGATCCTTACAGCGATCAGGTGGTGATCGACAAGGGTAGCGCCAACGGTGTGTATGAAGGTCAGCCTGTTATCAGTGATAAAGGCGTTGTGGGCCAGGTGGTTGCTGTTGCCAAACTAACCAGCCGCGTTCTGCTGATTTGTGATGCCACGCATGCGTTACCGATTCAGGTGCTGCGCAACGACATCCGCGTCATTGCGGCCGGTAACGGCTGTACGGACGATCTGCAGCTGGAACACCTGCCTGCCAACACGGATATCCGTGTGGGTGACGTACTGGTGACCTCCGGTCTGGGTGGTCGTTTCCCTGAAGGGTATCCGGTTGCGGTTGTCTCTTCCGTGAAGCTTGATACACAGCGTGCTTACACCGTGATTCAGGCGCGTCCAACGGCGGGTTTACAGCGTCTGCGCTACCTGCTGCTGCTGTGGGGTGCCGATCGTAACGGGACTAACCCAATGACGCCGGAAGATGTGCATCGTGTAGCGAATGAGCGCCTGATGCAGATGATGCCGCAGGTTCTCCCTCCGGTAGACTCAATGGGGCCTCCAGCACCAGTACCTGCACCTGCGACGGGGTTAACGCAGCCGCCTCTGGATGCGCCGCCACCACCGCAACTCCCTGTGGGAGGGCAGTAGTGGCAAGTTATCGTAGCCAGGGACGCTGGGTTATCTGGCTCTCGTTTCTCATTGCGTTGTTACTGCAAATCATGCCCTGGCCGGACAACATTCTCGTTTTCCGGCCAAACTGGGTTTTGCTCATTTTGCTCTACTGGATCCTTGCCCTGCCGCACCGGGTAAATGTCGGCACGGGTTTTGTGATGGGTGCCATACTGGATCTCATTAGTGGCTCGACGCTGGGCGTACGTGCCTTATCCATGAGCATTATTGCGTATCTCGTCGCACTCAAATTCCAGCTCTTTCGTAACCTCGCGCTCTGGCAACAGGCTCTGGTGGTGATGTTGTTATCGCTTGCTGCGGATATCGTTGTTTTCTGGGCAGAGTTTTTAGTGATAAACGTCTCTTTCCGACCGGAAGTGTTCTGGAGTAGTGTAGTAAACGGTGTGCTCTGGCCGTGGCTGTTTTTGCTGATGCGTAAAATTCGCCAGCAGTTTGCTGTGCAGTAAAAGGTTGCTATGACGTCTATATATCTTGCCTCTGGTTCTCCGCGCCGCCAGGAACTGCTCACTCAACTGGGGGTTTCCTTTGAGCGCATCGTGACTGGCATCGAAGAAAAACGTGCTGAGGGCGAAAGTGCTCAGCAGTACGTTTCTCGTCTGGCACGAGAGAAAGCGCAGGCCGGTGTAGCACAAACACCGCGTGACTTACCGGTCCTGGGGGCAGATACCATCGTTATCCTTAACGGTGAGGTGCTTGAGAAACCGCACGATGCAGAGCATGCGGCGCGCATGCTACGCAAAATGTCCGGGCAAACGCATCAGGTGATGACGGCCGTGGCGCTGGCGGACAGCCAGAACGTGCTGGATTGCCTGGTGGTGACGGACGTCACGTTCAGAGTGCTTACCGACGACGAGATCGCCGCTTATATTGCCAGCGGTGAACCTATGGATAAAGCAGGTGCATACGGTATTCAAGGGCTGGGTGGCTGTTTTGTCAGGAAGATTAATGGCAGCTATCACGCCGTAGTCGGCTTACCGCTGGTGGAAACGTATGAGTTGCTGAGCAATTTTAACTCACTGCGTGAGGGAAGGGATGATTATGACGGCTGAATTGTTGGTAAACGTAACGCCATCGGAAACCCGTGTGGCCTACATTGATGGTGGCATTCTTCAGGAAATTCATATTGAGCGTGAAGCGCGGCGCGGAATAGTAGGCAATATCTACAAAGGTCGTGTCAGTCGTGTACTGCCGGGGATGCAGGCGGCTTTTGTAGATATTGGACTGGATAAGGCGGCATTTTTACATGCCTCCGACATCATGCCGCACACCGAGTGCGTGGCTGGCGAAGAGCAAAAGCAGTTCGCCGTGCGCGACATCTCCGAGCTGGTACGTCAGGGCCAGGATCTGATGGTGCAGGTGGTGAAAGATCCCCTCGGTACCAAAGGTGCCCGTCTGACTACTGACATCACGTTACCTTCCCGTTATCTGGTCTTTATGCCTGGCGCATCGCACGTGGGTGTTTCCCAGCGTATTGAGAGTGAAAGCGAGCGCGAGCGCCTGAAGAAAGTGGTCAGCGCTTACTGCGATGAACAGGGCGGGTTCATCATCCGCACTGCAGCGGAAGGGATCAGCGAAGAAGACCTGGCGTCCGATGCCGCCTATCTGAAGCGCGTCTGGACGAAAGTGATGGAGCGTAAAAAACGCAACCAGACCCGCTATCAGCTGTACGGTGAGCTGGCGCTTGCTCAGCGCGTCCTGCGTGATTTTGCCGATGCACAGCTCGACAGAATTCGCGTGGACTCCCGCCTGACGTATGAAGCGCTGCTGGAATTCACCGCAGAGTACATTCCGGAAATGCCAGGCCTGCTGGAGCATTACTCTGGCCGTCAGCCGATTTTCGATCTCTATGATGTCGAAAATGAGATCCAGCGTGCGCTGGAGCGCAAGGTTGAGCTGAAGTCTGGCGGTTATCTGATTATCGATCAGACCGAGGCGATGACCACCGTGGATATCAACACCGGGGCATTTGTTGGCCATCGCAACCTGGATGACACCATTTTCAATACCAATATTGAAGCGACGCAGGCCATTGCGCGCCAGCTTCGTTTGCGTAATCTGGGCGGCATTATCATCATCGACTTTATCGATATGAATAATGAAGACCACCGTCGCCGTGTGCTGCATTCGCTGGAGCAAGCGCTGAGTAAAGATCGCGTAAAAACCAGTATCAATGGCTTCTCGCAGCTGGGTCTGGTGGAAATGACGCGTAAGCGCACCCGCGAAAGTGTGGAGCATGTGCTGTGTAATGAATGCCCGACCTGTCACGGCCGTGGCACGGTAAAGACGGTGGAGACCGTTTGTTACGAAATCATGCGTGAAATCGTCCGCGTTCATCACGCCTACGACTCAGACCGTTTTCTGGTCTATGCTTCCCCTGCGGTGGCCGAGGCGCTGAAAGGCGAAGAGTCACACGCGCTGGCGGAAGTGGAAATCTTTGTCGGCAAGCAGGTAAAAGTGCAAATCGAGCCACTCTATAACCAGGAACAGTTTGACGTGGTGATGATGTAAAACGCAGTGCGCTGCGAGATCAAAGGCTGACAAGGAGAGATGCGTGAGGCGATTGCCGGGGATTTTACTGCTTACAGGGGCAACGCTTGTCGTGATTGTCGCGTTGCTCGTGAGCGGGCTGCGCCTCGTTTTGCCGCATCTGAACAGCTGGCGTCCGCAGGTGCTGGCGAAAATCGAATCGTCCACTGGTATACCGGTGGACGTGAGCCAGGTCAGTGCGAACTGGCAGAACTTTGGCCCGACGCTTGATGTCCGGGATATCAATGCCAGCCTGAAAGACGGTGGCTACCTGAAAATCAAACGCGTGACCCTGGCGCTGGATGTCTGGCAAAGTTTGCTGCATCTGCGCTGGCAGTTTCGCGATCTCACCTTTTATCAACTCCAGTTACTGACCAATACGCCGCTGAGCAGTGGCGACAGCGATCAGGGCCTTGAAACCAACCACATCAGCGATCTCTTCCTGCGTCAGTTCGATCATTTCGATCTGCGCGACAGCGAAGTGAGCTTTATTACCCTTTCGGGCCAGCGTGCTGAGCTGACGATCCCACAGCTGACCTGGCTCAACGGCAAAGATCGCCACCGTGCTGAAGGGCAGCTCAATCTCTCCAGTCTGAATGGTCAACATGGTGTCATGCAGGTGCGTATGGATCTGCGTGACGACAACGGTTTGCTGAACAACGGCAAGGTGTGGCTGCAGGCCGACGACGTAGATGTAAAGCCGTGGCTGGGAGACTGGTTACAGCAAAACATGCAGCTGGAAACGGCTCGCTTTAGCCTTGAAGGCTGGATGACCCTGACGAAAGGGGCGTTTGCCAGTGGTGATATCTGGCTAAAGCAGGGAGGGGCGAGCTGGAAAGGTGAAAACCAACAGCATCAGCTTTCCGTAGATAACCTCACCGCACACGTCACGCAGGAGAAAGGGGGCTGGCAGTTCGCTATCCCGGACACGCGTATCACGATGGACAGCAAGCCCTGGCCGCGCGGTGCGCTGACGCTGGCCTGGATGCCGGAACAGGATGTTGGCGGCGCGAACAGTAAACGCAGCGATGAGCTGCGCATCCGTGCCAGCAACCTGGATCTGGCGGCGGTAGAAGGGCTTCGCTCAATGGCAACAAAGCTCTCTCCGGATCTGGGGGCTATCTGGCTGGCGACACAGCCGAGCGGGAAAATAGACACCCTGGCGCTGGATATCCCGTTACAGGCAACGGAGAAAACCCGTTTTCAGTCCACGTGGAAAGATCTGGCCTGGAAGCAGTGGAAATTACTGCCGGGAGCAGAGCACTTTAGCGGCAAGCTGGAAGGGAGCGTTGAGAACGGCAGGCTGACGGCCGATATGCATGACGCCAAAATGCCTTACGAAACGGTTTTCCGCGCCCCGCTGGAAATTGAAAAAGGTAGCGCTATTCTCAACTGGCAGAATAATGATAAAGGTTTTCAGCTGGATGGCCGCCATATTGATGTGAAAGCCAAAGGCGTACACGCGCGTGGTGATTTCCGCTATCTTCAGCCAACAGGTGAAGAGCCGTGGCTGGGTATTCTGGCGGGGATCAGTACGAACGACGGTTCACAGGCCTGGCGTTACTTCCCGGAAAACCTGATGGGTAAAGCGCTGGTGGATTACCTGAGTGGCGCGATCCAGGGGGGACAGGCGGATAACGCCACGCTGGTCTACGGCGGCAACCCGCATCTGTTCCCGTACAAACATAACGAAGGTCAGTTCCAGGTGCTGGTGCCTTTGCACAAGGCGACCTTTGCCTTCCAGCCGGACTGGCCTGCGCTTAAAAACCTCGATATTGAACTCAACTTTCTCAATGACGGGTTGTGGATGAAGTCGGACAACGTTGCGCTGGGCGGCGTGACGGCCAGCAATCTGACGGCAAATATCCCGGATTACTCAAAAGAGAAACTGCTCATTGATGCCGATATCAACGGCCCGGGTAAAGCGGTTGGCCCTTACTTTGAGGAGACTCCGCTAAAAGAGTCGCTGGGTGCCACGCTTCAACAGCTGCAGCTTGATGGCGATGTGAATGCTCGCTTACATCTCGATATCCCGCTGGATGGCAAGATGACCACGGCGAAAGGCGACGTCCGTCTCAATAACAACAGCCTGTATATCAAACAGCTTGAAAGTACCCTGAAAAACCTTAGCGGACAGTTCAGCTTTGTGAACGGTAACCTGAAAAGTGAGCCGCTTAAAGCCACCTGGTTTAACCAGCCGATCAATATTGATTTTTCGACCACTGAGGGTGAAAAAGCCTATCAGGTGGCCATCAACATGGATGCTCACTGGCAGCCGTCGCGTATGGATGTACTGCCACAAGCGATAGGTGAATCGCTTGATGGTGCGGCCTCCTGGAATGGCAAAGTGGCGATTGATCTGCCTTATCACGCTGGTGCGCATTATAAAGTCGACATCACGGGCGATCTGAAAAACCTGAGTAGCCAGTTACCTGTACCGCTGGATAAAAAAGCCGGACAGTCGTTACCGGTGAAGCTTAACGTTGATGGCAACCTGAACAGCTTCGAACTGACCGGCAGCGCGGGGGGGGCAAACCACTTCAACAGCCGCTGGCTACTTAACCGGAAACTCACGCTCGACAGAGCCATCTGGACGACGGACAGCCGAAGCACACCGCCATTGCCAGAACAGACGGGTGTTGAGCTGAATCTCCCACCGATGGATGGCGCACAATGGCTGGCACTGTTCCGGCAAGGGGTTGGGCAAAACGTGGGTGATTCCGCCCAGTTCCCACAGGCCATCACTATACGCACCCCTTCACTGACGCTGGGTGGGCAGCAGTGGAATAACCTGAGCATTGTCTCCAGGCCGACGGATAACGGCTCGAAAGTGGAGGCACAAGGCAGGGAAATTAACGCCACGCTGGCGATGCGTAAGAACGCGCCGTGGCAGGCGGCGATCCGCTATCTCTACTACAACCCGGCTACTGAGAACGGTAAAGACCCACTGGCAAATACGTCGCCTCTGAGTAACACGTCCCGCGTGGATTTCAGCGGCTGGCCCGATGTGCAATTGCGCTGTGCCGAGTGCTGGCTATGGGGGCAAAAGTATGGCCGTATCGACGGGGATTTTGCCGTCCGGGGCAATACCATGAGCCTCTCCGGTGGGCTGGTGGATACCGGCTTTGGCCGTCTGACGGCCGAGGGCGAATGGGTGAATACTCCGGGCGAACAGCGTACCTCACTGAAAGGTAACATTAAAGGCAACAAGCTGGATGCGGCGACGGGTTTCTTTGGTGTCAGTACCCCGCTTCGCGGTTCGTCATTCGATATGGATTACGACCTGCACTGGCGTGCGGCACCGTGGAAGCCTGACGAAGCTTCGCTTAACGGTATCCTGAAAACCCACATCGGTAAGGGCGAAATTGCTGACGTAAGTACCGGTCATGCCGGACAGATCCTGCGTCTGCTGAGCTTTGATGCGTTGTTGCGTAAGCTGCGTTTTGACTTTAGCGATACCTTCAGCGAAGGCTTTTATTATGACTCCATCCGCAGTACGGCGTGGATCAAGGACGGCGTGCTGCACACAGACGACACCCTGGTGGATGGCCTGGAAGCGGATATCGCGATGAAAGGGTCGGTGGATCTCGTGCGTCGCGAGCTGGATATGGAAGCTGTGGTGGCACCGGAAATTTCCGCCACCGTGGGTGTTGCGACGGCCTTTGTGGTGAACCCGATAATCGGGGCGGCAGTGTTCGCCGCCAGCAAGGTGCTGGGGCCGCTGTGGAGCAAAGTGTCTATTCTGCGCTACCGCATTACGGGGCCAGTGGATAAACCGCAGATTAATGAAGTGCTGCGCCAGCCGCGCAAAGATGCACAGCAATGATTTGACGTGGGCAGGTAATTGCCTCACTCTCAATAAATATGATCTTTATACCGCCCCGGGCGGCAACGAACGAGTAGCAATACGATGAGTCTGAACCTGGTAAGTGAACATTTGCTCGCAGCGAACGGCCTGAGCCATCAGAACCTGTTCTCCATTCTCGGTCAACTGACCGAACGCCGTCTCGACTACGGCGATCTCTATTTCCAGTCGAGCTATCACGAATCCTGGGTTTTAGAAGACAGCATCATCAAAGATGGCTCTTATAACATCGATCAGGGCGTCGGCGTGCGCGCCGTCAGCGGCGAGAAAACGGGTTTTGCCTATGCCGACCAGATTAGCCTGAACGCACTGGAGCAGAGTGCGCAGGCCGCGCGTACCATCGTGCGTGAAACCGGCGATGGTCGCGTGAAAACGCTGGGTGAAGTGCAGCACTCTGCACTCTATACCAGCATCGACCCGCTGCAGAGCATGAGCCGCGAGGAGAAGCTGGATATCCTGCGTCGCGTGGACAACGTCGCGCGCGCTACGGATAAACGCGTGCAGGAAGTGTCTGCCAGCCTGAGCGGTGTATATGAACTGATTCTGGTAGCCGCAACCGACGGTACGCTGGCAGCAGATGTGCGCCCGCTGGTACGTCTTTCCATCAGTGTACAGGTGGAAGATGACGGCAAGCGTGAGCGCGGCTCAAGCGGCGGCGGCGGTCGTTTTGGTTATGACTGGTTCCTGGGCGATGTCGACGGTGAAGTGCGCGCGGACGCGTGGGCGAAAGAGGCCGTGCGTATGGCGCTGGTCAATCTCTCTGCGGTCGCCGCTCCGGCGGGCACATTGCCGGTGGTTCTGGGCGCGGGCTGGCCGGGGGTGCTGCTGCACGAAGCGGTGGGGCATGGCCTGGAAGGTGATTTTAACCGTCGCGGCACTTCTGTATTCAGCGGGCAGATGGGTCAGCTTGTCTCTTCTGAACTCTGTACCATCGTGGATGACGGTACGATGCGTGACCGTCGTGGCTCTGTGGCAATTGATGATGAAGGTACGCCTGGCCAGTACAACGTGCTGATCGAAAACGGTGTGCTGAAAGGCTACATGCAGGACAAACTCAACGCACGCCTGATGGGCGTTGCGCCAACGGGCAACGGTCGTCGCGAATCTTACGCGCACCTGCCGATGCCGCGTATGACCAACACCTACATGCTGCCGGGCAAATCCACGCCGCAGGAGATTATCGAGTCCGTGGATTACGGTATCTTCGCGCCAAACTTTGGCGGCGGTCAGGTGGATATCACCTCCGGTAAGTTTGTCTTCTCCACTTCAGAGGCCTATCTGATTGAGAAGGGTAAAGTGACCAAAGCGGTAAAAGGCGCAACCCTGATTGGCTCCGGTATTGAAGCCATGCAGCAAATCTCTATGGTCGGTAACGACCTGAAGCTGGATAACGGTGTGGGCGTCTGCGGTAAAGAGGGCCAGAGCCTGCCAGTGGGCGTCGGTCAGCCAACGCTGAAAGTGGATAATCTGACGGTGGGCGGTACCGCCTGATCGGAAGCAGTATGAAAAAAAGGCGCTACTCAAAAAGTAGCGCCTTTTTTTTAACGTAAATGCTCTAACGGGATTTCAGGATCCGGCTCGTGAGTGATGCGGTTGCGCAGATCACGACGAATAATTTCAATTGACCAGAACCAGACCAGATGACCTACGATTTCTGAAACGTGTTCGTACCACGGAAGATCAAAGAGCGGTGGGGTAAGCCCCATCAGCGGGAATGAGATCATGTGGACAAACAGCTGAGCTAATGCACCGGCCAGCAGGCCTTGCCAGAGTTTTATTTTCGGGAAGACTTCTGCAACTATGCAATAACCTACGGCAAAGACGATTGAGAAAATAATATGCGTCACGCCAACCCAGTTAAATATATGTCCGGCAAATGTATAAACGGCCGCGTTAGGATCAATAATCCCCAGCCAGTCGCGCAGAAATACATATGGTGGGTTTAAAAAATTGCGTGAGCAATCGATCTGACCTGCTGCTCTTATTAGTTGTTCTGGCCCGCATGCACCGGTGAATAAATCGATGGGACTACGTGGTGGAAGCGGGACTTCAGCCCCCCATTTTACAAATGCGGAGACAATCCCTGCAATCAGGCCAATGAACGCGGCGAGTCCGTAGCGCCTCCGTGAAGGCGGTGTCATTTCAAATAGATTCATTGTTATTCCTTGTTTAAAGTGATCCTGAGAAATATATTTTTATTGTTTATATGTATAACAAAAATATAACAGTCTGAATTTCAGACGACTACAAGATAAATGACGGGTGGCAAAAGTGTCAATTAACTATTCCTGATAGTCGGGAAGGGGAATTCCTGAATGACTGCTATAGTCATTCAGAGAATATTCATGCCAGATATTCGTTCAGGCGCTGTTGAATTACTCCTTCCTTCTCCCCCGCATTTCCTGGAACAGTTCCGCCACTTTCACAAAATACTCAGTCAGATAGTTGATGCAGACCTGTACTTTGAGCGGCAGCTTGTCTTTCTCTGTATACAGAGCGTAGACCGGGCGCGGATCGGACTGATAGCGCGGGAACAGGATCTCCAGCTCACCGCTGTTGATCTCGTTGATCACCCACATCAACGGTACGTAGGCGATCCCGGCACCGGCAACCAGCCAGCGGGAGAGGGTCATTGGATCGTTGGTCACGAACCGGCCTTCAGGGAGCAGTCTGGTAGAAAGTCCTTCCGGAGCAATCAGCTCAAATTCATTATCCGGACGCACGCTGTATCCCAGCCAGGAGTGGTTACTGAGGTCGGCGGGTTTTTCTGGTATGCCGTACTGCGCCAGATAGCTTTTCGAGGCGCAAACCACCATTGGCATACTGCCCAGCCGACGAGAGAAGAGGCTGGAGTCCTGCAATGCGCCTACGCGGATCACCACATCCAGACCATCGGCAATCAGATCCGGGGCCGGAATGCCCGTCACCAGATTGACGGTTAACCCCGGATACTCTTTAAGCATTTCTGCGGTCATGGCAGCGAGAACATTTTGTGCCATAGTTGAAGAACAACCAATGCGCAGGGTGCCGATAGGCGTGTTGTTAAAGGCGTAGAGCTGCTCGTGAACATCCTGCACTTCATGCAGCATGCGGCGACAGCCCTGATAGTAAATTTTACCCGCCTCCGTCAGTCCAATGCTGCGGGTACTGCGGTTGAGCAGCTTGACCTGAAGCTCATCTTCCAGTTTTGACACCGTCTGGCTGATGGAAGAGACGCTCATCTGAAGTTGCCGTGCTGCGGCGGTAAAAGAGCCAAGTTCAACCACTTTGGCAAAGACCGACATGCGTTTTAAACGTTCCATTATTCACTCTGGCTTAAAAGTGATTTAGATCACATATTATAGATAACAGCATAACAGTTACGTTAATATATTATTAATTACATAACGACTGCGCCACTCTCGCCCGGCGTTTCTTGCTCTTCTGCGGTGGCGTGCGCTAAAAAAATCTGTCGCCTGCACTCTCTCTTATCAAGGTCAACATGAGTCTGTTTCCCGTTATCGTGGTGTTCGGTTTGTCGTTCCCACCGATATTCTTTGAGCTTCTTTTATCACTGGCGATTTTCTGGCTGGTGCGCAGGGTGCTGGTCCCTACCGGGATCTACGATTTCGTCTGGCATCCTGCATTGTTCAATACCGCGCTGTATTGCTGCCTGTTTTACCTGATATCGCGCCTGTTTGTCTGAGGTTGATGTGAAAACGCTAACAAGAAAAATCTCCCGTACCGCCATCACAATGGCATTGGTTACCCTCGCGTTCATCGCTATCTTTCGCGCCTGGGTTTATTACACCGAATCACCGTGGACGCGCGATGCGCGTTTCAGCGCCGATGTGGTGGCGATTGCCCCTGATGTGGCCGGGCTTATCACCGCGGTGAACGTACACGACAACCAGCTGGTGAAAAAAGACCAGGTGCTGTTCACTATCGACCAGCCTCGTTATCAGAAAGCGCTGGAAGAATCAGAAGCAGACGTGGCCTATTACCAGGCGCTGGCCGCTGAAAAACGTCGTGAGGCCGGTCGTCGCAACCAGCTGGGTGTCCAGGCGATGTCCCGCGAAGAGATTGATCAGTCCAACAACGTGCTGCAAACCGTACTGCATCAGTTAGCGAAAGCCGAAGCGATGCGCGATCTGGCAAGGCTGGATCTGGAGCGTACGGTTATTCGCGCACCTTCGGATGGCTGGATAACCAACCTCAACGTCTATACCGGTGAATTTATTACCCGCGGCTCGACTGCCGTGGCGCTGGTGAAACAGAACTCCTTCTACGTGCTTGCCTATATGGAAGAAACCAAGCTTGAAGGGGTGCGTCCGGGCTATCGCGCGGAGATCACGCCGCTCGGCAGCAACCGCGTATTTAAAGGTACTGTGGATAGCGTTGCTGCCGGTGTCACGAACGCCAGCAGTACCAACGACAAGAAAGGGATGGCGACGGTAGATTCCAATCTGGAATGGGTACGTCTGGCACAGCGTGTGCCGGTGCGTATCCATCTGGATGAACAGCAGGGCAACCTGTGGCCTGCGGGTACTACGGCAACTGTGGTCATTACTGGTGCAAAGGATCGCGATGCCAGCCAGGATTCCATCTTCCGTAAAATAGCGCATCGCCTGCGTGAGTTTGGTTAATCGTTATGGGTATCTTTTCCATCGCCAGCCAGCACATCCGCTTCGCCGTGAAGCTGGCGTGTGCCATCGTGCTGGCGCTGTTTGTCGGCTTTCACTTCCAGCTGGAAACGCCACGCTGGGCGGTGCTGACGGCAGCGATTGTCGCGGCAGGCCCTGCATTTGCGGCGGGGGGAGAACCCTACTCCGGCGCGATTCGCTACCGTGGGATGTTGCGTATCGTCGGGACGTTTATCGGTTGTATTGCGGCACTCGCCATTATTATTCTGATGATCCGCACGCCGCTGTTGATGCTGATGGTGTGCTGTATCTGGGCGGGCTTCTGCACCTGGATCTCCTCCCTGGTAAAAGTGGAAAACTCCTATGCCTGGGGGCTCTCCGGCTATACCGCACTGATTATCATCATTACCATCCAGGCCAACCCGCTGCTCGCGCCACAGTTTGCCGTGGAGCGTTGTAGCGAAATTGTCATTGGCATCGTCTGCGCCATCGTGGCTGACCTGCTTTTCTCACCGCGCTCCATCAAGCAGGAAGTGGATCGCGAGCTGGATGCGTTAATTGTTTCCCAGTACCAACTGATGCAGCTGTGCATTGCGCATGGTGACAAAATTGAGGTCGATAAAGCCTGGGGTGGGCTGGTGCGCCGCACAACGGCCCTGGATGGGATGCGCAGTAACCTGAACATGGAGTCCTCTCGCTGGGCGCGTGCTAACCGCCGCCTTAAAGCGATCAATACCGTCGCCTTAACGCTGATTACACAGGCGTGTGAAACGTATCTGATTCAAAACACCCGCCCTGAAGCGATAACCGATACTTTCCGTGAGCTGTTTGCCGAGCCGGTAGAGACGGTGCAGGACGTGCATAAACAGCTCAAGCGTATGCGACGGGTGATCGCCTGGACCGGGGAGCGCGACACCCCGGTGACGATTTACACCTGGGTCGGCGCGGCGACGCGCTATCTGTTGCTTAAACGTGGCGTGATCGGCAATGCCAAAATCAGTGCCGCTGAAGAGGAAGTGTTACAGGGAGAAGTGGTGATCAAAGCAGAGTCGGCCGAGCGTCACCACGCAATGGTCAATTTCTGGCGCACCACGCTTGCCTGTATGCTCGGCACGTTGTTCTGGCTGTGGACGGGCTGGACGTCCGGTAGTGGGGCTATGGTGATGATTGCCGTTGTCACGTCGCTGGCAATGCGTCTGCCCAACCCGCGTATGGTTGCTATCGACTTTCTGTACGGCACAATCGCTGCGCTGCCGATAGGTGCGTTCTATTTCCTGGTGATTATCCCGTCGACTCAGCAAAGCATGTTGTTGCTCTGTATTAGCCTTGCGGTGCTGGCGTTCTTCATTGGTATCGAGGTTCAGAAACGCCGTATTGGCTCGCTGGGGGCGCTGGCAAGCACCATCAACATCATTGTGCTGGATAACCCGATGACGTTCCATTTCAGCCAGTTCCTTGACAGTGCACTAGGACAGCTGGTGGGGTGTTTTCTGGCAATGATGGTGATCCTGCTGGTGCGGGATAACTCTCAGGCGCGAACCGGCCGTGTGCTGTTGAATCAGTTCGTGTCGGCTGCCGTATCGTCTCTGACGACAAACACTGCGCGCCGAAAAGAGAACCACCTGCCCGCGCTTTATCAGCAACTGTTCTTATTGTTGAATAAATTCCCGGACGATATTGGCAAGTTCCGCCTGGCGTTAACGATGATCATCGCACATCAGCGCTTGCGTAATGCCCCCGTGCCGATCAACGACGATCTGTCTGCCTTTCACCGTCAGCTGCGCCGCACTGCCGACCACGTGCTCTCCGCATCCAGTGATGACAAACGCCGTCGCTACTTTAAGCAACTGCTTGAAGAGCTGGATATCTACCAGGAGAAACTGAAGGTCTGGGAAGCGCCACCTCAGGTGACGGAGCCGGTAGGGCGGCTGGTGTTTATGCTGCACCGTTACGAAAATGCGCTGACCGATAGCTGATTAAAGAAAAAACCGACGCCAAAAGCGTCGGTTTTTTTGTAGCTATACTTAGTTCTGCAGGCTCTTACATTCAGAAAGGGAGGACACATGACTACCCTGGCTCTTCAGGACAACATCCTTTTTCAGACCGGCTATCTGGTCAACGGCATCTGGAAAACGCTGGACACGACCTTTGATGTGCTCAACCCGGCCACCGGTGAAGTGATCGCAAAAGTGGCGAAAGCCGGTAAAACCGAAACCGAAGAGGCGATTGCCGCCGCAACTAAAGCTTTCCCTTCATGGCGCGCCAGAACCGCGAAAGAGCGTTCAACCATCCTCTATCGCTGGTATGAACTGATTATTGAGAATAAAAGCTGGCTCGGGCGGTTAATGACCACCGAACAGGGTAAGCCCCTGAAAGAAGCAGAAGGTGAAGTCGAGTATGCTGCCAGCTTTATCCAGTGGTTTGCCGAGCAGGCCAAACGCGCGAATGGTGAAATTATTCCACCCGTCAAACCCGGCTCCCGCATTCTGGCAACCCGCGAACCTGTCGGCGTGGTGGCGGCGATTACGCCGTGGAACTTCCCGATGGCAATGCTTACCCGCAAGTTAGGCCCGGCGCTGGCAGCAGGGTGTACGGGGGTGATCAAACCGGCAAACAACACTCCGCTCAGCGCCTTTGCATTACTCGCGCTGGCAAAACAGGCGGGTGTGCCGGATGGCGTGCTTAACGCGGTAGCGGGAAACACGCATGAAATCAGCGATGCGATCATGGCCAGCCACGACGTGCGTAAAATCACGTTTACCGGGTCGACCTCTGTGGGCAAAACGCTGGTGCGAAACGCCGCAGAGACAATGAAAAAAGTCTCAATGGAGCTGGGAGGAAATGCTCCCTATATCGTCTTTGAGGATGCGGACATTGATGCAGCTGTGAAAGGGGCGATTACCAACAAATTCCGTAATGCCGGGCAGGTCTGCGTCAGCGTTAACCGCTTCTATATTCAGGAAACCGTTTACGACAAGTTTGTTAATCAGCTTGCTGATGCGGTGAACGCGCTGAAGGTCGGAAATGGTCTGGAAGAAGGGGTCGTCGTCGGGCCGCTGATTGAACCTTCGGCGGTCAACAAAGTGCGGGAACACGTTGAAGATGCGATTGCCAACGGCGCGACCGTACTGGCAGGCGGCAAGGCACACCCACTTGGCGGTAATTTCTGGATGCCAACCGTGCTCGGAGACTGCCATGAAGGCATGAAGCTGGCAGGGGAAGAGACGTTTGGCCCTGTCGCGGCCTGCTTCCGTTTCACCTCAGAAGATGAAGTGATCCAGCGCGCCAATAACACACCATATGGCCTGGCGGCTTACTTCTATACCCAGAACCTGTCGCGGGTGTTCCGCGTCTCACAGGCCATCGAAAGCGGGATGATTGGCATCAACGAATGTGCCGTATCCACAGAGCTGGGACCTTTTGGTGGCGTAAAAGAGTCAGGTCTGGGGCGTGAGGGGTCTGTGTTGGGGCTGGAAGAGTATCTGGAAGTCAAAACCCTGCATATCGGGGGATTATAATAGACAGGGCGGCATTTGCCGCTCGCCTGGACTGGGTGGCTGGTAATGAAAATCTATACGTTTGATTTTGACGAGATTGACAGTCAGGAAGACTTCTATCGTGAATTTATCCAGGTGTTTGACCTTGAACAGGAAAGCGTCACGAATCTGGATACGCTGTGGGAAGTGGTCATCGACAGCCAGTTGCCGTTACCGCTGGAGATAGAGTTTATCCATCTGCCTGATAAGCTGCGCAGACGTTTTGGCGCGCTGGTTTTATTGTTTGATGAAGCAGAAGAAGAGCTGGAAGGACAGTTACGTTTTAACGTGCGCCACTGATTTAAGCGTTAAAAAAAGCCCCTGACCTTCTGGTCAGGGGCAAGTCGTATGATGAGATACGACGAGGGTTTATTTATACAGTTCCGCTGTAGCATGCCAGTGGTCACCCTGGTTCAGTTCGGTGACGCGATAGCTGCTGGCACCCGCTTTTTCAGCTTTTGCTGCCAGCTCCTGACGGATATCCATCGGAGAGCCGGTTACGGATGTGACAGAGATACTCCCCATCGACTGTAGAGTCTGTGCCTGGTCGGCATTGACCTGGTGAACGGCTGCGCTCGCGCCGAAAGAAAGTACAGATGCCAGGCCGAGGGTTGCGATGATTAATTGGGTTTTCATAGTCTTTACTCCTGAGCAGGGTGTACTCAACGGCGAGAAGGGTTGAACTGCTATTTTTATGCCAGGTGCCGTTGAGTGGAGAATGATGTTTTCGGGTATGACTAAAACTTATTTGTACAGCTCAGCGGTTGCGTGCCAGTGGTCGCCTGTACGCGCTTCAATGATGCGATAGGATGACGCACCCTGTTCTTCCGCTTTTTTGTTCAGCATGTCATGCATGTCCATCGGAGACGCACTGACCGCACCAACAGACACTGTGCCAATTGCCTGACGGGATTGCGCCTGATCGGCGTTGATGGAGTCAGCCGCAAAAGCACCGAATGACAGAACAGACAGGACGCTCAGCATCGCTACAGTAGTTTTGATTTTCATGATTCTTTACCTCGTCGAATTTTTTACTGGGGTCTTTGTTTCGTGACCCTCATCACAAAATCAAGTATACACTAATAACGATAAAAATTAATACCAGACTAATTGTTTCAATGGTTATTAAGAGTTAATAAACGTGATTTTTATAACCAAAATGCATAGTGATGGTCATTTTTTCGTCACATCTTCTTGCTATGTCTAACTAAATCAGAGGGATACTGGCTTTTGATTTTTTGTGCGATTTATTGAGGTGATATTCACTGCGTGAATGTTGGTGGGTGGTAAAAAGCACTATTTGGCAAAGCAGGGAGGGGAGAAAACAGGGGGAAACGCAGCGGGAGCAGAACAATCCCCGCAGCCGTGCTACGGGGAGAGAGGATTACAGTTCCTGTTCGAACAGAACCAGAATCGCTTCGTAGAGATCTTTGACGGAGAAATTATTTGCCGGAGTGGTAAAGATGGTGTCGTCACCGGCGATGGTGCCGAGGATACCTTCTGCTTTACCTAAGGAGTCCAGCAGGCGGGCAATCAGCTGTGCGGCACCCGGGCTGGTGTGGATCACGACAACGGCATCGTTATAGTCGATATCCAGAACCAGATTCTTCAGTGGGCTGGAGGTTGTCGGCACGCCAAGTTCGGCAGGCAGACAATAGACCATTTCCATTTTGGCATTACGCGTACGCACCGCGCCAAATTTGGTCAGCATACGGGAGACTTTCGACTGATTGATATTATCGAAGCCTTGTTCCTGCAACGCCTGAACAATTTCTCCCTGAGAACTGAATTTCTCTTCTTTGAGTAGCGCTTTAAACGCCTTTACTAATTCTTCTTGCTTAGACGAGCTTCGCATAAGTCACCCGGAATATAACGGTATAAACAACATTATTATGCATGTGGATGAATTTTTATGCAAACAATCTGCCTGAACCCAGGCTGAAATAATGTTATGAAAGGGAGTGATTTTATCAGATTTCGTTATCAGAAAACATGCCTGGGTCACGCCACGCAAATAAGCTTAAAAGTAAATTAAATGTTATCAAATTGATGTTGTTTTGGTGGCGGGGCAGGGTGTATTGTAACCACCTCTTAAATCGTTGCCGTCTGTTGTCAGATAGCATTCTGACGATAGAGAAAGTCGAGTGACCTCAAATTCTTTAGCTACGAAAATTGTAATTATTTACCTGCTGAATTATGGTCGCCGCAACGGAGTTACAGATACTTAAGTTAACCATAATAAGGAGTTTAGGATGAAAGTCGCAGTCCTCGGCGCTGCTGGTGGTATCGGCCAGGCGCTTGCCCTACTACTGAAAACCCAACTGCCTTCAGGCTCAGAACTCTCCCTGTACGATATTGCTCCGGTAACCCCAGGTGTGGCGGTTGACCTGAGCCACATCCCGACAGCTGTGAAAATCAAAGGCTTTTCCGGTGAAGATGCACGTCCTGCGCTGCAGGGTGCTGATGTTGTGCTGATCTCCGCGGGTGTGGCACGTAAGCCCGGTATGGATCGCTCTGACCTGTTCAACGTCAATGCGGGTATCGTGAAAAACCTGGTACAGCAGATCGCTGAAATCTGCCCGAAAGCCTGTATCGGTATCATTACTAACCCAGTGAACACCACCGTTGCTATCGCGGCAGAAGTGCTGAAGAAAGCCGGTGTTTACGACAAGAACAAACTGTTTGGCGTGACCACGCTGGACATCATCCGTTCCAACACCTTCGTGGCTGAGCTGAAAGGCAAGCAGCCAACCGACGTTGAAGTACCGGTTATCGGTGGTCACTCTGGTGTGACTATTCTGCCTCTGCTGTCGCAGATCCCTGGCGTAAGCTTCACCGAGCAGGAAGTGGCTGACCTGACCAAACGTATCCAGAACGCGGGCACCGAAGTGGTGGAAGCGAAGGCGGGTGGCGGTTCTGCAACTCTGTCTATGGGCCAGGCGGCTGCACGTTTCGGCCTGTCACTGGTTCGCGCCCTGCAGGGTGAGAAAGGTGTTGTTGAATGTGCTTATGTTGAAGGTGACGGCGCACACGCACGCTTCTTCTCTCAGCCACTGCTGCTGGGTAAAAACGGTATCGAAGAACATCAGTCAATTGGCAAGCTGAGCGCGTTCGAACAAAACGCGATGACAGGCATGCTGGACACGCTGAAGAAAGATATCACTCTGGGTGAAGAGTTCGTTAACAAGTAAAACGGACTTTCCCTTACAGGCCGGGTAAGCGTTCGCGCTACCCGGCAAAAAAAACGGAGCCAGGTGCTCCGTTTTTTTATGTCTGTCAGTTGGTGGCCGGGTATTCCTGAATCGTTACCTGAATCGTCAGCTTCTTATCGTTGCGCATGACTTCGACCGGAATGATAGAGCCAGGACGTATTTCTGCGACCTGATCCATCGTCTCCAGCGCCGATACCGCCGGACTGCCATTCACCGATATAATGACGTCATTGACCTGAATACCTGCGTTAGCCGCCGGACCGCCAGGGGAGACTTCGTTGACCACAATGCCCTGGATCTGATCGATACCGCCACCTTGCGAGTGCATTGGCGCAATCTCACGCCCACCAATACCGATGTAGCCGCGGATCACCCGACCATCGCGGATGAGCTTATCCATAATTTTGGTGGCCAGCTGGAACGGAATGGCAAAGCCGATACCTTCCGGCGTCTCGCCATCGTTACTCTTATCGAACGAGAGGGTGTTGATGCCCATCAGCTCGCCCAGCGAGTTGACCAGCGCGCCGCCAGAGTTACCGTGGTTGATTGACGCATCGGTCTGCAGGAAGTTCTGCCGCCCGGAGGGGTTCAGGCCAATTCGACCGGTGGCGCTGATAATCCCCTGAGTGATGGTCTGACCCAGGTTGTACGGGTTACCAATCGCCAGCACTACGTCGCCAATGTGCGGCGTACGTTTGCGGTTAATCGGGATGACCGGCAGGCCACCCGTGGCGTTGATTTTCAGTACCGCCAGGTCGGTCAGGCTGTCAGAGCCGACGAGCAGAGCCTCAAACACGCGGCCATCCTGCAATGCGACGATAATCTGGTCGGCATCGTTGATCACGTGTTTGTTGGTAATGATGTAACCACGCTCGTCCATAATCACACCGGAACCGAGCGTGCGGATCTCCAGCTGATTATGGCTTGAGCTGTTAAGGCCACGGTTATAGACGTTAACCACGGCAGGTGCCGCACGGCGAACGGCCTGGTTGTAGGTGGCCGGTGTTTCATCCGTACTGTCAAACTGGGGGGCCGTCAGCTTGTTGAACTGACGTAAAGACGGCATAGCCACTAACAGCAGGCCAGCAACGATCAAACCGATGGCAATGGAACGAAAGAGCTTTAAAAGCATGATGCGCGTGTCGTTAAAAAAGGAACGATTTGCAGCATAACATGAGTTATCCGGACATCACACGAGGCCAGATGCCCGGAATCACACATGATTAGCGCAACAGAATATAGATAGACTCATTGCCACGCATAATCTGCAGGGCAATGACCGCTGGCTTACTCTCCAGCACCTTGCGCATCTCCGCGATAGATTGCACGCGGTTGCGGTTTACACCGATGATGACATCATCCTGGTGCAACCCCGCCTGTGCGGCTGGGCTGCTCTTCTCGACGGTATCAACGGTAATGCCTTTTGTGCCGTCTTTAAGCTGCCCGTCGCTTAGCGTTGCCCCTTGCAGTGCCGGGGCGATAAGCTCAGCACTGGCGGAAGAGGACGTACTCTTATCCAGCGTCACTTCAACGTCCAGCGGCTTGCCATCACGAATCAGACCTAACTTCACTTTGGCACCGGGTTCAGTCGTTGCAATGCGCGAACGCAGCTCAGCGAAACTGTTCAGCGGTTTATCATTGAGGCTGACGATCACATCCCCGGATTTCACGCCTGCTTTTGCCGAGCCGGAGTTTGGCAGCACTTCACTGACAAATGCCCCGCGCTGAACGTTGATGTTGAACGCTTTAGCGATATCCGCGCTCATCTCCATCCCCTTAATGCCCAGCAAACCGCGTTTGACTTCGCCAAACTGAATCAGCTGTTGTGACAGGGTTTTGGCCATATTGCTGGGAATGGCGAAACCAATCCCGATGCTGCCGCCGCCCGGCGCAAGGATGGCGGTGTTGATGCCAATCAACTCACCGTTGAGGTTAAGCAGTGCTCCGCCGGAGTTGCCGCGGTTAATCGAGGCATCGGTCTGAATAAAGTTTTCCAGCCCTTCCAGATTCAGTCCGCTACGTCCCAGCGCGGAAACGATACCCGAAGTGACGGTTTGTCCTAAACCGAACGGGTTACCGACGGCGACGGCAAAATCACCAACACGCAGCTTATCGGAGTCCGCTATCGTAATTTGTGTCAGGTTACCCGGGTTTTGCATCTGCAATAGCGCAATGTCGCTCTGGTCATCGCCGCCGATCAGTTTGGCGTCAAATTCTCGCCCGTCATTCAGCTGAACGCTGATTTTATCCGCCTGGCTGATAACGTGGTTATTGGTCAGAATATAGCCTTTAGCCGCATCAATGATGACCCCAGAGCCAAGACCTTCAAAAGGCTGGGCTGACTGGTCGGGAGACTCATCACCGAAATACTTCTTCAGTTCTTCAGGTACGCGCTGGTTTTGCCGCGCTGTTCCTTCGACTCGCACGCTGACTACCGCAGGTAGCACTTTTTCCAGCATCGGCGCGAGGCTGGGAATGGCAGTTTGTCCCGGAACCTGCGCAGGCAGCGTGGCCGAAGCAGGGAAGGATGCCGAGAGAGATAACCCGACACTTAACGCTAAAGCGCTCAACAGCTGGTTTTTTTTGTTCATCGACGCTGACTCTCGTATCCTGGAATGAAAGAAGAACGGCCCCAAAAACATCCTGATGTTATTGAATTTTAAACCGCTGAACAATGAGGTAATTGACTAAATAATAGCTGGGGTCAGGGAGAAAGGACGGGCGCAATCGCTGCGCCCGTAAAATAAATTCAGGTTGTGCGATTAATCGCGTTTTGCGCCACCGCGCAGCAGGCCGGACGCGCCATCAGAATAATCGCGTGGCATCTGAACCGGTGCCTGGTCGTTACCAGCTTCAGAGTCAGCCAGACGGTTGCGGAACGGGTTCGTCTCCGCCGTCATCTCTGGCAGCAGGCTGCTGGAGCTTTTCGCCATATGTTGATACAGCTGACGATAGTCGGTTGCCATGTTATCCAGCAGCTCGGCGCTACGGGCAAAGTGGCTGACCAGCTCTTCGCGATACTCTTCCAGTTCAGCTTTGTTCTTTTCCAGTTCGTACTGCAGTGACTGTTGTTGACGCAATTTGCGATTACCGAAACGCATGGCCACAGCACCGATAATGATGCCGACGACTAAACCGATTAGCGCATATTCCCAGGTCATGAACTTCTCCCGTTGTCTTGTGGTTCCGTAGGGTGTTGGCTCGGCTCCTGCCTGTGCCTGATAACGCCACTATAACCGCTATTTCTGCAGAAGTGGAATCCTGACGTATCATCGCGTAGTGTAGAACGGCCTTTTTTTCATCAGCCATGCCTGCTGGTGAGGTTTAACCGAAGGAATAACAACAAGATTATGCAAAGTCTGTCCCCCTCATCGCGTTACCTTCATGCCCTGAATGAGGGCTCACATCAGCCGGACGATGTTCAGCGTGAAGCGGTCAACCGTCTGGATGTGATCTATCAGGAGCTCACGGCCAAACCCGCTGAAATCGTACAACACGGCGGGCTGAAGGCGGCATTCGGTCGGTTTCTTGGGAAAAAAGAGCCGCAGGCTAACGCCCCGGTGCGCGGCTTATATATGTGGGGAGGCGTCGGGCGCGGTAAAACCTGGCTGATGGATATGTTCTACCAGAGCCTGCCGGGGGGGCGTAAACAACGTCTGCACTTTCACCGTTTTATGCTGCGGGTTCACGAAGAGCTGACGGCGCTGCAGGGCAAAAGTGACCCACTGGAGATTATTGCCGATCGCTTCAAGGCTGAAACGGATGTGCTCTGCTTTGACGAATTTTTTGTTTCTGATATCACCGACGCCATGTTGTTAGGTGGCCTGATGAAAGCGCTGTTTGCGCGCGGGATTACGCTGGTTGCCACCTCGAATATCCCGCCGGATGAGCTATACCGCAACGGCCTGCAGCGGGCGCGTTTCCTGCCTGCCATTGATGCCATTAAGCAGCATTGCGATATCATGAACGTCGATGCCGGAGTGGATTACCGCCTGCGCACGCTGACGCAGGCGCATCTGTGGCTTTCCCCTTTAAACGATGAAACCACCAGTCAGATGAATAAACTGTGGCTGGCACTGGCGGGAGCGGCACGTGATAACGCCCCTGCGCTGGAGATTAACCATCGTCCGCTGCAAACGCAGGGGGTAGAGAACCAAACCCTGGCGGTCTCTTTTGCGACGCTTTGTGTGGATGCCCGCAGCCAACACGATTACATTGCGCTTTCGCGCCTGTTCCACACCGTGATGCTGCTGGATGTCCCGGTAATGACGCCGTTGATGGAGAATGAAGCGCGGCGCTTCATTGCACTGGTGGATGAGTTTTACGAACGTCACGTCAAGCTGGTGGTGAGTGCAGAGGTTCCTTTATATGAGGTATATCAGGGCGAGCGGTTGAAATTTGAATTCCAGCGCTGCCTGTCGCGCCTGCAGGAGATGCAGAGCGAGGAATACCTGAAGCTGGAGCATATGCCGTAATCCATGTTTCCCTCTCCCGGTGGGAGAGGAGCCGGGGGTGAGAGCACCAGAGCGCACAACATCCACCCCCCGAAAAACCCGTTTTGAATCACATTTAGGGGTCGATCTTTGACCTCAACTTCTCTATAATCTTGCGACCCCACGTTACGAGAAGGTTTTTTTCCCGAAACTTTCTATGTGTCGGCATTAGCTATTCGAAGGGGTAGGTTTGCCGGACTTTGTCGTGTGAACCTCAACTGACTAAACGTTTGGGTGTTCACCAACGTGTAACTTATTATTTGGGTAAGCTTTTAATGAAAACTTTTACAGCTAAACCAGAAACCGTACAGCGCGACTGGTATGTTGTTGACGCGACCGGTAAAACTCTGGGCCGTCTGGCTTCCGAACTGGCTCGTCGCCTGCGCGGTAAGCATAAAGCGGAATATACTCCGCACGTTGATACCGGTGATTACATCATCGTTCTGAACGCAGAAAAAGTTGCTGTAACCGGCAACAAGCGCGAAGACAAAATGTATTACCACCACACCGGCCACATCGGTGGTATCAAAGAAGCGACCTTTGAAGAGATGATTGCTCGCCGTCCTGAGCGTGTGATTGAAATCGCGGTTAAAGGCATGCTGCCAAAGGGCCCACTGGGTCGTGCTATGTTCCGTAAACTGAAAGTTTATGCAGGCAACGAGCACAACCACGCGGCACAGCAACCGCAAGTTCTTGACATCTAATCGGGATTATAGGCAATGGCTGAAAATCAATACTACGGCACTGGTCGCCGCAAAAGCTCCGCCGCTCGCGTGTTTATCAAACCGGGCAACGGTAAAATCGTAATCAACCAGCGTTCTCTGGAACAATACTTCGGTCGCGAAACTGCCCGCATGGTAGTTCGCCAGCCGCTGGAACTGGTTGACATGGTAGAAAAACTGGATCTGTACATCACCGTTAAAGGTGGTGGTATCTCCGGTCAGGCAGGTGCGATCCGTCACGGTATCACCCGCGCTCTGATGGAGTACGACGAATCCCTGCGTTCTGAACTGCGTAAAGCTGGCTTCGTTACTCGTGACGCTCGTCAGGTTGAACGTAAGAAAGTGGGTCTGCGTAAAGCACGTCGTCGTCCACAGTTCTCCAAACGTTAATCTGCTTTCTGCTTACGCAGAACGATTGGCGAAAAACCCGCTTCGGCGGGTTTTTTTATGGATAATGCTTAGGTTATCCACAAAATCAATGCATATATCTCCTCTTTTTCCGTATTTCCAGAATCCCCTCACCACAAAGGTCATAAAATCTGGTAAACTATCATCCAATTTTCTGCCCAAATATCGGTGAATACTCGATTTTTGTTCGATTCTTGAACAATGTGTTTTCCCTGGGATGGGCGATACAACATCTGGCTGGCCCTGTTGGGGCTGGTAGCAGTAAAAATTCTGAATATACCTGGAGGTTTTCATGGCTGTCGCTGCCAACAAACGTTCGGTAATGACGCTGTTTTCTGGTCCTACTGACATTTATAGCCATCAGGTTCGTATCGTGCTGGCCGAGAAGGGTGTCAGTTTTGAGATCGAGCATGTGGAAAAGGATAACCCACCTCAGGATCTGATCGATCTCAACCCGAGCCAAAGCGTACCGACGCTGGTAGATCGTGAGCTGACCCTGTGGGAATCCCGCATCATTATGGAATATCTTGATGAGCGTTTCCCGCATCCGCCACTGATGCCTGTTTACCCGGTTGCGCGTGGTGAAAGCCGCCTGTACATGCAACGTATCGAGAAAGACTGGTACTCGCTGATGAACGTTATCGTCAACGGTTCCTCCTCTGAAGCGGATGCTGCACGTAAACAACTGCGTGAAGAGCTGCTGGCGATTGCGCCCGTGTTTGGTCAGAAGCCTTTCTTCCTGAGCGATGAGTTCAGCCTGGTGGATTGCTACCTGGCTCCTCTGCTGTGGCGTCTGCCAACGCTGGGCGTTGAGTTCAGCGGCCCGGGTGCGAAAGAGCTGAAAGGCTATATGACTCGCGTATTTGAACGCGACTCTTTCCTGGCATCTTTAACTGAACCGGAACGTGAAATGCGTCTCGGCCGAGGCTAATGACTGTGGAAATGTCACAACTTTCTCCACGCCGTCCGTATCTGCTGCGCGCCTTCTATGAATGGCTGCTGGATAACCAGCTCACGCCGCACCTGGTGGTGGATGTGACGTTGCCGGGCGTGCAGGTTCCAATGGAATACGCGCGTGACGGACAGATCGTGCTGAACATTGCGCCACGTGCGGTGGGTAACCTGGAGCTGGCAAATGACGAAGTGCGCTTTAATGCACGCTTTGGCGGCGTGCCACGCCAGGTTTCTGTCCCGCTGGCTGCTGTGCTGGCTATTTACGCACGTGAAAACGGCGCAGGTACCATGTTCGAGCCGGAAGCGGCATACGACGAGGATGTTGCCAGCCTGAATGACGACAGCGCTGAAGGTGAACCCGTGATGTCTGTCATTGATGGCAATAAGCCGGGAAGTGACGATGGCGATGATGGCGATGATACGCCTCCGTCGCCACCTCGTGGTGGACGCCCCGCGTTGCGAGTGGTGAAATAGATTACTTAAAAAGGCCCGAAAGGGCCTTTTTTATGGGTGGCATTCCAAAATCCCCCAAACGGCATAAACGTTGTAACAGAGGTAACATTGCTATTATTTAGATAAAACCATTTATTTGGTGAATGCATTTTGCTTTGTTTTATTCTGTTTTATTTTTTGTTTTGAAAATAACATTGATAAGTTTTCTATTCCGGTCATCTTTATAAATTCTGAAAATCGTTATTACGCTCTTATTTCTCAATAATAGATATTATTTCCCGATTATACTGGCAGCGGGCTCACCAAGGGATAATCATCATCCGTGAGCCAGGGGATATATGCAAACGAAACCACGGCTCGTGTAGACAGTTACGACGAGAGGGCAACTGGCATCAAACCGCTTGCCAGTGGCACCGGCAACGATCGGTTCGGTGTGAACCGTGAACTATAGCGGGTAACGTCAGCAGGCTAATATAGCTATTTTTTTACCGTAACCTATAACGCTTTCAGTATTCAATCCTCGTCGGTCTGATGAGCTATTAATTATCATTGCAAGGTGAATCATCATCCTGCAGTTAATATCAATGTTAATGGATGTAACATATGAATAAAATCTACAGTATTGTCTGGAGTGCCGTGCGGAATATGTACGTTGTTACTTCAGAGCTGGCGTGTGGCGACAGTAAACTTAAAACGCAGGCAGGCGTCAACAATATAAAAACCTCCCCGGATACACAACCTGAAGCACAGCCGGCGCTGAAAGCAAAACGCACTTTGCTGGCTCAGGCGCTGATCGCCGCGCTCGGTGTTTCCAGCCCGTTTGCCATGGCCGGGAATACGGAAGAGTATACCTCCGTGGGCGAGAACGCCATCACCAGCACCACCATTGACTACTCATCAAAGGATCACGGCAGCGCGCTGTATGTTTCGGGCCTCGGCGTTTCCGCCAGTAACGAAGAAGGGAGTGCTATTACCATTACAACACACGGTGGTGGTAATTACCTGCCGGATTCTGGTGGTCACGCAGTTTCACCCGCAATTGAAGTGAATAACGGTGCCCAGCTTACTCTTTACGACGCCACCGTGGAGGCTGACGGGGAATATACTTCAGCGCTCAACCTGGAAATGGGCGGTCAGGCAGAACTTCATGGTGGCGAAGTGTCTGGTAACGGCGACTATCTATTGATTGGGCTGCAGAATCAGTCAAAGCTGACGCTGGACAGCGTCGACGTGACAGCAACAGCAGGCACCTACTCCGGGTACATGCCCAACGCACAATCTATCTATGTGCAGGAGGGTAGTCACCTGATTATAGAGAACGGTAGCAACCTCCAGCTGGGGGCGAATCAGATAAGCGTGAGCCAGGGAGCCACTCTGGATATGTCCGGCAGCACAGTCACCACCGCTTCCGCAGCCACCGACAGTCCCACCATATTTGCTGGCGCGAGTACGGTCAATATTACCGATTCCAGCGTAACGAACGACTATGTCGCCGATCCCATGAACAGTGGCTATGGTTCGGCGATTCAGGCGTACAGCGGCTCGACGCTAACGCTTACGGGCACCACCGTAACATCTAACGGCATTGGCATTGTTGTTAAGGGATCAACGGCTAACATTACCGGTTCCGCCACGTCGAACATCACTGCCGATAATGATGCAATCCAGGTCACCGGGCAAAATAACACACTGAAAGTCCATGGTGCGACGGTCAACTCCAGTGCCGCCGCAGCGCTGCATGTTGTCAGCGGTGCCACCCTGACCAATAACGACGCCATCATAATAGACGGCAACAGTACGTTTACCGCGCCGACCGCCCTTCAACTGGACAGTGACGTGGCTATCAATGCTTCCGACTCTACATTTGATGGCAACATTGTCGCAGGCAAAACGGCATCCACCCTGGACTTCAACGGTTCCACGATAAAAAACGGCAGCGTCACGGCGTCGGGCAGTCGCCTCTCGCTTGATGACAGCAGTACGTGGACCATGGCTGACGACACCATCGCCGACACTCTCGGCTCGCTGGATAACGCTGGCACCATTACTATGGGTGGCAATACGCTGGCCATCACCAACGGTTTGACGTTGCAAAGCACCAGTGTGCTCAACATCGCCCAGACAGATGCCACCACTCCGCTGATCACCACCAAAGATGCCGCGCTTGACGGCACGCTGTATATCCATTCGACCCCGTCACCGCAGACCTACACCTCTGATACCGAACTGGGTGCGATGGCGATTATTATCGACGCGCAGAATGCGATTGTCGGTGATTTTGATAGCGTCACAATCGACGCCGCGGCAACCACGCCGGACTATCTCACCTACAGCACAGGTATCAACCCCACTGACAACACCCAATATACGCTGAACATGGGCCTGACATGGTATGCAGACGGTACGCATAGCGCCTCCGGGGCCTCCGGCAACTTCACGCTGGATGCGGGCGACACCTTTACGGTCACGGGGACGCTGGCTAACCAGACGGGTAACGCAAACTGGGACGGTAAAACCCTGACCAAAGAGGGCGACGGCGCGCTGACCCTCTCCGGCAATAACACCTACACCGGCGGCACGACAATCAATGGCGGTACGCTGACGGCAGCCAGCGCCAATGCGCTGGGGACGGGGGCGGTGGCAAACCACGCTACCCTGGTGCTGGGCGCGGGCGATACTGTCAATGTCACTGGCGGTATCACCACCTATACCGGTGCGACGACGACGCTGGCAGCGGGGACAACGCTGGATCTTGGCAGCAGCGCGTTCACACAGCAGGACGGTAGCACGCTCAATATCGACCTGGGTGCCAGCGCCAGCAGCCCGATCATCACCGCTGGCAGCGCTAACCTGGACGGCTCACTGAACATCACCGGCATTGGTAATGTCACTGACCCGCTGCAAAATAACCCGAATACGTTCACCCTGATTGATGCTAACAGCGCCATCAGCGGCGATTTCGATAACCTGACCATTGCCGGAATTGACGCAAAAGAGGTCGACTTCCTGACCGTGGATGGTCGCATCAATGCCAGCGACAGCTCGCAGTATCAGCTGGCGGCTTCCCTCTCCTGGTACGCCGATCGTGACGGTGCGGCCACCGATGCCAACGGTACCTTTACGTTAAGCAACCCGGACGGCAGCTTTAACGTCGCCGCCGACCTGGCAGACGTTGACAGCTCACTTGACCCCAGCAGCACCACCGGTTGGGATGGCAAAACGCTCACCAAAGAGGGCGGCGGAGAATTAATCCTCTCAGGCAATAACAGCTATAGCGGCGGTACCGACATCAACGACGGCACGCTGACGGCAGCCAGCGTCAATGCGTTGGGGACGGGCGAGGTGGCAAACCACGCCAGTCTGGTACTGGACGCGGGCGATACGATCAACGCCACTGGCGGCATCACCACCGATACCGGTGCCACGACGACGCTGGCGGCGGGCACCTCGCTGGATCTTGGCAGCGGCACGCTGACACAGCAGAGCGGCAGTACGCTGGACGTCGAGCTTGGTAGCACATCGGCACAGCAGCCATTGATCATCGGTGATAGCGCCACACTGGATGGCACGCTACAGGTGGGTGGTGCTGGCATGAAGGACATCAGTTCCGATGCGCATCTGGAAACCATCACCCTGATGGATATGGACAACGCGATCGGCGGCGACTTTACCAGCCTGTCGATGGATCTTACGAACTCACCGGATTACCTGACCGTCAGTGGCATGATTAACCCTGACGATGATTCGCAATACCTGCTGACGCAAGCGTTAAGCTGGAATGCGACCACCACCTCGGCGACCCCGGCGCACGGCACTTTTACCCTGGATGCCGGCAAAACCTTTGAAGTGACCAGCGTACTGTCTGACCAGACGGGTAATGCAAACTGGGACGGCAAAACCCTGACCAAAGCAGGCAAGGGCACCCTCGTTCTGAGTGCGGAAAACACCTATAACGGCGATACCCATGTCAATGACGGCACGTTGTGGCTTACCGATACCGGCGTGATTGGTGCGACGAGCAGCACCCAGAACGTGAATGTTGCCTCCGGCGCGACGTTCGGTGGCACGGGCACGGTCAACGGTAACGTCAATAACAGTGGCAGCATCGCCATGAGCCAGAACGGTGAAACGGGGCACACCCTGACCATCAACGGCGACTACAGGAGTACCGGCGGTAGCCTGTACATGAACACCTATATGGGTGATGACAATTCTACGACGGACAAACTCGTGATTTCCGGCGATGTTTCCGGTACCACGGCGGTGACATTTACCCCCACCAATTCCGGTGACACGGGTATGGCGACCACTAACGGCATTGAAGTGATTGACGTTGGCGGTACCAGCGTTGGCGGCAGCGGCAATGACGCCAGTTTCCAGATGCAGGGGCGCGTGATGATGAGTGCGTATGAATACCGCCTGTACCAGCATGACGACGGTAACTGGTATCTGAACTCGACAACGTTAACACCGACCCCATCGGATGACGGTGGTGATGGTGGCGACGTCACGCCACAGTACCGTGCCGACATTGGTGCTTACCTTGGCAACCAGTGGATGGTGCGTAACCTGCAAATGCAGACGCTCTACGACCGCGAAGGCAGCCAGTACCACAACGAAGACGGTAGCGTCTGGATGCGCTTTAAGGCCGGTACCTCGGACTCGCAGGCGGCGGACGGTAATGTTGATATCAACAATAACTACTCCCAGTTCCAGCTTGGCGGTGACGTCCTGACCTGGCGCAACGGTGAGCAGAGCCTGGCCGTTGGGGGGATGGGCAGCTATGTCAACGCCGACACCGACAGCACCGGTAACAAAGGCGCGGACGGCAGCCAGTTCTCCGCTAAAGGCCATACCGATGGCTATAACCTGGGTGTTTATGCCACCTGGTTTGCGGATGCGAAAAATCATAGCGGGATGTATGTGGATAGCTGGTATCAGTACGGCTTCTACAACAACAGTGTTGATAACGACGGTATTGGTTCGGAGGATTACGACTCCAGCGCCAGTGCCATCTCGCTGGAAACCGGCTACCGCTACGATACCGCGCTACAAAACGGCAACACCGTCAGCCTGACGCCACAAGCACAGGCAACGTGGCAACATTACAGCGCCGACAGCCTCACTGACCACAGCGGTACGCGCATCGACGACCAGGACAGCAACAGCTGGAACACGCGCCTCGGCCTGCGTGTCGACGGTAAACTGCACAACAGTAAAGGGTCAGTCATTCAGCCATTTATGGAAGCCAACTGGTTGTACACCAGCGATGACACCAGCGTGTCGTTCAACGACATGAGCGTGGATCAGGATATTCCAGCTAACCGCGCTGAGCTGAAAGTGGGCATTAAAGCCAACCTGAACAGCCAGTGGAGTGCGACAGGGCAGGTGATGGGTCAGAAAGGGAATAATGACTACAGCGATCTAAACGGCAGTCTAAACGTGCGCTATAACTGGTAACCCAAGTCGTGTAATACAGGTCGCCGGTGGGACAGGCGGCCTGGCTATCCAGACTTTCGGACCATCCTGCCGTGACAGAGGCGATATGAAAAGCGGGGGAGTAGAACAGACTCCCCATCCCTGAATGTGGCTCCAGGACTGGGGAGTCAGAAAGGTATTACACTTCCAGGAAGTTCATAATCCCGTCAGCGGCCTTGCGGCCTTCGGCAATTGCCGTCACCACCAGGTCAGAACCGCGAACGATATCACCACCGGCGAAGATTTTCGGGTTGCTGGTCTGGAACGCGTTGTCGCTGCCTTCCGGCGCAATCACGCGGCCCTGAGAATCCAGCTCAACGCTGTGCTTCGCCAGCCACTCCATGCTGTGAGGGCGGAAGCCGAACGCCATGACAACGGCATCAGCCGGGATCACATGCTCGGAACCGGCAACGATCTCCGCACGACGACGGCCTTTCGCATCTGGCGCACCCATTTCTGTGCGCGCCATCTTCACGCCGCTCACTTTGCCGTTGGCATTCACTTCAATACCCAGCGGCTGGATGTTGAACTGGAACTCCACGCCCTCTTCACGCGCGTTTTTCACTTCGCGTTTAGAGCCCGGCATGTTCTCTTCGTCACGACGATAGGCACAGATGACGTGCGTTGCATTCTGACGAATGGAGGTACGCACGCAGTCCATCGCGGTATCACCGCCACCCAGCACCACCACGCGTTTGCCTTCCATGCTGACGTAAGGCTCATCGGCGGTTTCGCCATAGCCCATAATCTGCTTGGTGTTAGCAATCAGGAACGGCAGAGCGTCGTAAACACCTGGCGCATCTTCGTTTTCCAGACCACCGCGCATGGACTGATAGGTCCCTACGCCCAGGAACACGGCGTCGTAGTCCTTCAGCAGATCGTCGAGCTGCACATCGCGGCCCACTTCCACATTCAGTTTGAACTCAATGCCCATGCCGGTGAAGATTTCACGGCGGCGAGTCATAACCTCTTTTTCCAGCTTGAAGGCCGGGATACCGAAGGTCAGCAGACCGCCGATTTCCGGGTGACGGTCAAAGACCACCGCCTTCACGCCGTTACGGGTCAGAACGTCTGCACAGGCCAGACCTGCCGGGCCCGCACCGATGATCGCCACGCGTTTGTCGGTTTGCTTCACGCCGGTCATATCCGGACGCCAGCCCATCTCGAACGCTTTATCGTTGATATAGCGCTCGATGTTACCGATAGTCACCGCGCCAAACTCGTCGTTCAGCGTACAGGAACCTTCACACAGACGATCCTGAGGACACACACGGCCGCACACTTCCGGCAGGGTGTTGGTCTGGTGAGACAGCTCGGCGGCTTCAAAAATACGTCCTTCGTTGGCGAGTTTCAGCCAGTTCGGGATGTAGTTGTGCACCGGGCATTTCCATTCACAGTAAGGGTTACCGCAGGACAGGCAGCGGTCTGCCTGTGCTTTGGCCTGGCCTTCTGAAAACGGCTCGTAGATTTCCACAAATTCAATTTTACGGATCTTCAGCGGTTTCTTTGGCGGATCAACACGCTGCAGGTCGATAAACTGGTATACGTTCTGACTCATTGCTACCCCTTACTGCGCCTGCACACGCAGCTCTGCTGCGCTACGACTACGGTGACCCAACAGTGCTTTAACATCGCTGGACTTCGGTTTAACCAGCGCGAATTTCGCAGAGAACGCTGGCCAGTTCGCCAGGATCTCTTCGCCGCGCGAAGAACCGGTATGCTGCACGTGTTCGGTAATCAAACCGCGCAGGTGTTCTTCGTGGATGGCAAGCGATTCAACATCCAGCACTTCCACCAGTTCCGGGTTCACGCGTTTGCGGAACTCACCGTCTTCATCCAGGACGTAAGCAAAACCGCCTGTCATGCCTGCGCCGAAGTTCACGCCGGTTTTACCCATTACGCAAACAATCCCGCCCGTCATATATTCACAGCCGTTATCGCCAATGCCTTCCACTACGGTGATGGCACCGGAGTTACGCACTGCGAAACGCTCACCCGCACGACCCGCTGCAAACAGACGACCGCCAGTCGCACCGTACAGACAGGTGTTACCAATGATGCTCGCCTCGTGGCTGCGGAAGGCAGAACCCACCGGAGGACGCACCGCCAGCAAACCACCCGCCATGCCTTTACCGACGTAGTCGTTGGCATCGCCAGTCAGGTACAGCTCAACGCCACCGGCGTTCCACACGCCGAAGCTCTGACCCGCGGTACCGCTGAAGTGTGCGGTAATCGGATCGGCTGCCAGACCCTGGTCGCCGTGCGTTTGCGCGATGTAACCGGAGAGCGATGCGCCAACAGAACGGTCGGTGTTGCGGATATCAAACCAGAACGTTTTGCTCTGTTTCTCATCCACGTACGATTTCGCCTGCTGCAGCAACTGCGCGTTCAGCACGCCGTTGTCGAACGGCGGGTTGTTCTCGGTGCAGTAGACCGCTTTGCCAGCATGCGGCTGTGCAGTTTCCAGCAACTTAGACAGCTCCAGCTTCTGCTGTTTGGCGGTGAAGCCTTCCAGCTCTTTCAGCAGGTCAGTACGGCCAATCAGATCCACCAGGCGTTTCACGCCCAGCTGCGCCATCAGCTCACGGGTTTCACGGGCGATGAAGTCAAAGTAGTTCGTCACTTTGAACGGCAGGCCGTGATAGTGGTTCTTACGCAGCTTCTCGTCCTGGGTAGCAACACCGGTTGCGCAGTTGTTCAGGTGGCAAATACGCAGGTATTTACAGCCGAGCGCAACCATCGGGCCGGTACCGAAGCCAAAGCTTTCCGCACCCAGGATCGCCGCTTTGATGATGTCGAGGCCAGTTTTCAGGCCACCATCCACCTGCAGACGGATCTTGTGACGCAGGCCGTTAGCGACCAGCGCCTGCTGGGTTTCCACCAGCCCCAGCTCCCACGGACAGCCCGCGTATTTCACGGAGGAGAGTGGGCTTGCCCCGGTACCACCGTCGTAACCGGCGATGGTGATCAGGTCAGCGTAGGCTTTCGCCACGCCGGTTGCGATGGTGCCGACACCCGGTTCGGAAACCAGCTTCACGGAGATCATCGCTTTCGGGTTGACCTGTTTCAGGTCGAAAATCAGCTGCGCCAAATCCTCGATAGAGTAAATATCGTGGTGCGGCGGCGGGGAGATCAACGTCACGCCCGGTACCGAGTAGCGCAGTTTGGCGATGTACGGGGTCACTTTGTCACCCGGTAACTGACCGCCTTCGCCCGGTTTTGCACCCTGAGCGACTTTAATCTGAATCACGTCGGCGTTGACCAGGTACGCTGGCGTCACGCCAAAGCGACCGGATGCCACCTGCTTAATACGGGACACTTTATTGGTGCCGTAACGGGCAGGATCTTCACCGCCTTCGCCGGAGTTCGAGTTACCGCCGATGCTGTTCATGGCTTCGGCCAGCGCTTCGTGGGCTTCCGGGCTCAGCGCGCCGATAGACATCGCTGCGGTGTCGAAACGCTTGAACAGATCGGACGCAGGTTCAACGTCGTCGATACTGACCGCATCATCACCCGGGTTCAGTGCCAGCAGATCGCGCAGGGTGGCTGCCGGACGGTTGTTGACCAGTTCAGCATACTGCTGATAATCACTGTACTCACCGCTCTGAACAGCCTGTTGCAGCGTGCGCACCACGTCCGGGTTATAGGCGTGGTATTCGCCACCGTGAACGTATTTCAGCAGACCGCCCTGATCCAGCGGCTTACGTGCCAGCCAGGCGCGTTTCGACAGATTCACCAGATCCTGCTGGAAGTCAGCAAAACCGGCACCGCCGATGCGGCTGATCACGCCCTGGAAGCAGAGGTTAGCAACATCGTCGTGCAGACCGACCGCTTCAAACAGCTTCGAACAGCGGTAAGATGCAATTGTTGAGATGCCCATTTTGGACATGATCTTGTACAGACCTTTGTTGATGCCGTTACGGTAGTTCAGCATCACAGCACGGTACTCTTTTTCAATCGCGCGGGTGTCGACCAGACGAGCCAGCGTTTCGTAAGCCAGGTACGGATAGATCGCCGTTGCACCAAAGCCTAACAGCACGGCAAAGTGGTGCGGATCGCGGGCGCTTGCGGTTTCCACAATGATGTTGGCGTCGCAGCGCAGGCTCTTATCGACCAGACGCGTCTGAATCGCACCCACCGCCATTGGCGCAGGTACCGGGAGACGGTTTTTCGCGATATTACGGTCTGACAGCACCAGCAGAACGGTACCGTTACGCACCATCAGTTCAGCTTTGTCACACAGCGCACTCACCGTCTCTTCGAGAGTCGCTTCGGTCACGTCGAAAGTGATATCGAGCGTGTCAGCGCGGTAGTGCTCCTCTTTCATGGTGGTGAGCTGTTTGAAATCGGAGTACAGCAGGATCGGTGATTTAAAGGTCAGACGGTGTGCCTGGCCTTCCGCTTCACAGAAGACGTTCATCTCACGGCCAATGCTGGTCGCCAGCGACATCACGTGTGCTTCACGCAGCGGATCGATTGGCGGGTTGGTTACCTGCGCAAACTGCTGGCGGAAGTAGTCATAAATGATGCGAGGCTGGCTGGAGAGCACGGCAAACGGGGTGTCATCACCCATTGAGCCGACCGCTTCCTGGCCGTTTTCGCCGAGCACGCGGATAACCGAGTCCAGCTCTTCGGCGCTGTAGTTAAACTGTTTCTGGAAGCTCGCGAGGGTGTCATCGTCCATTTCGCGGCTGCCAACATCTTCATCCGACAAATCTTCGAACGGCACGAGGCGACGAACGTTTTTCTCCATCCACTCTTTGTACGGATGGCGGCTTTTCAGATCGTTATCGGTCTCAGCGGAGTGCAGAATGCGCCCGCCACGGGTGTCGATAACCATCAGTTCGCCAGGGCCGACGCGACCTTTTTCGACCACTTCGTCAGGCTGGTAATCCCAGATACCTACTTCGGAGGCACAGGTGATGAGCTTATCTTTGGTGATGACGTAGCGCGCCGGACGCAGACCGTTACGGTCCAGGTTACAGGCAGCAAAACGACCGTCGGACATCACGATGCCCGCCGGGCCGTCCCACGGCTCCATGTGCATAGAGTTAAAGTCAAAGAACGCGCGCAGCTCTGGATCCATATCCGGGTTGTTCTGCCAGGCTGGTGGCACAAGCAGACGCATGGCGCGAACGATATCCATACCGCCTGCCAGCAGCAGTTCCAGCATGTTATCCATTGAGCTGGAGTCAGAACCGGTTTCGTTGACGAACGGCGCTGCGTCGTGCAGGTCAGGGATCAGCGGTGTCTGGAACTTATAGGTACGGGCGCGTGCCCACTGGCGGTTACCGGTGATGGTGTTGATCTCGCCGTTGTGCGCCAGGTAGCGGAACGGCTGAGCCAGTGGCCAGCGTGGTACGGTGTTGGTGGAGAAGCGCTGGTGGAACAGGCAAATGGCCGATTCCAGACGCAGATCCGCCAGGTCCAGGTAGAAGCGCGGCAGGTCAGCCGGCATACACAGACCTTTATAGATGTTCACCAGGTTAGAGAGGCTACAAACGTAGAACTCTTTATCTTCCTGAAGACGCTTTTCAATGCGGCGGCGGGCGATAAACAGACGGCGTTCCATATCACGTGGACGCCAGCCCGCAGGCGCGTTGACGAAAATCTGTTCAATACGAGGCAGCGAGGAGAGGGCGATTTCACCGAGCACCCCTTCGTTGGTTGGCACATCGCGCCAGCCGACAATAGACAGGGTTTCACGTTGAAGTTCTTCTTCGACGATGCGGCGTGAGGCGGTAGCTTTTTCAGGATCCTGGTTCAGGAACAGCATACCGACAGCGTAGTTTTTGGCTAAACGCCAGCCGCGCTCTTCCGCAACGATACGGAAGAAACGATCGGGTTTTTGCAGCAGCAGACCGCAACCGTCGCCGGTCTTACCATCGGCAAGGATGGCTCCACGGTGCTGCATACGGGCCAGTGCGTGAATGGCGGTACGCACTACCTTGTGGCTAGGTTCGCCTTCTATGTGGGCGATCAGGCCGAAACCACAGTTATCCTTCTCAAGGGATTTATCGTACAACATATCAGTGAACCTCCCCAGGCTCGTCGGGCTTCCCACTGAACCGTGGCGCACAGGCACAGAAAGAGCATGGCGACGGGGTTTGCGCTTCATACGCGTACCTCGCATTCGCCCTCTTTTTCATCCTTTCGCGCAGGTAAACAAGTTTGAGGACTTGCTTCAGAGGGAATCTCAATTACTGCATAAATATGATGAGCAGGCCGCTCATCCAGAAAGCTTCCAGCGGATTTCCAACTTATCGGGAATTGGTACACAGGTCAAATGGCAATCTTATTTATACAAAAATGTGCTAAAGAGTGGTTATGTTGTTGTATTTAAATGGCATTTAACTATTTTTACAACAACTAAACGCCCCGGTAGGGCATCGTGGAGTGTGATCTGACTCACTATATGAAAGCGGTATTAGCAATGTACCGTGCTGAATAACATTTTTTTAGCAGAATAATAATCTGGTACTGGTCGCAAACCCGCATAAAGACACTGTTTTTCAGTGTTGACGCTGCAAATGAAAAAAACCATCAGAACATAAGGAAAAGTAATCACGCCTGGCGTGAATGAAATTGCAGTAATCCTGATTATTTATTCAGATAGATAAAGGCAGCCCAGGGCGATTGATCCAGGTCATCGCCGACAGAGGCTAAAAATGGCAGGCTTGTCCCCTTTCTTCGGGACGGTCTATCAGATTATGCAGTTACAGAAATTAGTCAATATGTTTGGTGGGGATCTTTTGCAGCGCTATGGGCAAAAGGTTCACAAGCTGACGCTGCACGGTGGTTTTAGCTGCCCGAACCGCGATGGCACTATCGGGCGCGGTGGCTGCACATTCTGTAACGTCGCCTCGTTTGCTGATGAAGCACAGCAGCACAATTCCATTGCGGAACAGCTTGCTCATCAGGCAAGCCGGGTGAACCGTGCAAAGCAGTATCTGGCCTATTTCCAGGCCTACACCAGCACCTGGGCGGAAGTTCAGGTGCTCCGCTCGATGTATCAGCAGGCCGTCAGCCAGGCCAGTATTGTTGGCTTGTGTGTCGGTACTCGTCCGGACTGTGTCCCGGACGCGGTGCTGGATCTGCTCAGCGAATACAAAGAGCAGGGGTATGAGATCTGGCTGGAGCTGGGCTTGCAAACGGCGCACGACAAAACCCTGCACCGTATCAACCGTGGACATGATTTCGCCTGTTACCAGCGCACCACGCGCCTGGCGCGCGAGCGCGGTCTGAAAGTTTGTTCGCATCTGATTGTGGGGTTGCCCGGCGAAGGGCAACAGCACGGTCTGGAGACGCTGGAAAAGGTGGTTGAGACTGGCGTGGACGGGATCAAACTGCATCCGCTGCATATTGTGAAGGGCAGCATTATGGCCAAAGCCTGGGAAGCCGGGCGGTTAAACGGTATTGAACTTGACGAGTATACGGTGACGGCGGGGGAGATGATTCGCCATACGCCACCGGAGATTATTTACCACCGCATTTCCGCCAGCGCCCGCCGCCCAACGCTTCTGGCACCGCTCTGGTGCGAGAACCGCTGGACGGGGATGGTGGAAATTGACCGCTATCTGCACGAGCACGGTGTGCAGGGCTCGGCACTTGGTCGCCCGTGGGTTCCCCGCTTAGCGGCGGCGACCGCCTAACAGGCTCCCCAGCATGCCGCGTACAATCTGATTGGTCACCTGCCGCGCCGCGCTTTTCGCCATTGTCTGCACGACGCCATCACGCTTACCGCCGCGCGGCCCGGTGCTGCCAAACAGGATATCTTTCAGCCCACCCAGAATGCCGTCATCCACGCCAGCGGACTGGCCTTTGGCGGCGGGAGCATCCTGTGATTCCGTGGCCGTCTGTACCCCTTTTTGCAGCATCTCGAATGCGGATTCTCGATCCACTTCATCTTCGTATTTACCGTAAACGGGCGAGTGGTTAATCAGCCCGTTGCGTTCGTCGTCAGTCACTGGCCCCATCCGTGAGCAGGGCGCAATCACCATCGCGCGTTCCACCACGGACGGACTGCCCTTCGCATCCAGGAAGGAAATCAGCGCTTCACCGGTGCCTAACGCCTGGATGGCGGCTTCGGTATCAAACGCTGGATTGGCGCGCATGGTTTGTGCGGCGGCCTTAACGGCTTTCTGATCTTTTGGCGTAAAGGCGCGCAGGGCGTGCTGCACGCGGTTACCGAGCTGCCCCAGCACGTTATCCGGGATATCCGACGGATTCTGCGAAACAAACCAGACGCCGACGCCTTTGGAGCGGATCAGGCGGATAACCTGTTCAATTTTATCCAGCAGCACCTGGGGTGCATCGTTAAACAGCAGATGCGCTTCGTCAAAGAAGAACACCAGCTTTGGCTTCTCAAGATCGCCCGCTTCTGGCAATTGTTCGTAGAGCTCAGAGAGCATCCATAGCAGGCTTGCCGCATAGAGTTTTGGCATCTGGTAGAGCTTCTCTGAGCTCAGAATATTGATGATGCCTTTGCCGTTGCTGTCGGTACGCATCCAGTCTTTGATATCCAGCATCGGTTCACCGAAGAAATGTTCGGCACCTTGTTGCTCCAGCGTCAGTAAACCACGCTGGATAGCCCCCACTGAGGCGCTGCTGATATTGCCGTACTGGTTCTGGAAGGATTTGGCGTTGTCGCCGATGTATTGCGTAATGGCACGCAGATCTTTGAAATCGAGCAGCAGCAGTCCCTGGTCGTCGGCAATGCGGAAGATAATATTCAGCACACCCGACTGCACATCGTTGAGGTTGAGGAGACGAGCCAGCAACAGAGGGCCAAGGTCGGAGACAGTGGCACGCACCGGGTGGCCTTTTTCACCAAAGATATCCCATACTACCACCGGATTGTTATGTGGCGTCCAGTCCGTGATGCCAATGTTTTTCAGGCGCTCAAGCAGTTTTTCCGACGCAGTGCCTTCCTGAGCCACCCCGGTTAAATCGCCTTTTACATCGGCCATAAAAACCGGCACGCCAATCTCTGAAAGCGACTCAGCCAGCTGCTGTAGGGTGACGGTTTTCCCCGTCCCGGTGGCTCCGGTGATCAGGCCGTGGCGGTTTGCCATCGCCGGCAGTAAAAACAGCTCTTTTTCCAGCGTCCGGGCAATTAACAATGGTGTACTCATCATACGCGTCCTCTCTTAGTCCTGGGTGGAGTATAGGCAACCTGACGGCATTTTGGCTCAGTAAATTCCTGAGTTTGCGGCGTATTGCCCAGCGCGGACTATGCTTTTGCATACGGTTCACAACATCCAGGGAAACTATGTCCAGATTCTTTTTTAACGACCGCAAACAACTGGTCAACGATGCCATTGAAGGCATTCTGATTTCTGCCCCGCACGGGAATCTTGTCAAACTCGATATCGATCCGGCCATTCGTGTGGTGGCACGCAGCGACTGGGATAAAAGCCGTGTGGCGGTGATCTCCGGCGGTGGTTCCGGCCACGAACCAGCGCACGCCGGGTTTGTCGGTAAGGGGATGCTGACGGCGGCGGTGTGTGGCGATCTGTTCGCCTCGCCGAGTGTTGATGCCGTGCTCAATGCCATTGTGGCGGTAACGGGCGACCGTGGCTGTCTGCTGATTGTGAAAAACTACACCGGCGACCGGCTTAACTTTGGCCTGGCCGCTGAAAAGGCGAAACGTTACGGCCTGAAGGTGGAGATGGTGATTGTGGCGGACGACATTGCCCTGCCGGATAACAAGCAGCCGCGCGGTATTGCCGGTACGGCGCTGGTGCATAAGATTGCAGGTTACGCGGCGGAGCACGGGAAATCGCTGAGTGAAGTACGGGACATTGCGCAACAGGCTTGCGATAACCTCTGGAGTCTGGGGGTTGCGATGCAAACCTGCAACCTGCCAGGCAGTGATGATGAGGAAGGACGCATCAGACAAGGTCACGTGGAGCTGGGGCTGGGTATTCACGGTGAGCCAGGGGCTTCCGTCGTAGATACGCAAAACAGCAGAGCCATTATCGACACGCTGGTGACACCACTTAAAGCACAGGCTGGTGAGGGGCGCTTTGCGGTGCTGATTAACAACCTCGGCGGCGTGTCGGCGCTTGAAATGGCGCTACTGACCAAAGAGCTGGCACATTCGGCACTGAAGGACACTATTGCGTATCTGATTGGCCCGGCACCGCTGGTCAGTGCGCTGGATATGAAGGGCTTTTCGCTGACGCTACTGAAGCTCAACGATCTGTTTGAAAAAGCGATCGCTGAGGAGGTGGAAACGCTGGGCTGGCAGAAACCCGTCGCTTTTGCGCCTTTGCGCACGATCCCGCACAGCGCGATCCACGATCGCGTGGAATATACCCCGTCGACCAATCAGCAGGTGGGCGAGTATGTGTTTTTGGTAACAAACACGTTGATTAAGCTGGAAAACCGACTCAATGCGCTGGATGCCAAAGTGGGTGATGGCGATACGGGTTCGACCTTTGCGCAAGGGGCACGGGATATTGCGCAGCGTCTGGAAGAGAACGCGCTTCCGCTTAATGACGTGTCGACGCTGCTGTTACTGGTAGGTGAACGGCTGGCAACGGTGATGGGGGGATCGAGTGGCGTATTAATGTCGATCTTCTTCACGGCGGCAGGACAAAAGCGGCATGACGGGCAGTCGTTGCCGCAGGCATTGCTGAGCGGGCTTGCGCAGGTGAAGCAGTATGGTGGGGCGGATCTCGGCGATCGCACCTTGATCGACGCGCTGCAACCGGCGCTGGAGGCACTGCAAAAGGGCGATCTTCAGGCGGCGGCGCGGGCCGCACAGCAGGGCGCTGATGCAACGGCGAAAATGGTGAAAGCTGGCGCGGGACGTTCGTCGTATGTGAACAAAGATAATCTGGACGGTGTGATGGATCCGGGGGCGGTTGCGGTTGCAGAGGTGTTTAAGGCAATGGCAGAAGCAAAACGGTAACACGCGTTACAGGTTTTAGTGCTTGCACCCTCTCCCTGTGGGCTGAGGGTTCCCCACAAATTACAGGTTGGCACAGAATACCCCCTCTCCCTTGAGGGAGAGGGCTGGGGTGAGGGGGAACATAAAGCAGTAGTGGTTATTCCGTTCACTTTATGTTGATTGCTGCTCTGTAACGACGATACAGGTGAACGTGCCAGGGCGGTTCACCGCCACCGCCCTGGCAACCCGGGCTCCCGGCAGGAAAATCGCCGCTGCGCGGTACCCTCAGCTTATTCCTTCAGGCTTCGGGTCGGGCATGAAGTGGTCTACTTAATTTGGACACGACCTGAGGTTCTTTGTCTTTCCATCTCGGCAGGTGTTAACCCTCCGTTGTTTTTATGCGGCCTTACCCGGTTGTAATACCCACTCAGGTACTGAACCACATCCTTCACTGCTTCACTTCTGTTTCGGTAGCCTTCACGTAACAACCATTCCGTTTTAAGACTCCGGAACAGCCTCTCTGCAACGGCATTGTCCCAGCAGTTTCCTTTGCGACTCATGCTGAGTCTGATGCCGTACAGCTTCGCTATGTCCCTGTATGACATGCTGGCATACTGAGAACCCTGGTCAGAGTGGAACATTAATCCTTTTGGACGGCCCCGGTTTTCCCAGGCCATTGTAAGGGCATTCTGCGCCAGCTGGCTGTCAGCCACAGACGAGAACGCCCAACCCACCACTTTTCGCGCGTATAAATCCAGTACCACTGCCAGATACAGCCAGCCCGCTTGTGTTCTGATAAAAGTGATATCTCCACACCACACATTATCCGGTGCATTTACCGTAAAATTGCGACTGAGATGATTTTCCGCCAGATTAGACTGCCGGTTACACAGGCGATAGCGGTGTTTTCCGGGCTGCCTGCTCACCAGACCGGCTTCTTTCATCAGTCGCCCGGCCTTGTAACGCCCAACGTTTTCTCCTTCGCGGCGAAGCAGTAAAGACAACGTTCTTGCTCCGGCTGAGCCCCGCCCAAGACGGTGTAGCTCGGCCACCCTTCGCTGTAGGGCAATTCGCGTCGTATCCGGTTGTTTCTGGCGTTTGCGATGGTAGTAAACCAGACTCCGGCAAACGCCGAGGACCGCACAGAGCTCTTTTACGCTGTATTCCTGGCTCAGGGCGGCGACAAGTTTCAGGGCTTGCTGGCGTCCGACATCAGCAAAGCTGTAGCCTTTTTTAATATCTCCTTGTCCCTCTCAAGCCGCTGAACCCGTTCTTCAAGCTGACGAATGTACTGCTGCTCTGGCGTGAGCGGAGGAGCCGGAGAGGGGATGCCCTGACCGGATAAAACCAGGCCACCACGTTCAATTTCAAGCTGTCTGACCCAGCGTCTCATGGCCGTGACACCGACATCAGAGGCTTCGCAGGCCTGGCGGAATGAGTAGCCATGGTCAAGGACCAGCTCAGCGCACTCGCGTTTAAACTCTGGGGTAAATCGGCGTGAATTCATTTTTTGCACCTCATCAGTTATTTAATTTATAACCTCTGAACGTGTCTAAAACTATTAAACCACTTCAGCATTAGCCTGCATCCCTGCAGGCAATGCCCTCTCGGCGCATCCCTGCGCCTCGCCCCGGCCTTACGGAAACGCTTCGGCGATTTTCAGCCGGACCATGGAGTCGCTATAAGTCTTATATTTCAATGAAATAGTTTAATTGCTTAAGAAGAACAAAATTACTGGGGAACCCTCAGCCCTGTGGGAGAGGGCTGGGATGGGGGCATCAGGCCGCACATTTCCCCGGCAAATTCACATCAGAAATCCGCTTTTAATACCACGCGGTAACGGGCTTTACCGTCGCGCACATGCTGGATGGCTTCGTTGATTTTTGACATCGGGTACAGCTCGGTGGTTGGAGCCACTCTGGTGCGTCCGGCAAACTTCATCAGTTTGCGCAACTCGAATGGCGTACCGGTCGCAGAACCGGACACGCTGCGATCGCCGCCGATCAGCGTAAACGCCGGAACCGGAAGCGGCTTCATGACTGCACCGACGGTGTGGAAGTTACCACCGTAGGCCAGTGCTTCAAAGTATGGCTGCCAGTCGAGATCGACGTTCACGGTGTTGATGATCAGATCAAACTGACCTGCCAGCGCTTTCAGCGCATCCGGATCGCGGCTGTTGACGACCTTATCTGCACCCATCGCCAGCACTTCTTTCTCTTTCGACGGGTTAGAGCTGAACGCGGTGACTTCACAGCCCATCGCATGCAGCAGTTTGATGGCGATATGACCCAGACCGCCAATACCAATCACACCCACGCGGCTGGTGGCGGTGATATGGTGCATCAGCAGCGGTTTAAAGACGGTGATACCACCACACAGTAGTGGGCCTGCGGATTCAATATCAATGCTGTCCGGCAGTGGGATAACCCATTGCCAGTCGGCCCGCAGTTTATCGGCGAAACCGCCCTTGTTCAGAATAGTTGGTACTGCGCCCTCGAGGCAGTTTATCTGGTTGCCGCTGATACAGGCGTCGCAGTGACCACAGCTGCGCGCCGTCCAGCCGATCCCCACGCGCTGGCCTACCTTCAGGCCTTTATCCTGCGCGGCGCTACCGAGCGCGACGACGCGGCCAATAACTTCGTGTCCGGCAACCAGAGGATACTGTGAAAAGCCCCATTCGTTGTCGATCATCGAAAGATCGGAGTGGCAGACCCCGCAGTAATCAACCTGAACTTCGACGTCTTCTGCTTTTAGTTCGCCCGCGTCGTATTCGTACAGTTCAAGTTCTGCACCCGCCTGCGGTGCGGCGTAGCTTTTTATCTTCGACATCGTGTTTCCCCTGTTATGGTGTGAACTGAAAAGTGTAGAGCATTCAGTTTAAGGCCGCTTAACAGAAGAGGGTGGGAACGAAATTTACAGACTTTTCAGCATCCTGACTTCGCAATCGACGTGGCCGGTGCAACCCAGCGGCGCATCAATATGCTCAAAGCCCAGATGTTCATACAGGCCAATGGCTTCCTTAAGGAAGGCGGTTGTTTCGAGATAACAGCGTTTAAAACCCTGTTCGCGCGCGTGATCGAGGGCGGTCAATGCCAGCTTTTTCGCCAGCCCCTTGCCACGCATGGCAGGTAAAAAATACATCTTTTGCAGCTCGCAAATATCCGGCGCGCTGCACGTCAGTGGCGCAACACCGCCGCCGCCCACCACCTGGCCATCATATTCAACCACCCAGTAGGCATGGCCTGGCTGGCTGTAAAGCTGAAACAGCTCGTCCAGATTCGGATCGGCAACGGTATAGCCTTTGTCGGCGGTCAGGCCGTATTCCGCAGAGACGGTACGGATAACGGCGGCAATAGCCGGGTTGTCGCTGGCGGATATCCGGCGGAGTGTAGGAAGGGACTGCGTGGAATTCATTTTGTTACTCAATCGAAAAACAATTCATCATAGTGATATTTGATACCACTCTCTTTTCCATCATGCAAGGTGGATATTACCACTGAGAATTTTTTTCATCACTAATTGGTGTATTTCGTCGTGTGGCTCAATTTTTATTAATTTTATTTAGATTAATTTTTCCATCCTGGTTTTAAGCTCCATTATATTATTTGTCAGGGTGATGAATTATGAATAGGGATATGCATTTATTTATGTCTCTGCCTCGAGAGATATTTTCCACACTCCATCGCTTTGAGGATTATCATATTGATGATATGAAGTATGGTGATTTGAACGATTGGGACTTTCAGCAACTGGGGTTGCAGGATATTTCTGCTCGTGTCGACCCATTCAGGTGTTTGCAATTTGATATGATGGCCACTTTTAACATCCATGCTTTGAGTTTTGGCCATCAACAACCGCAAGGGAGGCCGATTAGTCGCCAACATTGTGCAGATATCATGTTTGATGAGATGAAAGAACTGTCAACACAATTCGCTAAAGGGTTATATTCCCCTATTATTGGGGAACTGATTGATCATTTCCATTACGGTAATGGGCTACCATGGTCTGGTGGACTTCTGAATTGCGCGTATGAGGAGGTCATAAGGGGCGTTGGAACGAATGATATGTTGATGAAAATTCGGGATGAGATCAATAAACAATTGCATACTAAACGGGACGCGCGGCTGGATGATTTCTTCTTTGTAAAACTTAAATCAGAAATGCAAAGTTCTAAACTGCCAAAATTCAACCGTTATACCGACAGAGTAAATGGTTTGGGGGTAAGCATACATGATATTTATGCGCAACAAATCAAACTGGTGCGTTTCCAGCGCTATGCCATGTCATGGGAGGGATTACTTTCTTTTAAAGGGCAGGACCATTTTGGTCTGGGCAGAGAGGATATTGCTAACGAACTCTATAAAAATTTCCGCTTCTTCCGCATCTGGTTTTTCCTGCAGAGGCATCGTGATTATGCATACAAACCCTTTATGACTAATTTAACTGCCCATGTGCATATTAAAGGAAGCGTATGAAGCCGAAACGTAACGTCATTATCGGTGGCCTGGTGTTGCTGATATGCGGTTATCTCCTCTGGGCTCAACGACCTGTGACAATCCTTCGGGCTGGTGAGAGATTTGAGTATGATCCTACGTTTTTTCATGGGATTTATGCTAGTAGTGAACGTGGTTTTATGGATTTTGAGGCCTATGATATTGCAGTTAACCATTTTGCATTAACCGAGTGGGGACGGATACACTGGTATCTGCAGCACAAAAATGAGCTGAAGGCAAAATACCATATACCGACAAGTGCCTCTTACCATATTGTTTTTTGGGATGTTGGTGGCGGGTTTATTGATGGTGAGAAATCGGGAGATGGTGATCTGTTTTGTTTTCCGCCACAAAAAAACACAAAAGAAAATTGTATTGAAAAAAATGTACTGCTAGTCGTGGAATTCGATGCGGGATCTTACGAAAGATTTTCTTTCAGCAACATAGAGTATTACTGGATAACTATGCCAGACGGGAAGCTGGTACGAATAAAAAATGCCTTATAAAAGAAAACGCCGAAGAGGGTCTCCGGCGTTTTCATACTATTACAGCGCCGCAATAACCGCCTGCTGCTCGATCAGTTTGGTCCTGGCATCCGCAAAGGCAACCAGACGCTCACGCTCTTTCGCGATGACCGCTTCCGGCGCGCGGGCCACAAAGCCTTCGTTCGCCAGTTTGCTTTCGATTTTGCCAATTTCCACATCGACTTTCGCCACTTCTTTCGCCAGACGAGCCAGCTCTGCGTCTTTGTCGATAAGGCCTGCCATCGGGATCAGCAGCTCAGCACCGTCGATGATTTTAGTCACGGAAACCGGACCTTTATCATCAGCCGGCAGCACGGTGATGCTTTCCAGACGCGCCATCGTTTTCAGGAAGGTGTTGTTCTCGGTGACACGACGAACAACCGCGTCGCTGCAACCGCGCAGCAGCAGCTCAAGCGGTTTACCCGGAGCGATGTTCATTTCTGCGCGGATGTTACGTACCGCAACAATCGCCTGTTTCAGCCATTCGGTATCGGCAGCTGCAGCTTCATCAACACGGGCTGCATCGAATTCCGGGAATGGCTGGAGCATGATGGTATCTGCGTTGATACCCGCAATCACCTTCACACGCTGCCAGATGGTTTCGGTGATAAATGGAATCACCGGATGCGCCAGACGCAGCAGTCCTTCCAGAACGGTAATCAGCGTATTACGCGTGCCGCGCAGTTCTGCTTCAGACCCACCGTTCATAACCGGCTTCGCCAGCTCCAGGTACCAGTCACAGAATTGGTTCCAGGTGAATTCGTACAGGATGCCCGCCGCGATATCAAAGCGGTAGCTGTCCAGCGCTTCACGGAACGCTTTCACCGTCTGGTTGAACTCGGCCAGGATCCAGCGATCCGCCAGAGACAGGGTCATTTCGCCGCCGTTGAAGCCGCAATCCTGATCTTCCGTGTTCATCAGCACGAAGCGGCTGGCGTTCCACAGCTTGTTACAGAAGTTACGGTAACCTTCCAGACGTTTCATGTCCCAGTTGATGTCGCGGCCTGTAGAGGCCAGCGCTGCCAGGGTGAAACGCAGGGCGTCGGTACCGTGAGACTCAATCCCGTTCGGGAACTGCTTCTCGGTACGTTTGCGGATTTTCTCTGCCAGCTGTGGCTGCATCATGTTGCCGGTGCGTTTCTCCAGCAGGTCTTCCAGGGAGATACCGTCAACCATATCCAGCGGGTCAATAACGTTGCCCTTGGATTTGGACATCTTCTGGCCTTCGTCATCACGGATCAGGCCAGTCATGTAGACGGTATGGAACGGAACCTGCGGCTTGCCATCTTCATCTTTGATGAAGTGCATGGTCATCATGATCATGCGGGCAATCCAGAAGAAGATGATGTCGAAGCCGGAAACCATTACGCTGGTTGGGTGGAACTGACGCAGCGCATCGGTGTTTTCTGGCCAGCCGAGTGTGGAGAACGTCCACAGTGCGGAGGAGAACCAGGTGTCCAGCACGTCTTCGTCCTGACGCAGAGCAACGTCGGCGCTCAGGTTGTTTTCCTGACGCACTTCGTCTTCACTGCGGCCAACGTAGACGTTGCCTTCGTTGTCATACCACGCCGGAATACGGTGACCCCACCACAGCTGACGAGAGATACACCAGTCCTGAATATCACGCATCCAGGAGAAGTACATGTTTTCGTACTGCTTCGGTACAAACTGGATGCTCCCGTTCTCAACCGCTTCAACCGCCGGTTTTGCCAGCACGTCAGCACGCACATACCACTGGTCGGTCAGCATTGGCTCGATAACCACACCACCACGGTCGCCGTACGGCACGGTCAGATCGTGAGGTTTAATCTCTTCCAGCAGACCGAGTGCATCAACGGCAGCCACAACGGCTTTACGCGCAGCAAAACGCTCCAGCTTCTGGAACTCTGCCGGGATGTCGCTTGAGTAAACGTCAGATTCGTTGCCTTTGGTGTCATACACTTCTGCACTTTCACGGATATCGCCGTCGAAGGTCAGAATGTTGATCATCGGCAGGGCGTGACGACGACCCACTTCATAGTCGTTGAAGTCGTGCGCTGGCGTGATTTTCACGCAGCCGGTGCCTTTTTCCATGTCGGCGTGTTCGTCGCCCACAACAGGAATACGGCGGTTAACCAGCGGCAACACAACAAATTTACCGATCAGATCTTTATAACGCGGATCTTCCGGGTTAACAGCCACGCCGGTATCGCCCAGCAGGGTTTCCGGACGGGTGGTCGCCACGACCAGGTAATCTTTACCGTCTGCAGTTTTCGCGCCGTCGGCCAGTGGATAGCGGATGTGCCACATGGAGCCTTTAGACTCACGGTTTTCCACTTCCAGGTCAGAGATGGCGGTGCGCAGTTTCGGGTCCCAGTTGACCAGGCGTTTGCCGCGGTAAATCAGGTCTTCTTTGTACAGACGGACAAACACTTCTTTCACGGCGTTGGAAAGACCTTCATCCATAGTGAAGCGTTCGCGCTCCCAGTCTACGGAGTTGCCAAGACGGCGCATCTGACGGGTGATGGTGCCACCAGATTCGGCTTTCCACTGCCAGATTTTGTCGATGAAGGCATCACGACCGTAGTCGTGGCGGGTTTTACCTTCTTCAGCGGCAATTTTACGCTCAACCACCATCTGGGTCGCGATACCCGCGTGGTCAGTCCCCGCCTGCCATAGGGTGTTTTTACCCTGCATGCGCTGATAGCGGATCATGGTGTCCATGATGGTCTGCTGGAAGGCATGACCCATATGCAAACTGCCGGTGACGTTCGGCGGTGGGATCATGATGCAGAAGGACTCTTTGCTTTCATCGCCGTTAGGCTTGAAATAGCCCTGCTGTTCCCAGTGCTCGTAAAGCGGCTGTTCGATATCGCGTGGGTTATATGTTTTTTCCATTATGTCCAGGTTGCCGTATTCAGGTTAAAACCAGCCATGCGGTACGCTTTATAGCGCTCGCGTGCCAGTTGTTTCAAAGATTCTTCGTAGGGGACAAAGTCTACCACTTCTGTGAAAGCGGTGGCAAAATCTGCAAAATCTATCCGCAGGCTAATCAGAATATCGCGCGCGCTGCTGTTGCGCTTTTGCGGCCAGGCAATTTCTACCGGTGCGCCGCCGCGTGGCCCTTCTCCGGACAAGTTATGCGGAACAAAACTCTCCGGTGGGCGTGCCCACAGCGCTTCGTCAAGGCGGATAGCCTGTTGTTCATCTTCACAGGCAATCAGAACGCGTTTACCTGCGCGCCAACGTTCTGCGGCAATTTCACACACCAGTTGTTCAACAGCGCTGAGGCCATCCTGGTGGGTGTCGTTGTCCAGAAGGTAGAACGTTGCATTCTTCATATATGGGGCTTCTTGTTGTGGATTTAAATGCAAAGCCGGGCGGCGCAGTGCCTACCCGGCCTACAAACGGCAATTACTCTTCGCCGTTAAATCCTGCGCGGTTAAGCAGGAACTGCGACAGCAACGCGACCGGACGACCAGTTGCACCTTTGGCTTTACCGGAGCGCCATGCGGTGCCCGCGATATCCAGGTGTGCCCAGTTGTACTTGCGGGTGAAGCGTGACAGGAAGCAGCCTGCGGTAATCGCACCGCCAGGGCGGCCGCCAATATTCGCCATATCTGCGAAGTTGGATTCCAGCTGTTCCTGGAATTCATCGCCCAGTGGCAGACGCCATGCACGGTCACCCGCCTGCTCGGACGCGCCGATAAGCTCGTGTGCCAGCGGGTTGTGGTTAGACATCAATCCGGTGATGTGGTGGCCCAGCGCAATCACGCAGGCACCGGTCAGCGTTGCGACGTCAATGACCGCTTCAGGTTCGAAACGCTCGACGTAGGTCAGCACATCACACAGCACCAGTCGACCTTCGGCATCGGTGTTCAGCACTTCAACGGTCTGGCCGGACATGGTGGTCAGTACGTCACCTGGACGGTACGCGCGACCGCCAGGCATGTTTTCACAGCCTGCCAGTATGCCGATAACGTTAATGGGCAGCTGAAGCTCAGCGACCATGCGCATCACACCATAAACAGCCGCAGCACCGCACATGTCGTACTTCATCTCATCCATGCCTTCGGCTGGTTTGATGGAGATACCGCCGGAGTCAAAGGTCAGGCCTTTACCGACCAGCACGACAGGGCGCGCGTCTTCGGACGGGTTGCCTTTGTACTCGATGACCGACATCAGGGATTCGTTCTGAGAACCGTTTCCGACCGCGAGATAAGAGTGCATGCCCAGCTCTTTCATCTGCTGTTCGCCGATGACGCGGGTGATGACATTCTTACTGTAAGAGTCCGCCAACTGGCGAGCCTGAGAGGCCAGGTACGCGGCATTACAGATGTTTGGTGGCATGTTGCCAAGATCTTTAGCTGCCTTGATACCAGAGGCAATCGCCAGACCGTGCTGGATAGCGCGCTCGCCGCTGGTCAGTTCGCGACGGGTTGGCACGTTAAAGACCATTTTACGCAGCGGACGACGCGGCTCGCTTTTGTTGGTCTTCAGTTGATCGAAACTGTACAGACTCTCTTTAGCGGTTTCGACTGCCTGGCGAACTTTCCAGTAGGTGTTGCGGCCTTTGACGTGCAGTTCAGTCAGGAAGCACACCGCTTCCATTGAACCGGTATCATTCAGCGTATTGATCGTTTTCTGAATAACTTGCTTGTACTGACGCTCATCCAGCTCGCGTTCTTTGCCGCAGCCAATCAGCAGAATACGTTCGGACAGTACGTTCGGAACATGGTGCAGTAACAGCGTCTGCCCAGGTTTACCTTCCAGTTCGCCACGGCGCAGCAGGGCGCTGATGTAGCCGTCACTGATTTTATCGAGTTGCTCGGCTATCGGGGAGAGTCGGCGTGGTTCAAAGACGCCCACAACGATGCAGGCACTCCGCTGTTTCTCCGGGCTACCGCTTTTTACACTGAACTCCATGCACTACGCTCCTGAATCTTAAAGACAACGGCGGCGGCTACAGATAGAATTGAAACCTTTCGTAACTCATGTCCGCTGTTGTGGTGACTTCGTGTTAATCTTACGTTACTACGGTTTCGACACGTCAGAAAAAGTCCTGAGGCGTGAATCCGCCGGATGTTTTAATCTTAGCGATGATTTCGACGACTCAAGAGAATAAATGACGTTTAAGCCATGAAACAAGCGATTTTCCAGCAAAGAGACGGGTTTTTACGGGCGTATTTAAAGTGATAATCATAAGATATCTGGTGCGGGAGACGCTCAAAAGCCAACTGGCGATCCTCTTCATCCTGCTGCTGATTTTTTTCTGTCAGAAGCTGGTTAAGATCCTCGGTGCGGCCGTTGACGGCGAAATTCCAACGAATCTGGTGCTTTCCCTGCTAGGTTTAGGGATCCCGGAAATGGCGCAGCTTATCCTGCCGCTAAGTCTTTTCCTTGGTCTGCTCATGACGTTGGGCAGGCTCTATACCGAAAGTGAAATTACGGTCATGCACGCCTGCGGCTTGAGTAAAGCCGTGCTGGTGAAAGCAGCCTTTGTTCTGGCGCTGTTCACCGGCATTGTTGCCGCCGTGAACGTGATGTGGGCCGGCCCCATGTCCTCTCGCCATCAGGATGAAGTGCTGGCTGAAGCCAAAGCGAACCCCGGCATGGCAGCGTTAGCGCAGGGACAGTTCCAGCAGGCGACTGACGGTAACTCTGTACTGTTTATTGAGAGCGTTGATGGCAGTAAATTCAACGACGTCTTCCTGGCGCAGCTACGGACGAAAGGTAATGCGCGTCCGTCGGTGGTGGTTGCAGATTCCGGTCAGCTGGCCCAGCGTAAAGATGGTTCCCAGATAGTGACGCTGAATAAAGGGACCCGTTTTGAAGGGACCGCGATGCTGCGTGATTTCCGTATTACGGACTTCATGAACTATCAGGCCATTATTGGCCATCAGGCAGTGGCACTGGATTCAAGTGACACCGAGCAGATGGATATGCGCACGCTATGGAATACGGACACCGACAGGGCGAAAGCGGAGTTCCACTGGCGTATTACTCTCGTCTTCACCGTGTTTATGATGGCATTTATTGTTGTCCCACTGAGCGTAGTGAACCCGCGTCAGGGACGCGTGCTCTCTATGCTGCCAGCGATGCTGCTTTACCTGGTGTATTTCCTGCTGCAAACCTCGATTCGCTCTAACGGTGCGAAAGGTAAGCTGGACCCGATGGTCTGGACGTGGGTCGTCAACAGCGTGTATATCCTGCTGGCGCTGGGATTAAACCTGTGGGATACGGTGCCGGTGCGCCGCATTCGTGCCCGATTCTCGCGTAAAGGAGCGTTGTAATGCAGGCGTTTGGCGTTCTCGATCGCTATATCGGTAAAACAATTTTCTCCACCATCATGATGACATTGTTCATGCTGGTGTCGCTCTCCGGCATCATCAAATTTGTCGATCAGCTGAAAAAAGCCGGGCAGGGGAGCTACGATGCAATGGGCGCGGGGATGTTTACCCTGCTCAGTGTGCCAAAAGATGTGCAGATCTTCTTCCCGATGGCGGCGCTGTTAGGCGCGCTGCTTGGGCTGGGGATGCTGGCGCAGCGTAGTGAGCTGGTGGTCATGCAAGCCTCCGGTTTTACCCGTATGCAGGTTGCCCTGTCAGTCATGAAAACGGCGATCCCGTTGGTACTGCTGACGATGGCGATTGGTGAGTGGGTGGCACCGCAGGGCGAGCAGACAGCGCGTAACTTCCGTGCTCAGGCGATGTACGGTGGTTCACTGCTCTCGACTCAGCAAGGTCTGTGGGCGAAAGATGGCAATAACTTTGTCTATATCGAACGTGTGAAAGGTGATGACGAACTGGGCGGCGTGAGTATTTATGCTTTCAATAATGAGCGTCGTTTACAGTCTGTTCGCTATGCCGCATCGGCCAAATTTGATACGGCTAACAAGCTGTGGCGTTTGTCGCAGGTTGATGAATCTGACCTGACAGACCCGAAACAGATCACCGGTTCTCAGACGGTTTCCGGCACGTGGAAGACTAAGCTCACTCCGGACAAACTGGGTGTCGTTGCGCTGGATCCTGACGCGCTCTCCATTAGCGGTTTGCACAACTATGTGAAATACCTGAAGTCGAGCGGGCAGGATGCCGGGCGTTATCAGCTCAATATGTGGAGCAAAATCTTCCAGCCGATGTCCGTGGCGGTAATGATGCTGATGGCCCTGTCGTTTATCTTCGGGCCGCTGCGTAGCGTGCCGATGGGGATTCGTGTTGTCACCGGTATCAGCTTCGGCTTTGTGTTCTACGTCCTCGACCAGATTTTCGGCCCGCTGACGCTGGTTTATGGCATTCCGCCGATTATCGGTGCGCTGCTGCCGAGTGCCAGCTTCTTCCTGATCAGCCTCTGGCTGCTTCTGAAACGTTCCTGATTGACCTCTCCTCGCTTCCGGTTTGCCGGGAGCGAGGCTAATCTCCTGTTTCACCCCGCACTTTTTCTCACAACCTTCAACGCCCCGTCGCGAATTTGAGTATTATTGAGCGATAAAGTCGTGAAGGGATCCTCTATGAAGCAAATTCGAATGCTTGCCCAGTACTACGTCGATCTGATGATGAAGCTCGGGCTGGTGCGTTTCTCCATGCTGCTGGCGCTGGCACTGGTTGTACTGGCCATTGTGGTGCAAATGGCGGTGACTATGGTTCTGCATGGTCAGGTCGAGAGTATCGACGTGATCCGCTCTATCTTCTTCGGTTTGCTGATTACGCCGTGGGCGGTCTATTTCCTCTCTGTGGTGGTTGAGCAACTCGAAGAGTCCCGTCAGCGCCTTACCCGGCTGGTTGAGAAACTGGAGGAGATGCGCGAGCGCGATCTCAAGCTCAACGTCCAGCTCAAGGACAACATTGCGCAGCTTAACCAGGAAATTTCAGAACGTGAGAAGGCTGAGGCCGAGCGTCAGACCACGCTGGAGCAGCTGAAAATCGAGATGAAAGAGCGTGAAGTGACGCAGATCCAGCTCGAACAGCAATCCTCTTTCCTGCGCTCCTTCCTTGATGCTTCACCGGATCTGGTTTTCTATCGTAATGAAGATAAAGAATTTTCCGGCTGTAACCGGGCGATGGAGATGTTGACCGGCAAAAGCGAAAAGCAATTGATTAACCTGAAACCACAGGATGTCTACTCCGAAGAGGCTGCCGCTAAAGTGATGGAGACGGATGAAAAAGTCTTCCGTCACAACGTCTCGCTGACTTACGAGCAGTGGCTGGATTACCCGGACGGACGGAAAGCCTGTTTTGAGATCCGCAAGGTACCGTACTATGACCGCGTCGGGAAACGTCACGGCCTGATGGGCTTTGGCCGCGATATTACCGAGCGTAAGCGCTATCAGGATGCGCTTGAGCGTGCCAGCCGTGACAAAACCACATTCATCTCCACCATCAGTCACGAACTGCGCACACCGCTGAACGGGATTGTCGGGTTAAGTCGCATTTTGCTGGATACCGATCTGACCAGTGAACAGGAGAAATACCTTAAAACGATCCACGTCTCGGCGGTCACGTTGGGCAATATCTTCAATGATATTATCGATATGGATAAGATGGAGCGCCGTAAGGTCCAGCTTGATAATCAGCCGGTTGATTTCACCAGCTTCCTTGCCGATCTGGAGAACCTTTCCGGTTTGCAGGCGCAGCAAAAGGGGTTGAGCTTTGTCATGGAGCCAACGCTGCCGTTGCCGCATAAAGTGGTGACGGACGGTACGCGTCTGCGACAAATTCTGTGGAACCTGATCAGTAACGCCGTGAAGTTTACCCAGAAGGGGCGGGTTGCAGTGCGTATCCGCTATGACGACGGCGATATGCTGCACTTTGAGGTGGAAGACTCAGGGATTGGTATTCCGCAGGAAGAACAGGACAAAATCTTCGCCATGTATTATCAGGTGAAGGACAGCCACGGCGGTAAGCCTGCAACGGGGACCGGTATTGGCCTGGCGGTGTCTAAACGTCTTGCGAAGAGTATGGGTGGGGATATCACGGTGGCCAGCCAGGCGGGCAAAGGCTCTACCTTTACCCTGACGGTGCATGCGCCAGCGGTGGCAGAAGAGGTTGAGGATACCTTTGAAAACGACGATATGCCGCTGCCAGCGCTGCACGTTCTGCTGGTGGAAGACATTGAGCTGAACGTGATTGTGGCTCGTTCAGTGCTGGAAAAACTGGGCAACAGTGTGGATGTGGCGATGACCGGGAAAGCCGCACTGGAGATGTTCACTCCGGGTGAATATGACCTCGTCCTGCTGGATATTCAGCTGCCGGATATGACCGGCCTGGATATCTCACGTGAACTGACGAGCAAGTATGCTGCCGACGATCTGCCGCCGCTGGTTGCGCTGACGGCAAATGTGCTGAAAGACAAAAAAGAGTACCTCGATGCCGGTATGGATGATGTGCTCAGCAAGCCGCTGGCGGTGCCTGCCCTGACCGCCATGATCAAGAAGTTCTGGGATACCTGTGATGAAGAGGAAAGCACCATGACGTCTGTTGATAGCGCAAAAGCACAAGCAATACTGGATACCGCCATGCTGGAGCAGTATATCGATCTGGTTGGCCCAAAACTGATTACCGACGGTCTGGCCGTGTTTGAAAAAATGATGCCGGGCTACCTGAGCGTGCTGGAGTCTAACCTGACCGCGCGTGACCAGAAAGGTATCGTCGAAGAGGGGCATAAGATCAAAGGCGCGGCGGGTTCGGTCGGGCTACGCCACCTGCAACAACTGGGACAACAAATTCAGTCGCCTGATTTACCTGCCTGGGAAGATAACGTGGGTGATTGGGTTGAAGAGATGAAGCAGGAGTGGCAGAACGATGTGGCGGTGCTGAAAGCCTGGGTGGATACCAGAAAAAAATGACCCCGGCTTAACCGGGGTGCGCGAATACTGCGCCAACACCAGGGAAATCGTGGCTGCGCCTGATATTTCTTTCGTGTTGTTTTTGCTTACGACGCAGCCTGAATATTTGGGCCGCACGCAGATAAGATAGCAAATCTTAAATGATTTGTTACATGAATCAGTGAAATGTGTGAAGCATAGCGTTTTAATCAGAATTATTAATGTGCTTCAGTGAGTTGCATAGAAGGAACGTCATGATGAAAAAGATTGGTGTCGTGCTGAGCGGATGCGGTGTTTACGATGGTTCGGAGATACATGAAGCCGTCATTACCCTCCTGGCATTGGCCCGGCATGGTGCTGAGGCGATCTGTTTCGCGCCGGATAAAAACCAGACGGATGTTGTCAATCATCTGACTGGTGAATCGATGGCAGAAACCCGTAACGTGCTGACTGAAGCCGCACGTATTGCGAGGGGGGAGATCCATCCCCTGATTCAGGCCGATGCCACGGAGCTGGACGCGTTAATTGTGCCTGGTGGGTTTGGCGCGGCCAAAAACCTCAGTACCTTTGCGGCCCAGGGTGCGGAATGTCATATCGATCCGGATTTAAAAGCGTTGTCACAGGCGATGCATGCGGCGGGTAAACCGCTGGGCTTTATCTGTACTGCCCCGGCGATGCTACCCAAAATTTTTGATTTCCCGCTGCGCCTGACCATCGGGACGGATATTGATACTGCAGAGGTCATTGAAGATATGGGGGGCGAACATGTGCCTTGTCCGGTCGATGACATTGTGGTTGATGAAGACAACAGGATCGTCACCACACCTGCGTATATGCTGGCGCAAAATATCGCAGAGGCCGCCACGGGCATTGAAAAGCTGGTGGACAGAGTGCTGGTTCTGACTGAATGAGTCGCCAGTTTGCTGTGGGTACGTGGGTGAAACGTACCCTGTTACGCATTGCGCTCGTGCTGGCTGTTTTCTGGGGCGGCGGGATCGCTTTATTCAGCATTATGCCGGTACCGTTTTCGGCCGTGATGGTTGAGCGCCAGCTCGGCGCATGGCTCTCCGGTGATTTCAGCTATGTCGCTCACTCTGACTGGGTGAGCATAGATGAAATTTCCCCGTTCATGGGACTGGCTGTGATTGCCGCAGAAGATCAAAAATTCCCGGAGCACTGGGGTTTTGACGTGGCGGCCATTGAGAAGGCTCTGGCCCATAACGAACGCCACGAAAACCGCGTGCGCGGGGCCTCGACGTTGTCGCAGCAGACGGCAAAAAATCTGTTTTTATGGGATGGTCGAAGCTGGGTACGAAAAGGGCTGGAAGCGGGTTTGACGCTGGGGATGGAAACGGTCTGGAGCAAGAAACGTATTCTGACCATCTACCTGAATATCGCCGAGTTTGGTGACGGTGTGTTTGGCGTTGAAGCGGCCGCACAGCGTTATTTCAATAAACCGGCCAGCCGGTTGAGCCTCTCTGAGGCTGCGTTGTTAGCGGCAGTATTACCGAATCCCGTTCGCTTTAAGGCCAGTGCGCCATCGGGTTATGTGCGCAGCCGTCAGGCATGGATTATGCGCCAGATGCGTCAGCTAGGTGGGGAAGGATTTATGGAGAGAAATAAGCTGATGTAGGGCGGGTAGGCGTAGCGCCACCCGCCTGAGAGACAGGGATCAGTCTTCGTCAAACCCGGCGTTAAACAGGGCAATCACCGCTGCCAGCGCTTCCACTTCCTGTGGGCCAGTGGCTTCTACTTCGATCTGGCGGCCTTTGGCCGAGTCCAGCATCAGCAGTGCAATCACGCTGTTTGCTTCCGCCTCGGTACCTTCATCGTTACGCAGCAGAACCTCTGCATCGAAACCCTGCATCAGCTCAAACAGTTTCATTGCCGGGCGTGCATGCATGCCCAGCTTGTTGGTGATCTCAACGGTGTGTTTTACGGTCATGTTTTACGTTTTTCCAGCGTACGATGACGGGACTGAACGTTCTTCCCGCGCGAACGGAAGTAGTCGGCCAGCTGTTCGGCGATGTAAACCGAACGATGTTTACCGCCGGTACAACCAATCGCCACTGTCAGGTAGCTACGATTGTTTGTCTCCAGCATAGGTAACCATAGCTCAAGGTAGCTTCGCGTCTGGTAGATAAAATTGTGAACTTCTGTGTGCCTGTCGAGGAAGGCCGCCACGGGTTTATCCAGACCGGTCATAGGACGCAGTTTTGGATCCCAGTGCGGGTTCGGCAGGAAGCGCACGTCGAAAACATAATCCGCATCGATAGGAATACCGTGCTTAAAGCCGAAGGATTCGAACACCATCGTCAGTTCACGTTCGCGTTTGCCCAGCAGGCGGGTACGCAACATCTCTGCCAGCTCATGAACGGACATTTCGGAGGTGTCGACAATCAGATCGGCACGGGAGCGCAGCGGCTCCAGCAGATCGCTCTCTTCGTCGATAGCGCTTTCCAGAGAGAGATTTTTACTGGAAAGAGGATGCAAACGACGGGTATCGCTGTAGCGACGAATCAGGGTGTTGCGGTCAGCATCAAGGAACAGCAGCTGAGGTGAGAAAGACTCCGGCAGGTTGCTCATCGCCTGCTCAAAGATTTCTGGTGATTCGGGCATGTTACGGACGTCGATACTGACGGCCGCCGAGATTTGCCTGTCGGCAAGCGTCCGCGCCAGATCGGGCAGTAACACGACCGGCAGGTTATCTACGCAGTAAAAACCCATATCTTCCAGCGCACGCAGGGCGACAGATTTTCCCGACCCTGAACGACCGCTGACGATCATCAGCACCATGTTCCGTTTCTCCTCAGGACAACAGATGTGAAGGCCATCTCCCGGTTATGCATCATCCTGATTGCCTTCTGCTTCAGTGATAATCTGATAGAGCTCTTCATCACTTTGGGCTGAACGCAGTCGACGGCAAATGGTTTTATCGGCCAGACGTTTAGCAACCAGCGAAAGCGTATGCAGATGCGTTTTCGTCTGGTCGGCAGGAACCAGCAGCGCGAAGAGGAGATCGACGGGCTGGTTATCAATGGCATCGAAGGCGATAGGCGTTTCCAGCTGCACAAATACACCGACGGCACGCAATGTGTCTTCTTCCAGTTTGCCGTGCGGGATCGCGATGCCGTTGCCGATGCCGGTACTGCCCATTTTTTCGCGGGTCAGAATCGCTTCGAACACCACCTGCGGCGGCAGTCCCAGCTGTTTTGCGGCCAGTTCACTGATGATCTCCAGCGCACGTTTTTTGCTCTGGCAGTGAACGCCACTGCGGGTACATTCCTGGTTAAGGACATTGCTCAGTTGAAGAGCGGAATCGTTGTTCATCATAATTTCACCTAAGCGCTAACTGCACAAATGGCCTGTTGTGTTTCACAACAGGCCTGTCTGCACCCGTTAACTGCCCGGACAATTAGTGTTGTTTCAGTTTATCTTTATGTTTATTTAGCTGCCGCGCAAGCTTGTCAATCAAGCCGTCGATAGCAGCGTACATGTCTTGCCCTTCCGCACTGGCATGGAGTTCACCCCCGTTCACGTGCAGGGTTGCATCCGAGATATGAGTCACTTTCTCCACTTTCAACACAATATAGACCTGATTGATCCTTTCGAAATACTGCTCGAGTTTCGCGAACTTAGCGTTCACAAAATCGCGCAAAGCGTCAGTGATTTCGACATTGTGTCCTGTGATGTTGAGCTGCATAGTGTCTTCCTTATCGGTTGTGTCAGACCAGTTGTTTACGCTGGTTAGACGGCGGAATGGATAAAGACTCTCGATACTTCGCAACAGTGCGGCGTGCCACCATAATACCCTGGTCGGACAGCATGGTGGTTAACTTACTGTCACTCAGTGGCTTCGCGGGATTCTCCGCGGCGATCAACTTCTTCACCAGTGCGCGGATCGCCGTTGACGAGGCTTCGCCACCGCCTTCGGTGTTCACATGGCTGGAGAAGAAATACTTAAGCTCAAAAATGCCTCGCGGACTGTGCAGATACTTCTGCGTGGTCACACGAGAAATGGTTGATTCGTGCATTTCGACGGCCTGGGCGATGTCCGCCAGTACCATCGGTTTCATATACTCTTCGCCCTGCTCGAAGAATGCCTGCTGCTGCTCGACAATACAGCGGCTCACGCGCAGTAGCGTATCATTTCTGCTCTCCAGACTTTTGATCAACCATCGTGCTTCCTGCAAATTGCTACGAATATATTGATTATCGGAGTCGTTGCGCACGCTGGTGCACATGGAGGCATACTGCTGGTTGATTTGCAGGCGAGGGATGCTGTCGGAATTCAGTTCAACGACCCAGCGGTCATTATGTTTTCTCACCAGTACGTCCGGAATGACATATTCCGGTTCGCTGGTCTGGATCGACTGTCCGGGTCGCGGATCGAGCGACTGAATCAGGTTAACCGCCTCTTTCAGCACTTCTTCTTTCAGACGCGTGACGCGCATGAGCGTGCGGAAATCATGGTTAGCCAGAAGATCCAGATGATCGCTGATGATTAAGCGGGCTTCTTCGATCCACGGCGTCTCTTTACTGAACTGCGACAGCTGGATCAAAAGGCAATCACGGAGATCTTTCGCCGCCACGCCAACCGGGTCGAAGCGTTGGATACGCTTCAAAACGGCTTCAATCTCTTCGGGCTCGATCTCTTCGTCACCGATACTTTCGAGGATTTCTTCCAGCGTGACGGTCAAATAGCCAGTGTCATCAACGGCATCGACGATAGAGGTCGCAATCGCGCGATCGGTATCAGAGAAAGGGGTGAGCTCTACTTGCCACATCAGGTAATCCTGCAGCGACTGGGTAGTTTCACCCTGATAAACCGGTAGCTCATCGTCCTGGTAGTCTGCACGCGTCCCGGAAGGCGTTCCGGCGGTGTAGATTTCATCCCAGCTGGCATCCAGAGGAAGCTCGTCCGGCATCTCTTTTTGCTCGAGAGCATCAACGGTGTCGAGTGTTTCGGTGTCCTGCGACTGCTGGGTATCTACCTCGTCATGAAGATCGGCTTGCTCCAGTAACGGATTGCTGTCCAGTGCTTGCTGGAGCTCCTGCTGGAGTTCTAATGTAGACAGTTGCAGCAGGCGAATTGCCTGCTGTAACTGCGGCGTCATTGCCAGTTGTTGGCTGAGCCTTAATTGCAAACCTTGCTTCATGTTCAGAGCATTTTTCTCCGGTTCGGCGTTACGTTACCTCTACCCTATCAGAGTCTGAAGTCTTCCCCAAGATACACGCGCTTAACATGATCATCTTCGAGGATCTGCTGCGGCGTACCGTGGGCAATCAGATGGCCCTGGCTAACAATATAGGCGCGTTCACACACGGCCAGCGTTTCACGGACGTTGTGGTCAGTGATCAATACGCCAAGCCCGCTGTCGCGCAGGTGTTCAATAATGCGTTTAATGTCGATAACGGAGATTGGGTCAACGCCCGCAAACGGTTCATCCAGAAGGATAAATTTCGGGTTTGCAGCCAGCGCACGGGCAATCTCAACACGACGGCGTTCACCACCTGACAGCGCCTGACCCAGGCTGTCACGCAGGTGCTCAATGTGAAATTCTTCCATCAGTTCATTCGCGCGATCCTGACGCTGTTCGCTGGTCAGGTCGTCGCGAATTTGCAGTACCGCCATCAGGTTATCGAAAACGCTCAGACGGCGGAAAATGGAGGCTTCCTGAGGCAGATAGCCGATACCGCGACGCGCGCGCGCATGCAGTGGCAGAAGGCTGATGTCTTCGTCATCAATGACAATGTTGCCAGCATCACGCGGCACAATGCCAACAACCATGTAGAAAGTCGTGGTTTTACCCGCACCGTTTGGGCCGAGCAGGCCAACGATTTCGCCGGAGTTGACGGTCAGACTGACATCTTCCACGACACGGCGGCCCTTATAGGCTTTCGCGAGATTTTTTGCAGTTAATGTTGCCATAACGAATTAGTTACTCTTCTTCTGTGCCGGGGCCTGGCCCTTACCTTTGTCCTGCAGCTGCGATGGAACAAGCACGGTGGTTACGCGTTTGCCTTTCTCGCTGGAAGCCTGCATTTTTTGCTCTTTCACCAGATAGGTGATCTGGTCACCGGTGATATTGCTGTCCAGCTGTTCCAGGTAGGCATTACCGGTCAGGATGACAAGATCCTTCGCCAGCTCATAGTGCATATGTGTGGCATGACCTTTTACCGGCTTACCGCTGTCCTGCATCTGATAGAAGGTGGCCGGGTTGCCATAGCCATCAATAATTTCTTTGCCTTGCTCACCGCCAGGACGGGTGACGACCACTTTGTCGGCGTTAATTTTGATGGTGCCCTGGGTCATTACGACGTTGCCCGTAAAGGTGACGACGTTACCCTGCATATCGAGCGACTGCGTGTCGGATTCGATATGGATAGGCTGTTCGGTATCGCCAGTCACAGCAAGCGCGGGAAGACTGGCTGCCAGCATCGCACTGGCGATAATTACTTTAAGGCTGAGTTTGTTTGTTTTGAATTTCATAGGAGGTTCTAACCTTTTCAATCAGCTCGGCATTTTTGCTGCGTAAGTTCCCGCGCATTCTCAGACCGCTGGAATTAAATGTTGTGCCATACAATGTGACCAGATCCTGCGAAGTCACGTCCTGGGTCACCAGGTTGATTTGGGCATTATCTGTCGTAATTTTGCGTAGTTGCGAGTCAGCGGTCAGGGCGTTGACTTCAACGTGGCCATACAGGTAAAGCATACGGTCATTTGTCAGTTTTGCCCGGTCTGACTTAATTGACCACGTCGGAACTTTGTCAGTATCAAACGTCGTCATGACTGGCTGGGTAAACCACGAAATACCGTCATTTGAAAAATATTCAACATGCTGGGCAATCAGGCGATAGTTCAGCGCACCTTCCGGGCTGTAGACCACGGTGTCGCTGTGATCGCTTTTATAGGTTGGATCGTTAGTATTGACCACTTCCGTTTGTGTATCGTCACGATCGGCAAGGTTCACGCCAATCAGTACCAGTGCGACAAGCGAAAGCAGAATGATAACCCAACGTCTGGTTTTACTCATATCGATTGCCCTTTGGCCTCATCAAGCTTGCCCTGCGCCAGCAGAAGCAGATCGCAGACTTCACGTACAGCACCCCGGCCACCGTTGATATGGGTGACGTAGTCAGCTCGCGGGATCAGCAGCGGATGCGCATCCGCAACCGCGATACTCAGGCCGACTTCAGCCATGACCGGCCAGTCAATCAGATCGTCCCCGACATAGGCCACGTTTTCCGGTGCAATAGCCAGTTTTCCCAGTAAGTCATTGAAGGCTGCCACCTTGTCGGATTGTCCCTGGTAAAGATGGGTAATGCCTAACGTTTCACAGCGGTCTTCTACAAGTTTAGCTTTCCGCCCGGTGATGATGGCAACTTCGATACCCGACGTCAGCGCACAGCGAATGCCGTAGCCGTCGCGAACGTTAAACGCTTTCAGCTCTTCACCATTATTGCCCATATAAATCAGACCGTCGGAGAGTACGCCATCCACATCGAGGATGAGCAGACGAATATTTTCTGCCTTCGCCATCATATGGGTACTGACCGGGCCATAACAGGTTGCAAGGGATGCACCCGCATTACTCATTGTCTTATCCTTCATTACACTACGCCTGCGCGCAGCAGATCATGCATATGTACCACACCCAGCAATTGGTCGCCATCGGCAACCATGACTGAGGTGATATGACGGGACTGCATCAGGTTCAGCACATCCACTGCCAGGGTGCCAGGGCGAACGCGGATGCCGCCTGGGGTCATGACATCGGCGATCCCGAGCGTGCGGACGTCGACACCCATATCGAACACGCGGCGTAAGTCGCCGTCGGTGAAAATTCCCTGAATTTTCATCAGGTCGTCGCACACCACCGTCATACCCAGATTTTTACGGGTGATTTCCAGCAGCGCATCGCGCAGGGAGGCCGCTTTACTGACGTGAGGGATCTCATCGCCAGTATGCATAATGTCGTTAACCCGCAGCAGCAGCTTACGCCCCAGCGCACCGCCAGGATGGGAAAGCGCGAAATCTTCAGGGGTAAAACCACGCGCTTCCAGCAGCGCAACGGCAAGCGCATCACCCATGACCAGCGCCGCCGTGGTGCTGGACGTTGGCGCAAGGCCAAGCGGGCAGGCTTCTTTGGGAACTTTGACGCACAGATGAATATCTGCAGCGCGCGCCATGCTGCTTTCGGGGCGGCTGGTCATGCAAATCAGGGGAACCTGCAGGCGCTTCAGTACCGGGATCAGCGCCAGGATCTCATTGGATTCACCAGAGTTCGACAGCGCAATAACGACATCCTGTGGCGTTACCATGCCCAGGTCACCGTGCGCGGCTTCCCCCGGGTGAACAAAGAAGGAGGAGGTTCCCGTGCTGGCAAACGTCGCTGCCATTTTGCGTCCAATATGGCCGGACTTGCCCATTCCCATCACCACAACTTTACCGGCACAGTAGAACATCTTCTCACATGCCTGACTAAAGTCCTGGTTAATGTACTGATCTAACTGCGCCAGACCTTCACGTTCAATCTCCAGAACATCTTTGCCTGCTTTCTGAAAGTCAAAACCCGGCTGCAATTCTACTTGCGACATAATACGTTTCCGTTTTACCCAGAGAGAAGAGGCGAAAGCCAGTACAGCATCGCCATCCATACGATAAATCCACCTGTCAGCAGCGCACCTGCGCCTTTGCCGATCTGTCGTTGTCGCCGCCAGCAGAGCAGAGCAAAAATAACGCTGACCAGCAACATCACACCGTAATCGCGCGAGAAGGCCAGGGGGTTAAAGGGTCCTGGCGTTATCAGGGCTGGCAGGCCCATCACGATGGCGATGTTAAAAATGTTTGAACCAATGATATTGCCAATCGCGATATCGTCTTCACCTTTCCGTGCGCCAGCGATGGCCGTGGCCAACTCCGGCAGACTGGTTCCGATGGCAATGACGGTCAGACCGATGGTGAGTTCGCTCATGGCGAAATAGTTCGCCAGCACCGTCGCGTTATCTACCACCATGCGCGTAGCCATTGGCATAATGATCAGCGCGACACCAAGCCAGAGGAGTGCGACAGGCAGTGTACCTTCACGCGGGAGTTCGGCAATTTGCTCACGTGTCAGGCTGTCATGGCCTTGCTTTTCAGCCTGACGGGCGATTTTCACAATATAAAGCAACCATATGACGGCCAGCGCCAGCAAAAAAATGCCGTCACTGTAGCTCAGTACGCCATCATAAAATACGCAGCCTGCCAGCAGGCTTACGATTAACATTAGCGGCAATTCACGACGCAGAACATCAGAATGCACGCGAAATGGATGCAGCAGCGCCGCTAAGCCCAGAATAAGGAGAATGTTGACGATGTTGGAGCCAATCGCAGTGCCAATAGCCAGGTCTGCCTGACCATGCAGCGATGCTGTGACAGAAACGATAATTTCAGGAAGTGATGTTCCGACACTGACAACGGTCATCCCAATGACAATAGGTGGCACGCCAATCAGTCGACACAGGATAGATGCAGCAAACACCAAACGGTCAGCACTGTAGACCACCAAAAGTAAACCAATTATTAACAGTGCTGTTGCTAAAAGCATCAAAAGTCCTTTCTTCAGGTATACTCGCCGGTCCACCGCGCAGGAATTGTTGGCGTTGCATAGCGTCTGAGGCGTAACGAATTCCTAATTTTGACTTTATGCGCCGGAAAAGTAAAACAAATGCCAGCTTTCGCTAACCTCAACGGCTAATATTCTGTAAAAATGCTGAGTTTAGGGCTGATTTAAGCTTCATGCTCAGCGTGGAGTCGGGCAAGAAAGGAACCATAAATGAGCCAAACGATGGCGAATTTAGTCGACGTACGTGGTGTGAGTTTTTCTCGTGCCAACCGATTGATATTTGATGATATTTCGCTGACGGTCCCGCGTGGTAAGATAACCGCTATCATGGGGCCATCAGGGATCGGTAAAACGACTTTGCTGCGTCTTATTGGCGGGCAAATTCCACCGGATAGCGGTGAAATTCTCTTCGACGGTGAAAACATCCCGGAGATGTCTCGCTCGCGTCTGTATACTGTCCGCAAGCGCATGAGTATGCTTTTTCAGTCGGGGGCACTGTTCACCGATATGAATGTCTTTGATAACGTGGCTTACCCACTGCGTGAGCATACCCATTTGTCGCCCGAGCTACTGAAAAGCACGGTGATGATGAAGCTTGAAGCTGTGGGGCTGCGGGGAGCCGCGAAGCTGATGCCATCAGAGCTTTCCGGTGGTATGGCGCGCCGCGCTGCGCTGGCACGAGCCATTGCATTAGAACCCGATTTAATCATGTTCGACGAGCCGTTTGTCGGACAGGATCCTATCACGATGGGCGTGCTGGTGAAGCTCATTTCTGAACTGAACAGCGCGCTCGGCGTTACCTGTATCGTGGTTTCTCACGATGTGCCGGAAGTGTTGAGTATTGCCGACTATGCCTACATTGTGGCAGACAAAAGGATCGTCGCGCATGGCAGCGCTCAGGCGTTGCAGGAAAATTGCGATCCGCAAGTGCGGCAGTTCCTGGACGGTATTGCGGATGGGCCTGTACCGTTCCGTTATCCCGCGGGTGACTATCGTGACGATTTATTGGGAATAGGGAGTTAAGCCACTCATGCTGTTAAATGCGTTGGCCGCTCTTGGACACCGTGGCATAAAAACCATCAGGACGTTCGGGCGTGCCGGATTGATGTTATTCAACGCGCTGGTCGGCAAGCCGGAATTTCGTAAGCACGCACCTTTACTGGTGCGACAGCTCTATAACGTCGGCGTGTTGTCGATGCTCATCATCATTGTTTCCGGTCTGTTTATCGGCATGGTGCTTGGGCTGCAGGGTTATCTTGTGCTGACGACCTACAGTGCAGAAACCAGTCTCGGGATGCTGGTGGCACTTTCGCTACTGCGTGAGCTGGGGCCGGTTGTTGCCGCATTGCTGTTTGCCGGGCGAGCAGGGTCGGCCTTAACCGCAGAAATTGGCCTGATGCGCGCGACCGAGCAGCTTTCCAGTATGGAGATGATGGCGGTCGATCCGCTGCGTCGCGTGATCTCGCCACGTTTCTGGGCCGGTGTTATCTCATTGCCGTTACTGACTGTCCTCTTTGTTGCCGTGGGGATCTGGGGCGGTTCGCTGGTTGGTGTGCACTGGAAAGGCATTGATGCCGGGTTCTTCTGGTCTGCCATGCAGGACGCCATCGATCTGAGAAAGGATCTGGTTAACTGTCTGATTAAGAGCGTGGTATTTGCCATTACGGTCACCTGGATTGCATTGTTTAATGGTTACGATGCTATTCCGACGTCGGCGGGCATTAGCCGTGCAACTACACGTACTGTCGTTCATTCGTCACTGGCCGTACTGGGTCTGGATTTTGTGCTCACCGCACTGATGTTTGGGAATTGAGTTCATGCAAACGAGAAAAAATGAAATTTGGGTCGGCGTGTTCCTGCTGCTGGCACTGCTGGCCGCTCTGTTTATCTGCCTGAGAGCAGCGGATATTACGTCTATCCGTACTGAGCCGACTTACCGTGTCTATGCCACTTTCGATAATATCGGTGGCCTGAAAGCACGCTCACCAGTACGCGTTGGCGGTGTGGTGATTGGCCGCGTTGCGGACATTACGCTTGATGAGAAAACCTATCTGCCGCGTGTCGCGATGGATATCGAAGAGCGCTATAACCATATCCCGGATACCAGCTCTCTTTCCATTCGTACTTCTGGTCTGTTGGGCGAGCAATATCTGGCTCTTAACATTGGTTTTGAAGATCCAGAACTGGGGACGACTATTCTTAAAGACGGTAGCGTGATCCAGGATACGAAGTCAGCGATGGTGCTGGAGGATATGATTGGTCAGTTCCTTTACAGCGGTAAAGGGGAAGATAAAACGTCTGATGCTACCCCTGCACAGGGGAAAGACCATACCAACGTCGAGCCGACCCCAGGCGCGACCAATTAATACCAGGAGAAGTGATTCATGTTTAAACGACTGTTAATGGTTGCCATGCTGGTCATTGCCCCTCTCACCGCAGTACATGCTGCGGATCAGAGCAACCCGTACAAACTGATGGACGAGGCCGCGAAGAAAACCTTCGATCGTCTTAAAAATGAACAACCTAAAATTCGTGCAAATCCTGACTATCTGCGTGATGTAGTCGATCAGGAATTGCTGCCATATGTGCAGATCAAATATGCAGGCGCACTGGTACTGGGCCGTTACTACAAAGACGCCACCCCTGCGCAGCGTGATGCCTACTTTGCTGCATTCCACGAATACCTGAAACAGGCATACGGCCAGGCACTGGCGATGTATCACGGTCAGACCTACCAGATTGCCCCGGAGCAACCGCTGGGTGGTGCGACCATTATTCCTATCCGCGTGACCATCCTGGATCCTAATGGCCGTCCACCGGTTCGCCTGGACTTCCAGTGGCGTAAAAACAGCCAGACCGGAAACTGGCAGGCGTATGACATGATTGCCGAAGGGGTGAGCATGATCACGACTAAGCAGAACGAGTGGAGCGACCTGCTGCGCACCAAAGGCATTGATGGCCTGACCGCACAGCTGCAGTCTATCTCTCGTCAGAAAATTTCTCTGGACGAGAAAAAGTAATGTCACAGCAACTTAGCTGGTCGCGTGAAGGCGAAGTGTTAACGCTGTCTGGTGAGCTTGACCAGGATCTGCTGAACCCTTTATGGGATAAGCGCCACGAAGCCATGCAGGGCGTTACACAGATTGATTTAAGCGACGTTACGCGGGTCGATACGGCAGGCATTGCGCTGCTCATCCATCTTGTTGCCGTGGGGAAAAAGCAGGGAGCCAACGTCACGTTGGCTGGCGCGAGCGATAATGTCGTGACCCTGGCACAGCTCTACAATTTATCTGAAGAGCTGTTACCTCACTAATTTTTTCAGTACGTTACTTCCGCAAGCCCTGGCAGTTTCACCGTCGGGGCTTTTTGCTTGTTTAAGACAACGCCACTTTGCTCTAAGATGTTTGGCTTGTTTTCACTATCAGATGATTAAGAGCCCATGGAAAATCATGAAATCCAGACAGTGCTGATGAATGCACTCTCCCTTCAGGAAGCCCACGTCACTGGCGATGGCAGTCACTTCCAGGTTATTGCTGTGGGTGAGATGTTCGACGGTATGAGCCGTGTGAAGAAGCAGCAGGCTGTTTACGCGCCGCTGATGGAATACATTGCAGATAACCGCATCCACGCCCTGTCGATCAAAGCGTTCACCCCACAAGAGTGGGCACGCGATCGCAAACTAAATGGTTTTTGAGCTGGGGGCGATGCGCCCGCAGCACGGTTGAATTTATAAGAGAGCAATTACATGGACAAATTTCGTGTACAGGGGCCTACTCGCCTCCAGGGCGAAGTCACAATTTCTGGCGCAAAAAATGCCGCGCTGCCAATCCTCTTCGCTGCGTTGCTCGCGGAAGAGCCGGTAGAAATTCAGAACGTACCGAAGCTGAAAGATATCGACACGACCATGAAACTGCTTGGTCAACTGGGTACCAAAGTCGAGCGCAACGGTTCCGTCTGGATTGATGCCAGCAACGTTAACAACTTCTCTGCACCGTACGACCTGGTAAAAACCATGCGTGCATCCATCTGGGCGCTGGGCCCGCTGGTGGCGCGTTTTGGTCAGGGTCAGGTCTCTCTGCCGGGGGGCTGTGCTATCGGCGCGCGTCCGGTTGACCTGCATATCTTTGGCCTGGAAAAACTGGGCGCAGAGATCAAACTCGAAGAAGGTTACGTTAAAGCGTCCGTTAATGGCCGTCTGAAAGGCGCACACATTGTCATGGACAAAGTAAGCGTTGGCGCAACCGTCACCATCATGTCGGCGGCGACGCTGGCAGAAGGTACCACCATCATCGAGAACGCTGCTCGCGAGCCGGAAATTGTGGATACCGCCAACTTCCTTATCGCGCTGGGGGCGAAGATCTCTGGCCAGGGTACTGACCGTATCACCATCGAAGGCGTTGAGCGCCTGGGTGGCGGTGTGTACCGCGTTCTGCCAGACCGTATCGAAACCGGTACCTTCCTGGTGGCTGCAGCCATTTCTGGCGGCAAAATTGTGTGCCGTAATGCACAGCCTGACACTCTGGATGCCGTACTGGCAAAACTGCGTGAAGCCGGTGCAGATATTGAGACCGGAGAAGACTGGATCAGCCTGGACATGCACGGCAAGCGCCCGAAAGCGGTTACCGTTCGCACGGCTCCACATCCGGCCTTCCCGACCGATATGCAGGCGCAGTTCACCCTGTTGAACCTGGTGGCTGAAGGTACTGGTGTGATCACGGAGACCATCTTCGAAAACCGCTTTATGCACGTACCGGAACTGATCCGTATGGGCGCGCATGCAGAAATCGAAAGCAACACCGTGATCTGCCACGGCGTAGAAAAACTGTCTGGCGCACAGGTGATGGCAACCGATCTGCGTGCGTCAGCAAGCCTTGTGCTGGCAGGCTGTATCGCGGAAGGGACGACGGTTGTTGATCGTATCTACCACATCGATCGTGGCTATGAGCGTATCGAAGACAAACTGCGCGCGCTGGGTGCGAATATCGAGCGTGTGAAGGGCGAGTAATCGTTCCGGCAGCCCCCTGCCAGAAATGACCGGGGGGTTGCTATTCCTGTCAAAAAAAGAGCATTACACCGGCTGCTCTCCTTTCGTTTTTTTCTGGCGAATCATGCGTGTTCTGTCAATAAATTCATGGGTAATGGGATCGTGGTAGCGCGACGGCCAGATTATCCACGGGTGTGTTTCCAGCGCCGTTGCAATAATCAATTCACCCTTGGGCCACGGACGGGTCAGCGCATTTGCCAGAGTGGAAGAGCTTAAGCCACTGCGGCGTGACTCTGCTGCAAGCGATGTTCCTTTTTTACGCAGTGCCGCAATGATATCTGCGGAATGCCAGTCGATAAATTTCGTATCCATAAAGCTGTCCTTATGTTCGTATTCACCCACGTCATTTCTCCTGAAACGACAGGGGTACTATACGCATTTCGAACATTGGTTCTAAAAAGTTCGCGTTACTGGAAGCAATATTCAGAATATGACATGGCTTTATTCATGCGGCATGTAAGCCGATGATTTAACATGAATATGGAATTTATTGACGTTTACTGGAATCTCCCCGTATTGATACGGGGAGAAGAGGAGAGGTTAGCGATCGCGCTGGACGGCAATGTGGGCTAGCGCAATGAGAGCATCACGCCACGGGCTGTCTGGAATGACCTGAAGAGCTGCAATGGCTTTATCGGCCTCTTCTTCAGCACGCTGGCGTGTCCACTCCAGCGACCCGCAGATAGCCATTGTTTCCAGTACCGGTTCCAGAAGATGTCGACCATTTCCCTGCTCGATAGCCTCACGGATCATTTTGGCCTGTTCAGGTGAACCATTGCGCATTGCATGCAGCAGCGGCAGGGTTGGCTTACCTTCGTTCAGGTCATCACCCACGTTTTTACCGAGTGTTTCGCCATCGGCGCTGTAATCCAGTAAATCGTCAATCAACTGGAACGCGGTGCCAAGATAGCGGCCATAGTCCTGCAGCCCTTTTTCCTGTGCCTCTGTGCAACCTGCCAGAATACCGGAGCACTGAGCCGCCGCTTCAAACAAGCGCGCTGTCTTGCTGTAGATCACGCGCATGTAGTTCTCTTCGGTAATATCCGGATCGTTGACGTTCATCAGCTGCAGCACTTCGCCTTCGGCGATGACGTTAACGGCTTCAGACATCACTTCCAGCACCTTCAGCGAACCGAGGCTGGTCATCATCTGGAAGGCGCGGGTATAGATAAAATCCCCCACCAGAACGCTGGCTGCGTTGCCAAAGGCGGCATTTGCCGTGGCTTTGCCACGACGCATGTCGGATTCATCTACGACGTCGTCGTGAAGAAGCGTTGCGGTGTGGATAAATTCGATCAGTGCTGCAATAGTGACGTGCGCATTTCCCTGGTAGCCAACGGCTCTGGCAGCCAGAATGGCAATCATCGGGCGAATGCGTTTGCCGCCGCCGCTGACGATGTAATAGCCCAGCTGGTTGATCAGCTGAACGTCAGAGTTGAGTTGCTCCAGGATTGCTGCATTTACACCCGCCATATCTTGCGCGGTTAACTCGTTGATTTTTTCTAAATTCATCGCAAAAGCCGGGCTTTTTATCCTGTTTATCCCATCTTCAATGGGGTAACAAAGGGTTTCGGTTTATCAATAGTATTGCTGATTGTACTGAAAAAACGGCTCAGATAAACGTTACCGTACGTGTTGTGTTTTTTTTCTTCATGTATTGACGGTAGCACTTGTCAAAGGCTCGCGTTTTGCGTAATATTCGCGCCCTATTGTGAATATTTATAGCGCACTCTGATTCATACGAGGATGTGCGCGGAAGCGGAGTTTATATGTACGCGGTTTTCCAAAGTGGTGGTAAACAACACCGAGTAAGCGAAGGTCAGACCGTTCGCCTGGAAAAGCTGGACATCGCAACTGGCGAATCTGTTGAGTTCGCTGAAGTTCTGATGATCGCAAACGGTGAAGAAGTCAAAATCGGCGTTCCTTTCGTTGATGGCGGCGTTATCAAAGCTGAAGTTGTTGCTCACGGTCGTGGCGAGAAAGTTAAAATCGTTAAGTTTCGTCGTCGTAAACACTACCGTAAGCAGCAGGGCCACCGTCAGTGGTTCACTGATGTGAAAATTACTGGCATCAGCGCCTAAGACCTGAGGAGAGATTTAAATGGCACATAAAAAGGCTGGCGGCTCCACACGTAACGGTCGCGATTCAGAAGCTAAACGCCTGGGCGTTAAGCGTTTCGGTGGCGAATCCGTTCTGGCGGGTAGCATCATCGTTCGTCAACGTGGTACCAAATTCCACGCTGGCAACAACGTAGGTTGCGGTCGTGACCACACTCTGTTTGCTAAAGCAGACGGTAAAGTGAAATTTGAAGTTAAAGGCCCGAACAACCGTAAATACATCAGCATCGTTGCTGAGTAAGGTTTTCTCGGTCCGGTAACGGATTAAAGCCCCGCAACGTGTTGCGGGGCTTTTTACATTGGAAACCCGGAAAATTTTCTGTAGGGAAAACGGGCATGAAGCAGCAGGCCGGCATTGGTATTCTTTTGGCGCTCACTACCGCAATGTGTTGGGGTGCGCTGCCAATTGCAATGAAGCAGGTACTGGAAGTGATGGAGCCGCCGACGGTGGTCTTTTATCGCTTTCTGATGGCAAGCATTGGCCTCGGTACGATCCTGGCTGTCAAAGGTAAGCTTCCACCCTTGCGGATCTTCCGTAAGCCACGCTGGCTGGTATTACTGGCCATCGCGACGGGAGGCCTTTTCGGCAACTTCATTCTCTTCAGTTCTTCCCTGCAATATCTCAGCCCCACGGCGTCGCAGGTGATTGGTCAGCTTTCACCGGTCGGCATGATGGTTGCCAGCGTCTTTATCCTGAAGGAGAAGATGCGAGGTACACAGGTTATCGGGGCGAGCATGCTGCTCTGTGGTCTGGTGATGTTCTTCAACACCAGCCTGATAGAGATTTTTACCCGCCTGACGGATTACACCTGGGGTGTGATTTTCGGTGTGGGAGCAGCAACGGTCTGGGTGAGTTACGGCGTTGCACAAAAGGTGTTATTGCGTCGTCTGGCTTCACAGCAGATCCTCTTTTTGCTGTACACTTTGTGTACAGTTGCATTACTGCCTTTAGCGAAGCCGGGAGTCATTACCCAGCTCAGCGACTGGCAACTGGCGTGCCTTATTTTTTGTGGGCTGAATACGCTGGTCGGTTATGGTGCGCTGGCCGAAGCAATGGCGCGCTGGCAGGCAGCACAGGTGAGCGCATTAATCACGCTGACTCCGCTGTTTACGCTGTTATTTTCAGATTTGTTATCAATGGCCTGGCCCGATGTTTTCGTCAGACCGATGCTCAACCTGTTGGGTTATCTCGGTGCGTTTGTCGTGGTTGCGGGCGCGATGTATTCCGCCATTGGTCATCGTCTCTGGGGGCGTTGGCGCAAAAATGAAGCGGTAGTAATAGAGTCCCCCGCTCAGGCGAATGAGTTACGGAGAGTAAAATGAAGTTTGTTGATGAAGCAACGATCCTGGTCGTAGCAGGTGATGGCGGCAATGGTTGCGTAAGCTTCCGTCGTGAAAAATATATTCCTCGTGGCGGCCCTGATGGCGGCGACGGTGGTGATGGTGGTGACGTGTGGCTGGAGGCGGATGAGAACCTCAACACGCTGATCGACTACCGCTTTGAAAAATCCTTCCGTGCTGAACGTGGCCAGAACGGCCAGAGCCGTGACTGTACTGGTAAGCGTGGCAAAGACGTGACCATTAAGGTTCCGGTTGGAACACGTGTGATCGATCAGGGCACGGGCGAAACGATGGGTGACATGACCAAACACGGTCAGCGCCTGATGGTGGCTAAAGGTGGCTGGCACGGTCTGGGTAACAGCCGTTTCAAATCTTCCGTTAACCGTACCCCGCGTCAGAAAACGATGGGGACACCTGGCGATAAGCGTGACCTGCAGCTGGAGCTGATGCTGTTGGCTGACGTTGGTATGCTGGGCATGCCAAACGCGGGTAAATCGACGTTTATTCGTGCTGTTTCTGCAGCCAAACCAAAAGTGGCGGATTATCCGTTCACCACGCTGGTACCGAGCCTGGGCGTTGTCCGTATGGATAACGAGAAGAGCTTCGTGGTTGCCGATATCCCGGGCCTTATCGAAGGTGCAGCGGAAGGTGCCGGCCTGGGTATTCGCTTCCTGAAACACCTTGAGCGCTGCCGCGTACTGTTGCACATCATTGATATCGATCCAATCGACGGTTCTGATCCGGTGGAAAACGCCCGCATTATCATCGGTGAGCTGGAGAAATACAGCGAAAAACTGGCGAACAAGCCGCGCTGGCTGGTCTTCAACAAGATTGACCTGATGGATAAAGCTGAAGCTGAGGCCAAAGCGAAAGCGATTGCTGAAGCGATGGGTTGGGAAGATAAATACTACCTGATCTCCGCAGCAAGCCAGGTTGGCGTGAAAGATCTCTGCTGGGATGTGATGACCTTCATCATCGAGAACCCAATTGTTCAGGCGGAAGAAGCGAAACAGCCTGAGAAAGTCGAATTCATGTGGGATGACTACCACCGTGAACAGCTCGAAGAGATGGAAGCGGAAGAAGACGAAGACTGGGATGATGACTGGGATGAAGACGACGAAGAAGGTGTCGAGTTCATCTACAAGCACTAATTCCTGTGGAAGGCCCCCTGCGAAGGGGGCTTTTTTTTAACTTAATGTCGCGGGTAACCAGCAACTGGCGATTAAGCCACCTTCAATGCCGTTCTCAAGCGTCAATTTGCCGTGGTGAAGCTGAACGATGCGTTGCACAATACTCAGCCCCAGCCCGCTGCCACCGTAGCGCTGATCGAGACGACGGAATGGTTCAGTGATTGACTGTCGGTGTGCCTCATCAATGCCAGGCCCTTGATCGACAACGATGACCTGCGTACCGCCATCATGCTCCATTAATTTCACTTCAATGGTTGTGCCTGTCGGGCTATAGCGTGTGGCATTCTCCAGCAGATTGCGCAGCATCAGGCGCAGAAGTACCGTGTCACCCTGAACCGTCAGTGGACTTTTGTCCGGCCATATCACCGTATGTTCTTTAGCTTCATGCTCAAGGCTGAGTGGAACAATGATGCTGTCTGTCCAGTTGACGGTTTCGTAGTGACCGCTTGCCAGCGCCTGCCCGGCACGTGCCAGCATCAGCAGTTGTTCAACGGTGTGCATCAACTGATCGATCCGGCTAATCAACGCATTGGCCTGCGGTGAGCCCGACTGAGCCATTAATTCCAGATGTAGCCTGATTCCGGCGAGAGGTGTTCGCAGCTCGTGAGCGGCGTCTGCCGTGAAGAGGCGCTCCTGCTGGATGGTGTTATCCAGTCTGGCGAGCAGCTGATTCAGCGACGTCGTCACCGCGCCAATCTCTTCCATATCGGAATACATCGGCAGCGGGGTAAGATTATCCGCCGAACGGTTAGCCAGGCTGGCACGCAGTTTATTCAGCGGCTGGGTTATCAGGGTGACGGCCCAGAATGAGAAGAACAGGGTAAAGCCCACCATCACCAGAGAAGGCACCAGAAGCGAGGCAATCGCTTCGCGGATCTCTTTCTCGACATGGTTGTTACGCGCTTTTGCCGATAACGTTTCGCTCACCAGAAAGCTAATCTGTTCGCGGCTTTCATGCCACAGCCAGACCACGCTTATCAGCTGGAAAAACAGTAAGATCACCGCCAGCAAAATCATCAATCGCCGACGCATGCTGTTCATTTCTGGCTCTCCAGACGGTAGCCAACGCCACGGACGGTTTTAATTCGATCTTTACCAAGCTTACGGCGCAGGTTGTGAATGTGAACTTCGAGGGTATTTGACCCCGGATCGTCCTGCCAGGAGTAGATATCCTGTTGCAGGGTTTCACGGTGTACCGTTTGCCCGCTACGCATGATCAGGCGTGTAAGCAGGGCGAACTCTTTTGGGGTGACTTCGACAGGCAGCGATTTGCGTAGCACCTGCTGGGTTTGCAGATTCAGCGTAATATCACCGTCGGTTAGTAAGTTATCACTATGTCCCTGGTAGCGGCGGATCAGTGCCCGCACGCGTGCCTGAAGCTCTGCAAGGACGAAAGGCTTCACCAGATAATCATCCGCACCGGAATCAAGGCCGTTAATACGATCTTCGATGGAATCACGCGCCGTGAGGATCAACACTGGGTTGGCGATACCGCGGCGTCGCCACTGGTTCAGTAATGAGGCACCATCTTTATCGGGTAAACCTAAATCGAGGATCACCAGGCTATATTCACCGCTCTGAATCAGGGCATCTGCTTCTGCCGCCGTGGCGGCACAGTCGAGCGCATATCCTTCATTGGCCAGCGCCAGCGCCAGCCCTTCCTGTAATAACAGATCGTCTTCAACTATGAGTAGTTTCATCGCTAGTTATTCTGATAAATGTCCTTATAAAGCCTGCTTTCGAATCGTACCAACGGGATGCGTCGGTTGCGCTGGTCAGTCGGTTCGACGGCATAGCCGGAAAGATACTGCACGAATGCCATACGTTGTCCGCTGGCGGTGGTGATGAAGCCCGCAAGGTTGTAAACCCCCTGCAGTGAACCTGTTTTGGCTGAGACTTTGCCATCCACACCGGCGGCGTGAAGCCCGGCACGGTACTGAAGTGAACCATCGTGTCCGGCAAGTGGTAGCATTGAAATAAAGTTTAGCTCAGTGTCATGTTGTGCAATGTACTGAAGCACTTGCATCATGGTCGCCGGGGAAATCAAATTATGGCGTGATAACCCGGAACCATCGACGGCGATGGTGTTACCCAGATCGATCCCTGCCTGCTGACGCAGGATCTGCCGTACTGCGTCGGACCCTGCGCGCCAGGTTCCCTGAACGCCGAAACGTGCGTGACCAATCATGCGGAACACCGTGTCGGCAATCATGTTATCCGACTTTTTCAGCATAATCTTGAGCAAATCGTGCAATGGCGCAGACTGGTTGCTGGCGATAACCGTGCCGGGTTGATTGACCTGCGTCTGGCGGAGCAGGGTACCGGACCAGGTGATCCCCGCCTGCTTCAGTTCATCCTTGAGAATGGCCCCGGCGTAACTTGCCCCATCCTGTATCGCAAAGGCCAGCGGCAGTGGATCGGCGCGCTGCGTCAGGCAACCGGTAAGCGTGAAGCGGTTAAGATCGCCTGGCACCACGTCCAGCTCACAATACTGTGCATCCGGTGAGCCTTTTGCCAGCGTACGTACCTGGCTAAACATCGTCACCGGGTAGTAGGACGCCACGCGGATAAACGCTAAGTCATCCGGTTTTGGGGCGCTGTAAAGCGAAACGGAGAAGCAGTTACGGTCAATAATGGCAGCCGCTGGCGGTGCGCTAAAGCACTGCGTCATGTCGTTCCACGGCCAGCCAGGGGCTTTATCGTGGCTGGCAAAAATGGAGGTGTCGATCAACACATTACCGTCGATCTTCTGCACGCCAGATTTTTTCAATGCCGCCACCATGCTGCGGATATCCTGGCGCTTCAACGTCGGGTCACCCCCGAAGCGGGCGATAAGATCGCCTTTCAGTTCGCCACCCGTGACGTTACCTTTGGTTTCAAGGGTGGTGGTAAACCGGAAATCAGGCCCAAGCTGGAGCAGGGCGGCGAGTGCAGTGATCACCTTCTGAGTACTGGCAGGCAGCGCCATCTGTTGACTGTGGTAGTCAATCTCTGGCGTCTGCGCCCCGACCTTCTGCACCATCAGGGCAAGGTTAGCCCCTGCGGGCAGCTGATTAATGTACTCATCAACATTCGCGGCCTGAGCACTGAACGTTATACTGGTAGTCAATCCGATGATAAATCTGGAAAATCGCATAATCTCGCGCTAACAACCCGAAAACAAACCGTCATACTACGGTGCATGGCACTGCAAAGTAAACGATGACCCATAGTGAACTTCGCGGTAAAATGCATATCAAATTGAAAATTGCTGCTGGCCTGGGGCGTTGCTTCCGGGTCGGTTTTCTTTTTGCTTCTGGCTTGCTCATGGTTTGATGTTCATGGGGACAGGAGCCGGAGCAGGTGACGCTGCTCCCAACAGGAATGTTTAAGAGGTATAACAAATGCAAGCTATTCCGATGACCTTACGTGGTGCCGAAAAACTGCGCGAAGAGCTGGATTTCCTGAAATCCGTTCGTCGCCCTGAAATCATCGCCGCTATCGCGGATGCGCGTGAGCATGGCGACCTGAAAGAAAATGCTGAATACCACGCCGCGCGCGAGCAGCAGGGCTTCTGTGAAGGGCGTATTAAAGATATCGAAGCGAAGCTGTCCAATGCGCAGGTTATCGATATCACCAAAATGCCAAATAATGGCCGGGTGATCTTTGGTTCCACCGTTAGCGTGCTGAACCTGGATAACGACGAAGAGCAGACTTACCGCATCGTCGGTGACGATGAAGCTGATTTCAAACAGAACCTGATTTCGGTGAACTCACCAATTGCTCGCGGCCTGATTGGCAAAGAGCAGGACGATGTTGTCATCATCCGCACCCCAGGCGGCGAAGTGGAATACGAAATTATCAAGGTCGAGTACCTGTAATTCGCTTCTCCACGAAGATGTTGATACATTGTAAAGAAAGGAAAAAGGCCGCATAGCGGCCTTTTATCAACTCAAGGAGCATGGCATTTTGCTCACCTGCTGACAGAAATCCCTCGTTTTACACAGAAAATGTGTTTAATTCAGGATATCCTTAGCGTGGCAGCGAGATTTTACGCTCTTTAGATGGGCGATAGAGCACCAGCGTTTTACCGATGACCTGTACATTACAGGCACCGGTTTCGCGCACGATGGCTTCCACGATCAAGTTCTTCGTGTCTCTGTCTTCAGAGGCAATTTTCACCTTGATCAGCTCGTGGTGTTCCAGCGCTTGTTCAATCTCGGCAAGCACCCCTTCGGTCAAACCATTGTTGCCAAGCATGACTACAGGCTTGAGCGGATGTGCCAGACCTTTAAGGTGCTGTTTTTGTTTAGTACTCAGATTCATCGTATATTTTTGCTTACGTTGGGATTGAAAACGGTTCATTCTACCGCCATCTCCCTTATATCGCCAAATAGCTGCGTAGAAATTTACGTCACAGGCAAGCAACGATGAACCAGGACGGAAATGTTAAATGACAGGTAAGAAGCGTTCTGCCAGCTCCAGCCGCTGGCTTCAGGAACACTTTAGCGATAAATATGTTCAACAGGCGCAGAAAAAGGGGTTACGTTCCCGTGCCTGGTTTAAACTTGATGAAATACAGCAAAGTGACAAACTTTTTAAGCCGGGGATGACGATTGTTGACCTCGGTGCCGCACCTGGGGGATGGTCCCAGTATGCGGTAACGCAAATCGGTGGAACGGGCCGAATCATCGCATGCGATCTTTTACCAATGGATCCCATCGTTGGTGTCGACTTCCTTCAGGGCGATTTTCGTGATGAATTAGTGCTGAAGGCGTTACTCGATCGCGTAGGTGACAGTAAAGTTCAGGTTGTCATGTCAGATATGGCACCAAATATGTGCGGAACACCGGCGGTGGATATCCCCCGTGCCATGTATCTGGTGGAACTGGCGTTAGAAATGTGTCGTGATGTACTAGCACCAGGTGGTAGTTTTGTTGTGAAGGTGTTTCAGGGCGAAGGTTTCGAGGAGTACCTTAAGGAAATTCGCTCCCTGTTTGCGAAGGTCAAAGTTCGTAAGCCGGACTCTTCCCGGGCGCGTTCCCGAGAAGTGTATATTGTAGCGACCGGGCGAAAATGATAACCGGTGGATTTCAGACGAAAGTTTGAATGAAACTGGATCTAGAGTATCCTGACGCTGTTTTTAACACAGTTGTAATATGAGGTTAATCCCTTGAGTGACATGGCGAAAAACCTAATACTCTGGCTGGTCATTGCCGTTGTGCTGATGTCAGTATTCCAGAGCTTTGGGCCCAGCGAGTCGAATGGCCGCAAGGTGGATTATTCTACCTTCCTGCAGGAGGTCAATCAGGACCAGGTTCGCGAAGCGCGTATCAACGGACGTGAGATCAACGTTACCAAGAAAGATAGTAACCGTTACACGACCTACATTCCGGTGAACGATCCTAAGCTGCTTGATAACCTTCTGACTAAAAACGTCAAGGTGGTAGGTGAGCCGCCAGAAGAGCCAAGCCTGTTGGCTTCTATCTTCATCTCCTGGTTCCCGATGCTGCTTCTTATTGGCGTCTGGATCTTCTTTATGCGTCAGATGCAGGGCGGTGGTGGCAAAGGTGCCATGTCGTTCGGTAAGAGCAAGGCGCGTATGCTGACGGAAGACCAGATCAAGACCACGTTCGCTGACGTTGCAGGTTGTGACGAAGCGAAAGAAGAGGTGGCTGAACTGGTAGAATACCTGCGTGAACCGAGCCGTTTCCAGAAACTGGGCGGTAAGATCCCGAAAGGCATTCTGATGGTCGGCCCTCCGGGTACCGGTAAAACCCTGCTGGCGAAAGCCATCGCGGGTGAAGCGAAGGTGCCGTTCTTTACTATTTCAGGTTCTGACTTCGTTGAAATGTTCGTGGGTGTCGGTGCATCTCGTGTGCGTGACATGTTCGAGCAGGCTAAGAAGGCAGCACCGTGCATTATCTTCATCGATGAAATCGACGCCGTCGGTCGCCAGCGTGGCGCTGGTCTGGGCGGTGGTCACGATGAACGTGAGCAGACGCTGAACCAGATGCTGGTTGAAATGGACGGCTTCGAAGGTAACGAAGGTATTATCGTTATCGCAGCAACCAACCGTCCGGACGTACTTGACCCAGCCCTGCTGCGTCCAGGCCGTTTCGACCGTCAGGTTGTGGTTGGTCTGCCGGATGTTCGTGGTCGTGAACAGATTCTGAAAGTACACATGCGTCGCGTACCGTTGGCTCCAGATATCGACGCGGCAATTATTGCGCGTGGTACCCCGGGCTTCTCCGGTGCGGATCTGGCTAACCTGGTCAACGAAGCTGCACTGTTTGCCGCTCGCGGTAACAAACGCGTCGTGTCTATGGTGGAATTCGAAAAAGCGAAAGACAAAATCATGATGGGTGCGGAACGTCGCTCTATGGTGATGACGGAAGCGCAGAAAGAATCCACGGCATACCACGAAGCCGGCCACGCGATTATCGGTCGTCTGGTACCGGAACACGATCCGGTGCATAAAGTGACGATTATTCCGCGCGGTCGTGCGCTGGGCGTAACGTTCTTCCTGCCGGAAGGCGATGCCATCAGCGCCAGCCGTCAGAAGCTGGAAAGCCAGATTTCGACCCTGTATGGTGGTCGTCTGGCAGAAGAAATTATCTACGGTGTGGAACATGTTTCTACCGGTGCGTCCAACGACATTAAAGTGGCGACGAACCTGGCGCGTAACATGGTGACCCAATGGGGCTTCTCCGACAAACTCGGCCCACTGCTGTATGCAGAGGAAGAGGGCGAAGTGTTCCTGGGTCGTTCTGTGGCGAAAGCGAAACATATGTCTGATGAGACTGCTCGTATCATCGACCAGGAAGTGAAAGCGCTGATTGAACGTAACTACGGTCGCGCACGTCAGATCCTGAACGACAATATGGATATTCTGCATTCGATGAAAGATGCGCTCATGAAATATGAGACCATCGATGCACCACAGATTGACGACCTGATGGCTCGCCGCGAAGTGCGTCCGCCAGCAGGCTGGGAAGATCCAGGCGCTTCCAACAATTCTGACAACAATGGCACTCCGCGTGCACCGCGTACGGCTGATGAATCACATACGCCGAACCCGGGTAACAGCATGTCAGAACAGTTGGGCGACAAGTAAGTCACTGCTGTTGAAGAGTTAGTCTGTACTTCAAACCCTGGAGCTTGCTCCGGGGTTTTTCTTTTTCGTTAAATCATATTGATACCAGGGATTTCGCCATGAAACTATTCGCTCAGGACTCGCATCTCGATCTCTCACATCCGCATGTGATGGGTATCCTGAATGTTACGCCTGACTCCTTCTCTGACGGCGGCACGCATAACACACTTATCGATGCGGTTAAGCACGCAAATTTGATGATCAACGCGGGTGCCACCATCATTGATGTGGGGGGCGAATCGACGCGTCCTGGTGCGGCGGATGTTTCTGTGGAGGAGGAGCTGGCTCGCGTGGTTCCTGTGGTTGAAGCTATTGCCCAGCGTTTTGAAGTGTGGATCTCTGTTGATACGTCTAAGCCAGAAGTGATTCGTGAAGTAGCGAGAGTGGGTGCTCACATTATCAATGATATCCGATCGCTTACCGAGCCTGGTGCCATTGAGGCGGCAGCGGAAACCGGGTTACCAGTCTGTCTGATGCACATGCAGGGCCAGCCCAAAACAATGCAGGATGCACCTAAGTACAACGATATCTTTGCTGATGTTAATCGCTTCTTTATTGAACGTATTGAACGTTGTGAGCGTGCTGGAATCGCAAAAGAGAAATTGCTGCTCGACCCGGGGTTCGGTTTCGGTAAAAATCTCTCTCACAACTATGAGCTACTTGCTCGCTTGTCAGAGTTTCACCACTTCGGCTTGCCGCTACTGGTTGGCATGTCGAGAAAATCGATGATTGGGCAGTTGCTGAACGTGGGCCCCAGCGAGCGTCTTAGCGGCAGCCTGGCCTGCGCGGTGATTGCGGCGATGCAGGGAGCGCACATTATTCGTGTCCATGACGTCAAAGAAACAGTAGAAGCCATGCGTGTGGTCGAAGCCACACTGGCAGCGAAGGAAAACAAACGCTATGAGTAATCGTAAATATTTTGGTACCGATGGTATCCGTGGCCGCGTAGGCGATGCGCCGATCACCCCTGATTTTGTTCTGAAGCTTGGCTGGGCGGCTGGTAAGGTTCTGGCACGTCATGGTTCCCGTAAAATTATTATTGGTAAAGACACCCGTATTTCAGGTTATATGCTGGAGTCTGCACTGGAGGCGGGTCTGGCGGCTGCGGGGCTTTCTGCCTCCTTTACTGGCCCAATGCCAACACCTGCTGTTGCGTATCTGACGCGTACCTTCCGTGCTGAAGCAGGTATTGTTATTTCGGCATCGCATAACCCGTTCTATGACAACGGTATTAAGTTCTTCTCCATCGACGGCACCAAACTGCCGGATGAAGTGGAAGAAGCGATTGAAGCCGAGATGGAAAAAGAGATCACCTGTGTCGACTCTGTCGAACTGGGTAAAGCGAACCGTATTGTTGATGCAGCGGGTCGCTACATTGAATTCTGCAAAGGCACTTTCCCGAACGAGTTGAGCCTGAGTCACCTGAAAATCGTGGTGGACTGTGCAAACGGCGCAACGTATCACATTGCCCCTAACGTCTTCCGTGAGCTGGGTGCGAAAGTGATTACTATCGGCTGCGAACCTGATGGTCTGAACATCAACGAAGAGGTGGGGGCGACAGACGTTCGCGCTCTGCAGGCACGTGTTCTGGCAGAAAAAGCTGACCTGGGTATCGCGCTGGACGGTGACGGTGACCGTGTGATCATGGTTGACCACGAAGGTAACAAGGTTGATGGCGATCAGATCCTTTATATCATTGCGCGTGAAGGTCTGCGTCAGGGTCAGCTGCGCGGTGGTGCCGTCGGTACACTGATGAGCAACATGGGTCTGGAGCTGGCGCTGAAACAGCTGGGGATCCCGTTTGTCCGTGCTAAAGTGGGTGACCGCTATGTACTGGAAAAACTGCAGGAGAAGGGCTGGCGTATTGGTGCAGAAAACTCAGGCCATGTGATCCTGCTGGACAAAACCACTACCGGAGACGGTATCGTGGCGGGCCTCCAGGTGGTGGCTGCGATGGCGCGTAACCATATGAGCCTGCACGACCTCTGCAGTGGCATGAAAATGTTCCCACAGATCCTGGTCAACGTACGCTTCACCGCTGGTAATGGCGATCCACTGGAAAGCGAAAATGTGAAAGCAGTAATGGCTGACGTTGAAGCCGCGCTCGGTAACCGTGGTCGCGTACTGCTGCGTAAGTCCGGTACCGAACCACTTATTCGAGTAATGGTGGAAGGTGAAGACGAAGCACAGGTGACTGAATTTGCGCACCGTATTGCTGATGCGGTAAAAGCGGCATAGCTGTTCATGCTAAACGTTTAAAAAGGCGGCATTTCCCGCCTTTGTTTTAAGCGATGAATGGCTTTTTGCTGTTTTTTTCCGCAGTTGATACAATGCGTCGAAAATGCCCTTGCGAAGGTCATTCGCTTTGGTTAGTATTCACACCCGCTTCAGTGGGAAACAAAAATCCTGCTAATTGGTCGAAGCATTGGTATGCGGCAAATCCGCAAGGAACAGGTTGATTATGTACGAAGCTCTTTTAGTTGTTTTCCTTATTGTAGCCATCGCTCTTGTAGCGCTGATCATGCTGCAGCAAGGTAAAGGCGCTGATATGGGAGCCTCCTTCGGAGCTGGCGCTTCCGGTACGCTGTTCGGTTCAAGTGGTTCTGCGAACTTCATGACCCGCACAACGGCGATTCTGGCTACGCTGTTCTTCATCATCAGTCTGGTGCTGGGCAATATCAACAGCAACAAGACCAATAAAGGAAGCGAGTGGGAAAATCTGAGTGCTCCGTCTAAAACTGAGCAAACTCAGCCAGCTGCACCGGCTAAGCCAACCAGCGATATCCCGCACTAAGTATTCTGTACCGAGGTGGTGGAATTGGTAGACACGCTACCTTGAGGTGGTAGTGCCCTAACGGGCTTGTGGGTTCGAGTCCCATCCTCGGTACCAATATTCCAGAAGAAAGACGTCGAAAGACGTCTTTTTTTTCGTCTGTAGATTGTGTGCCTCCTAACTTCTGGTGTGTCTCCGAACTTCTGTAGGCCCGGTGGCGTTGCGCTTACCGGGCCTACCAAAACCCAAATAAAAAAGGAGTCTATCAGACGCCTTTTACATTTCACATCAGCGATTACTTCTTATCGCTGTGTTCCAGGTTTTCAACCTGTGGCAGGCCATTACCGGAACTGGCAGAGAGCAGGCCATTCTCAACGTAGTTGAACAGCTTCGCACGGGTATCAGTGATGTCCAGGTTACGCATGGTCAGCTGACCAATACGGTCGTCCGGAGAAAACACGGATTCGCCTTTTTCCATTGTCAGACGCTCTGCTTTATAGGTCAGGTTGTCAGACACGGTGTTCAGGATGGAGTAATCATTACCGCGACGCAGTTCCAGAGTCACTTCACCGGTGATGGCGCTCGCCACCCAGCGTTGCAGAGCATCACGCAGCATCAGCGCCTGCGGATCGAACCAGCGACCCTGATACAGCAATTTACCCAACTGACGACCATGAGAGTGATACTGCTCAATGGTGTCCTCGTTGTGAATACCGGTCAGCAGACGTTCGTAAGCGATGTGCAGCAGTGCCATCCCCGGGGCTTCGTAGATGCCACGGCTTTTTGCTTCGATGATACGGTTTTCAATCTGATCGCTCATACCCAGACCATGACGGCCGCCGATGCGGTTTGCTTCCAGCATCAGTTCTACATCGTCAGAGAAGGTCTTGCCGTTCAGGGCAACCGGATGGCCGCGCTCGAAGCGGACAGTCACTTCTTCCGCCTGGATTTTGACGTTCTCGTCCCAGAACTTCACGCCCATGATTGGGTTCACGATCTTCACGCTGGAGTTAAGGAATTCCAGATCTTTTGCTTCGTGTGTCGCGCCCAGCATGTTGGAGTCGGTAGAGTAGGCTTTCTCAACAGACATCTTGTAGTCAAAGCCGCAGGCAATCATAAACTCGGACATTTCATGGCGGCCGCCCAGCTCGTCGATGAAGTCGGTATCCAGCCACGGTTTGTAAATCTGCAGCTCGGCGTTGGTCAACAGACCATAACGATAAAAACGTTCGATATCGTTACCTTTATAAGTGCTACCGTCGCCCCAGATGTTAACACCATCTTCTTTCATGGCGGCAACCAGCATGGTGCCAGTCACGGCACGGCCCAGTGGCGTCGTGTTGAAATAGGTCAGGCCGCCGGTGGTGTTATGGAAAGCGCCGCACTGAATAGCCGCGATACCTTCGGCAACCAGCTGTTTACGGCAATCAATCAGACGTGCGTTCTCTGCACCATACTCTTTAGCGCGACGAGGGATTGCATCATAGTCGTCCTCATCCGGCTGACCCAGGTTCGCAGTATATGCATACGGAACCGCTCCCTTTTGGCGCATCCACAGCAGTGCAGCGCTGGTATCCAGGCCGCCAGAAAAAGCGATGCCAATACGTTGTCCTACCGGAAGATGCTTGAGAATCGTCGTCATAAAATAAAACCCTGCTTGATTGACTGATTAGAGACCGCGTTCGCTCTTGATGCATGTTTATGCAAAATAAGTGAGTATTCATTTAATCATCTTTTGTCGAAGACCGAAAGAGACTCGTGCGTTTTTTGTAAAAATTTCCCTCAGTTTGACCTGGTGGAAACTGGGTTGACAGGCGGTGTTCACTATCAATATACTGAACGCCGATTTTACGTCCCGTCTTCGGTACCAAATCCCAGCATTATTTGCATTTTCTACCCAAAACGCGTAGAATTTGCCACGTTTCAGGCGCGGGGTGGAGCAGCCTGGTAGCTCGTCGGGCTCATAACCCGAAGGTCGTCGGTTCAAATCCGGCCCCCGCAACCATTTTCCCATAAAGTCATTTTTCAAATATACTGTGAAGACTTAGAGCCTTCGTAGCTGGATTTGAAAAAATTCTTTCGGAAAGTGCTCCAGGCCACCGTTGTGGCTATAGGGTTCAGTTATCTAAAGCCCCGATTTATCGGGGTTTTTTGTTATCTGACTACAGAATAACTGGGCTTTACGCCCTTTTTTTATGTCTTGGGGGTGGGCTTGTCCACATTAGAGCAAAAATTAACAGAGATGATTACTGCACCGGTCGAAGCACTGGGCTACGAACTGGTCGGCATCGAATTCGTTCGCGGCCGTACATCGACGCTGCGCATCTATATTGATAGTGAAGATGGCATCAATGTTGATGATTGTGCTGATGTTAGCCACCAGGTGAGCGCGGTTCTTGATGTTGAAGACCCAATTACCGTTGCGTACAACCTGGAAGTTTCCTCACCTGGCCTCGATCGTCCGATGTTCACGGCCGAGCACTATGTGCGCTTTACCGGTGAAGAAGTGGCTCTCGTTCTGCGTATGGCCGTACAGAACCGCCGTAAATGGCAGGGAATTATCAAAGCCGTTGATGGTGAAATGATCACGGTGGCAGTCGAAGGCAAAGATGAAGTGTTCGCGCTGAGTAATATCCAGAAGGCGAACCTGGTTCCCCACTTTTAACAGTCTGGATTGAGGTGAAAAGCCCGCGATGAACAAAGAAATTTTGGCTGTTGTTGAAGCCGTCTCCAACGAGAAATCACTGCCGCGTGAAAAGATTTTCGAAGCGCTGGAAAGTGCACTGGCTACAGCAACCAAGAAAAAATACGAACAAGAGATCGATGTTCGCGTAGAAATCGATCGTAAAAGCGGTGACTTCGATACATTCCGTCGTTGGGTAATTGTTGAAGAAGTGACCCAGCCGACTAAAGAGATCACGCTGGAAGCGGCACGTTTTGAAGACGAAAGCCTGAACGTGGGCGAGTACGTTGAAGACCAGATTGAATCTGTGACCTTCGACCGTATCACTACCCAGACCGCAAAACAGGTTATCGTGCAGAAAGTTCGCGAAGCCGAGCGCGCGCTGGTTGTTGACCAGTTCCGCGATCAGGAAGGCGAGATCATTACTGGCGTGGTGAAGAAAGTTAACCGCGACAACATCTCTCTGGAGATCAAATCCGAAGGGATGCCGGGTAATGCTGAAGCCGTGATCCTGCGTGAAGACATGCTGCCGCGTGAAAACTTCCGTCCAGGCGACCGTATCCGTGGTGTTCTGTACGCTGTGCGTCCAGAAGCGCGTGGTGCTCAGCTGTTCGTGACCCGTTCTAAACCAGAAATGCTGGTTGAACTGTTCCGTATCGAAGTACCGGAAATTGGCGAAGAAGTTATCGAAATCAAAGCCGCTGCTCGTGATCCGGGCTCCCGCGCGAAAATCGCAGTAAAAACCAACGACAAGCGTATCGACCCGGTCGGTGCTTGCGTCGGTATGCGCGGTGCGCGTGTTCAGGCGGTTTCGACCGAGCTGGGTGGCGAACGTATCGATATCGTTCTGTGGGATGATAACCCGGCACAGTTCGTGATCAACGCAATGGCTCCGGCGGATGTGGCATCTATCGTTGTTGACGAAGACAAACATACGATGGATATCGCGGTTGAAGCGGGCAACCTGGCGCAGGCAATCGGCCGTAACGGTCAGAACGTACGTCTGGCGTCACAGCTGAGCGGTTGGGAACTCAACGTGATGACCGTTGATGACCTGCAGGCTAAGCATCAGGCTGAAGCCCATGCGGCGATTGATACCTTCACCAAATATCTGGACATTGACGAAGATTTCGCCACCGTTCTGGTTGAAGAAGGTTTCTCAACGCTTGAAGAACTGGCCTATGTGCCAATGAAAGAGCTGCTGGAAATTGACGGTCTGGATGAACCAACCGTTGAAGCCCTGCGTGAACGCGCTAAAAACGCACTGACCACCCTGGCACTGGCTCAGGAAGAAAGCCTTGGCGATAAGAAGCCGGCTGATGACCTGCTGAATCTGGAAGGTCTTGATCGTGCGATTGCGTTCAAGCTGGCTGCCCGTGGTGTTTGTACGCTGGAAGATCTCGCTGAGCAAGGCGTTGATGACCTGGCTGATATCGAAGGTTTAACCGACGAGAAAGCCGGCGAGCTCATCATGGCCGCACGTAATATTTGCTGGTTCGGCGACGAAGCGTAATAAACTGTAGCAGGAAGGAACAGCATGACTGATGTAACTGTAAAATCGCTGGCTGCCGAGATTCAGACCTCCGTGGACCGCCTGGTACAGCAATTTGCTGATGCAGGGATCCCGAAGTCCGCTGATGATTCGGTGACGGCGAACGAAAAACAAACCTTGTTAGCGCACCTGAACCGTGAACACGGCTCTACGCCTGACAAGCTGACGCTGCAGCGCAAAACGCGCAGCACGTTGAATATCCCTGGTACCGGTGGTAAAAGCAAATCGGTACAAATTGAAGTCCGCAAGACGCGCACCTTTGTAAAACGTGATCCGCAAGAGGCAGAACGCCTTGCCGCGGAAGAGCAGGCACAGCGTGAAGCGGAAGAACAAGCTCAGCGTGAGGCGGAAGCAACTGCCAAACGTGAGGCAGAATTAAAAGCTGAACGTGAGGCCGCAGAAAAAGCGAAACGCGACACCAGTGATAAAGTGAAGCGTGAAGCTGCGGAAAAAGACAAAGTGAGCAATCAACAGACAGACGAAATGACCAAAACCGCCCAGGCTGAAAAAGCCCGTCGTGAAAATGAAGCTGCTGAGCTGAAGCGTAAAGCGGAAGAAGAAGCACGTCGCAAGCTCGAAGAAGAAGCTCGCCGTGTGGCTGAAGAAGCACGCCGTATGGCAGAAGAAAACGAGAAGAACGGTGTTGATACCGCTGAGCAGTCTGAAGACACCAGCGATTACCACGTAACCACTTCTCAGCACGCGCGTCAGGCTGAAGATGACAACGACCGTGAAGTTGAAGGCGGCCGTGGCCGTGGTCGCAACGCGAAAGCAGCGCGTCCGGCGAAGAAAGGCAACAAACACGCCGAGTCTAAAGCTGACCGTGAAGAAGCTCGCGCAGCTGTTCGTGGCGGTAAAGGCGGCAAACAGCGTAAAGGTTCTTCTCTGCAACAGAGCTTCCAGAAGCCTGTTCAGGCGGTTAACCGTGACGTTGTGATTGGCGAAACCATCACCGTTGGCGATCTGGCGAACAAGATGGCGGTTAAAGGCTCTCAGGTCATCAAAGCGATGATGAAACTGGGCGCAATGGCGACCATCAACCAGGTTATCGACCAGGAAACCGCACAGCTGGTTGCCGAAGAGATGGGCCACAAAGTTATCCTGCGTCGTGAAAACGAGCTGGAAGAAGCAGTAATGAGCGACCGTGATACAGGTGCTGCGGCTGAACCGCGTGCACCGGTCGTGACCATCATGGGTCACGTTGACCACGGTAAAACCTCTCTGCTTGACTACATTCGTTCTACGAAAGTGGCTTCCGGTGAAGCGGGTGGTATTACCCAGCACATCGGTGCATACCACGTAGAAACCGATAACGGCATGATCACCTTCCTGGATACCCCAGGCCACGCCGCATTTACCTCAATGCGTGCTCGTGGTGCTCAGGCGACCGATATCGTGGTTCTGGTTGTTGCTGCCGACGATGGCGTAATGCCTCAGACCATCGAAGCTATCCAGCACGCGAAAGCGGCGGGTGTGCCGGTTGTGGTTGCAGTGAACAAGATCGATAAACCAGAAGCGGATCCAGATCGCGTTAAAAACGAGCTGTCCCAGTACGGCATCCTGCCAGAAGAGTGGGGCGGTGAAAGCCAGTTCGTACACGTGTCTGCGAAAGCAGGTACCGGTATTGATGACCTGCTGGACGCAATCCTGCTGCAGGCTGAAGTGCTGGAGCTGAAAGCGATTCGTAACGGTATGGCGAGCGGTGCGGTTATCGAGTCCTTCCTGGATAAAGGCCGTGGCCCGGTTGCAACCGTTCTGGTTCGCGAAGGTACGCTGCATAAAGGCGATATCGTACTGTGTGGCTTTGAATACGGCCGTGTTCGTGCAATGCGTAACGAACTGGGTCAGGAAGTACTGGAAGCTGGCCCGTCCATTCCAGTGGAAATCCTGGGTCTGTCCGGTGTTCCGGCTGCCGGGGACGAAGTGACCGTTGTACGTGACGAGAAGAAAGCGCGTGAAGTTGCACTGTACCGTCAGGGTAAATTCCGTGAAGTTAAACTGGCTCGTCAGCAGAAATCTAAACTCGAGAACATGTTCGCGAACATGGCTGAAGGCGAAGTTCACGAAGTGAACATCGTTCTGAAAGCAGACGTTCAGGGTTCTGTGGAAGCGATTTCCGACTCCTTGCTGAAACTGTCTACTGACGAAGTTAAAGTGAAGATCATCGGTTCTGGTGTAGGTGGTATCACCGAAACCGACGCGACCCTGGCTGCAGCGTCCAACGCTATCCTGGTTGGCTTCAACGTGCGTGCTGATGCATCTGCTCGCCGCGTGATTGAATCAGAAAGCCTGGATCTGCGTTACTACTCCGTCATCTATAACCTGATCGACGAAGTGAAAGCAGCGATGAGCGGTATGCTGTCTCCGGAACTGAAACAGCAGATCATCGGTCTGGCTGAAGTTCGTGACGTGTTCAAATCACCGAAATTCGGTGCGATCGCGGGCTGTATGGTTACCGAAGGTACCATCAAACGTCACAACCCAATCCGCGTACTGCGTGACAACGTGGTTATCTACGAAGGCGAGCTGGAATCCCTGCGCCGCTTCAAAGATGACGTTAACGAAGTCCGTAACGGTATGGAATGTGGTATCGGCGTGAAGAACTACAACGACGTTCGCGTTGGCGATATGATCGAAGTGTTCGAAATCATCGAGATCCAACGTAGCATCGACTAATCCAGCAAGGATCAGTCCATGTGTAGGCCGGGATCGCCTCGCGCCACCCGGCAATAATTTTAAAAAGGGGCTTTAGCCCCTTTTTTGTCTGGAGAATTTATTATGGCGAAAGAATTTGGTCGCCCACAGCGCGTAGCGCAGGAGATGCAGAAAGAGATCGCTCTCATCCTGCAACGCGAAATTAAAGATCCACGCGTGGGCATGATGACCACCGTGTCTGGCGTTGAAATGTCCCGTGACCTGGCGTATGCCAAAGTGTTCGTGACCTTCCTGAACGACCAGGACGAAGCTGCTGTGAAAAATGGCATTAAAGCGCTGCAGGAAGCATCTGGCTTCATCCGCTCTCTGCTCGGTAAAGCAATGCGCCTGCGTATCGTGCCTGAGCTGACCTTCTTCTACGACAACTCGCTGGTCGAAGGTATGCGTATGTCCAACCTGGTGACCAGCGTGGTGAAACACGACGACGAGCGTCGTGTTAACCCGACGGACGACAGCAAGGAGGACTGATGAGTCGTCCTCGTCGTCGTGGTCGCGACGTGCATGGTGTGCTGTTGCTGGATAAACCCCAGGGCGCATCCAGCAACGACGTGCTGCAAAAAGTTAAGCGTATTTTTAACGCCAACCGCGCGGGCCATACTGGTGCGCTGGATCCGCTGGCAACCGGTATGCTGCCGATCTGCCTGGGGGAAGCGACAAAGTTTTCCCAGTATCTGCTGGATTCCGACAAGCGTTATCGGGTGATCGCAAAACTCGGTCAGCGTACTGATACCTCTGATGCCGATGGTCAGGTAGTTGAAGAGCGCCCGGTCACTTTTAGCGCTGAGCAGCTGGATGCCGCGCTGGAGAGTTTCCGTGGCGACACGCTGCAGGTGCCGTCAATGTATTCGGCACTGAAGTATCAGGGTAAAAAACTCTACGAATATGCGCGCCAGGGCATTGAGGTTCCGCGTGAAGCCCGCCCGATTACCGTGTATGAACTGCTCTTTATTCGCCACGAAGGTGATGAACTGGAGCTGGAAGTCCACTGTTCGAAAGGCACCTATATTCGTACCATCATCGATGACCTGGGCGAGAAGCTGGGCTGCGGTGCGCATGTTATTTACCTGCGTCGTCTGGCCGTCAGTAAATACCCGGTTGAGCGAATGGTGACCCTTGAACACCTTCGCGCGCTGGCTGAACAGGCTGAAGAGCAGGGGATCTCCCCGGCTGATTTGCTTGACCCACTGCTGATGCCGATGGACAGTCCGGCAGCAGACTTCCCGATCGTTAATCTTCCTTTAACATCGTCCGTTTACTTTAAAAACGGAAACCCGGTTCGCACAACGGATGCGCCGCAGGACGGTCTGGTACGCGTGACTGAAGGTGATGACGGTAAGTTTATCGGCATGGGTGAAATGGATGGCGAAGGGCGCGTTGCGCCGCGTCGTCTGGTGGTGGAATATCCGGTCGAAGGCTAAAGGCGATAACGGCTCACCTTGCGATAAGCAGGGGAGACGAGTAGAATATCGCCGCTTAACGATCTGCAAATTGTTTAACAACCTGCGGGTCGTATACTGGGATTGCTGAATTAGAGATCGGCATCCTTACATTCTTTATATTCTGGAGTTTGAAAATGTCTCTAAGCGTTGAAGCTAAAGCTAAAATCGTTTCTGAGTTTGGTCGTGGTACTAACGACAGCGGTTCTACCGAAGTTCAGGTTGCACTGCTGACTGCACAGATTAACCACCTGCAGGGTCACTTTGCAGAGCACAAAAAAGATCACCACAGCCGTCGTGGTCTGCTGCGCATGGTTTCTCAGCGTCGTAAACTGCTCGACTACCTGAAACGTAAAGATGTTGCACGTTACACCGCGCTGATCGAGCGTCTGGGTCTGCGTCGCTAAGTCTTGCGAGTTTCAGAAAAGGGGGCCTGATGGCCCCTTTTTTCAACCAGACGGCAGCAATTCACTGGAAACTATTGTATTGTTGCTATAAATGATCTTCATTGCAGAGGTTCGCGCGGCTAATGAGAGGCTTCACCCATGAGGGTGTCGGTTGTCATTAGTCGCGAGGATGCGAAGAAGATCGGGTTAAATCGTTAGCACACCGGTGGTGTGCTGTCAAACATTTGAGAAAGGACAGAATTTTGCTGAATCCGATCGTTCGTAAATTCCAGTATGGTCAGCATACCGTCACGCTGGAAACCGGCATGATGGCACGTCAGGCTACTGCTGCTGTTATGGTAAGCATGGATGACACTGCGGTATTCGTGACCGTAGTTGGCCAGAAAAAAGCAAAACCAGGTCAGGACTTCTTCCCTCTGACCGTGAACTACCAGGAGCGTACCTACGCTGCCGGTAAAATCCCGGGTGGCTTCTTCCGTCGTGAAGGCCGTCCAAGCGAAGGCGAAACCCTGATTGCGCGTCTGATTGACCGCCCGGTGCGTCCACTGTTCCCGGAAGGCTTCGTTAACGAAGTGCAGGTTATCGCGACCGTTGTTTCCGTTAACCCACAGGTTAACCCGGACATCGTGGCGATGATCGGTGCGTCCGCTGCCCTGTCTCTGTCTGGTATTCCATTCAACGGCCCAATCGGTGCTGCGCGCGTCGGTTACATCAACGACCAGTACGTACTGAACCCAACGCAGGAAGAGCTGAAAGAAAGTAAGCTGGACCTGGTGGTTGCAGGTACTGAAGCAGCGGTTCTGATGGTTGAATCCGAAGCTGAACTGCTGAGCGAAGACCAGATGCTGGGTGCTGTGGTATTTGGCCACGACCAGCAGCAGGTTGTTATCCAGAACATCAACGAACTGGTGAAAGAAGCCGGTAAACCACGTTGGGACTGGCAGCCAGAAGCGGTTAACGACGCGCTGAATGCACGCGTTGCGGCACTGGCAGAATCTCGTCTGAGCGATGCTTACCGCATCACCGACAAACAGGAGCGTTATGCTCAGGTTGACGTGATCAAGTCTGAAACCATCGCGACGCTGGTTGCTGAAGACGAAGCGCTGGACGCTAACGAACTCGGTGAAATCCTGCACGCTATCGAGAAAAACGTTGTTCGTAGCCGCGTACTGGCAGGCGAGCCGCGTATCGATGGCCGCGAAAAAGACATGATCCGTGGTCTGGACGTTCGTACTGGCGTACTGCCACGTACACACGGTTCCGCACTGTTCACCCGTGGCGAAACTCAGGCGCTGGTTACCGCAACGCTGGGTACCGCACGTGACGCACAGATCATCGACGAACTGATGGGCGAGCGCACTGACAGCTTCCTGTTCCACTATAACTTCCCTCCGTATTCCGTAGGTGAAACCGGTATGGTGGGTTCACCGAAGCGTCGTGAAATTGGTCACGGTCGTCTGGCGAAGCGCGGCGTGCTGGCTGTGATGCCAGAAGCTGATAAATTCCCGTACACCGTTCGTGTGGTGTCTGAAATCACCGAATCCAACGGTTCTTCTTCAATGGCTTCCGTGTGTGGCGCATCTCTGGCGCTGATGGATGCAGGCGTGCCAATCAAAGCCGCTGTTGCGGGTATCGCAATGGGTCTGGTGAAAGAAGGCGACAACTTTGTTGTTCTGTCTGACATTCTGGGCGACGAAGACCACCTGGGCGATATGGACTTCAAAGTAGCGGGTTCCCGCGACGGTATCTCTGCGCTGCAGATGGATATCAAAATTGAAGGTATCACCAAAGAGATCATGCAGGTTGCTCTGAACCAGGCTAAAGGTGCGCGTCTGCACATCCTGGGTGTGATGGAACAGGCGATTAACGCGCCACGCGGCGACATTTCTCAGTTCGCTCCGCGTATCCACACCATCAAGATCAATCCAGACAAGATCAAAGATGTTATCGGTAAGGGCGGTTCCGTTATTCGTGCTCTGACCGAAGAGACTGGCACCACCATCGAAATCGAAGATGACGGTACTGTGAAGATCGCAGCAACCGACGGCGAGAAAGCGAAATTTGCTATTCGTCGCATCGAAGAAATTACTGCAGAAATCGAAGTGGGCCGCATCTACAATGGTAAAGTGACCCGTATCGTTGACTTTGGCGCATTCGTTGCCATCGGTGGCGGTAAAGAAGGTCTGGTACACATCTCTCAGATCGCTGACAAGCGCGTTGAGAAAGTGACCGATTACCTGCAGATGGGTCAGGAAGTACCGGTTAAGGTTCTGGAAGTTGACCGTCAGGGCCGTATCCGTCTGAGCATTAAAGAAGCAACCGAGCAGTCTCAGCCAGCTGCTGCGCCAGAAGCACAGGCCGCAGAACAGCAAGGCGAGTAAGGTTGCCATTTGCCCTCCGCATTGCGGAGGGCCTATTATCAGGCAGGACGCCTTGTTAAGCCGCCGGGGGACAGGACGTTCATCCAATTGTTGTCTTCGGGAGTGGGAAATGAAGCCTTTTTTGCGCTGGTGTTTCGTTGCGACAGCTTTAACGCTGGCAGGATGCAGCAACTCTGCCTGGCGTAAGAGCGAAGTCCTCGCAGTGCCATTGCAACCGACTTTGCAGCAGGAAGTGATTCTGGCACGCATGGAACAAATTCTTGCCAGTCGGGCTTTAACCGATGACGAACGCGCACAGCTTTTATATGAGCGCGGAGTGTTGTATGATAGTCTCGGTCTGAGGGCATTAGCGCGGAATGATTTCTCACAAGCGCTGGCTATCCGACCTGATATGCCTGAAGTATTCAACTACTTAGGCATTTATTTAACGCAGGCAGGCAATTTTGATGCTGCCTATGAAGCGTTTGATTCTGTACTTGAGCTTGATCCAACTTACAACTACGCGCACTTGAATCGCGGTATCGCATTGTATTACGGCGGTCGTGATAAGTTAGCGCAAGATGATCTGCTGGCGTTTTATCATGACGATCCTAATGATCCTTTCCGTAGCCTGTGGCTTTACATCGTTGAGCGAAAGCTTGATGAGAAGCAGGCCAAAGAAGCACTGAAACAGCGCTTCGATAAATCGGACAAGGAACAATGGGGATGGAACATTGTCGAGTTCTACCTGGGCAACATTAGCGAAGCAACGCTGATGGAACGCCTCAAGGCGGACGCAACGGATAACACCTCGCTCGCTGAGCATCTCAGTGAAACCAACTTCTATTTAGGTAAGTACTACCTAAGTCTGGGGGATAAGGACAGCGCTACGGCACTGTTCAAATTAGCGGTTGCTAACAACGTACACAACTTCGTTGAGCACCGTTATGCATTGTTGGAATTATCGCTCTTGGGCCAGGAGCACGACGACCTGGCAGAATCGGACCAGCAATAGCTGACGACATAAACATCAGCCCGTAATCTTTTGATTGCCATCACCTTAACTGGTGAGGGCGTTGTTGTTCGTCAATACAACTAATTTGAGCCGGTTCACACTTTTCAATGAAAATTGCAGATCATTTTCACGATGAGCTAAGTAGACTGGCCGCCATTGACATTGAGGCACTCGTACTACATGGCTGAATTCGAAACCACTTTTGCAGATCTGGGCCTGAAGGCTCCTATCCTTGAAGCCCTTAACGATCTGGGTTACGAAAAACCATCTCCGATCCAGGCAGAATGTATCCCACATCTGCTCTCTGGTCGTGACGTGCTGGGCATGGCCCAGACTGGTAGCGGTAAAACTGCGGCGTTCTCGCTGCCGCTGCTGAACAACATCGATCCCGATCTGCGTGCTCCGCAGATCCTCGTCCTGGCTCCAACCCGTGAACTGGCTGTTCAGGTTGCAGAAGCAATGACGGAATTCTCTAAACATATGCGCGGCGTAAACGTGGTAGCCCTGTACGGCGGCCAGCGTTATGACGTGCAGTTACGCGCCCTGCGCCAGGGTCCACAGATTGTTGTCGGTACGCCGGGCCGTCTGCTGGATCACCTGAAGCGCGGTACTCTGGATCTCTCTAAACTGAGCGGCCTGGTACTGGATGAAGCAGATGAAATGCTGCGTATGGGCTTCATCGAAGACGTAGAAACCATCATGGCGCAGATCCCGGAAGGTCATCAGACCGCACTGTTCTCTGCAACCATGCCAGAAGCAATTCGTCGCATTACCCGCCGCTTCATGAAAGAGCCGCAGGAAGTGCGTATTCAGTCCAGCGTTACCACTCGCCCGGACATCAGCCAGAGCTACTGGTCTGTGTACGGCATGCGCAAAAACGAAGCGCTGGTACGTTTCCTGGAAGCGGAAGATTTTGATGCGGCGATTATCTTCGTTCGTACCAAAAACGCGACCCTGGAAGTGGCTGAAGCTCTGGAGCGTAGCGGCTACAACAGCGCAGCGCTGAACGGCGACATGAACCAGGCCCTGCGTGAGCAGACTCTGGAGCGTCTGAAAGACGGTCGTCTGGATATCCTGATTGCAACCGACGTGGCAGCACGTGGGCTGGACGTTGAACGTATCAGCCTGGTTGTGAACTACGACATCCCAATGGATTCCGAGTCTTACGTTCACCGTATCGGCCGTACAGGTCGTGCAGGTCGTGCTGGCCGTGCGCTGCTGTTCGTTGAGAACCGCGAGCGTCGTCTGCTGCGTAACATCGAACGTACTATGAAGCTGACCATTCCAGAAGCTGACCTGCCAAACGCAGATCTGCTGGGTAAACGCCGCCTGGAAAAATTCGCCGCCAAAGTCCAGCAGCAGCTGGAAAGCAGCGATCTGGATCAGTACCGTGCGCTGCTGTCGCAGATCCAGCCTGTTGCTGAAGGCGAAGAACTGGACATGGAAACCCTGGCTGCAGCACTGCTGAAAATGGCTCAGGGCGAACGTAGCCTGATCGTGCCACCAGATGCACCGATGCGTCCTAAGCGTGAATTCCGTGACCGTGACGATCGTTTCGAACGTCGTGGCGACCGTAATGACCGTGGCCCACGTGGTGACCGTCCAGAGCGTGGCGGTGAAGACCGTCCACGTCGTGAGCGTCGTGACGCTGGCGAAATGGAACTGTACCGCATTGAAGTTGGCCGTGATGATGGTGTTGAAGTTCGTCACATCGTTGGAGCGATCGCTAACGAAGGCGACATCAGCAGCCGTTACATTGGTAACATCAAGCTGTTCGGTTCTCACTCCACCATCGAGCTGCCAAAAGGTATGCCGGGCGAAGTACTGCAGCACTTTACTCGCACCCGTATCCTGAACAAGCCGATGAACATGCAGCTGCTGGGCGATGCACAGCCACGTCCTGACCGTGGTGGCGAACGTCGTGGCGGTGGTCGTGGTTTCGGTGGCGAACGTCGTGAAGGCGGTCGCAGCGAAGGTCGCGGTGGTGAAGGTCGTCGTTTCTCCGGCGAACGTCGCGAAAGCCGTGGCCCACGTCGTGACGAAGGCTCAAGCCGTCGCCGTGACGCGTAAGCCTTACGCAACTGACGTAAAGTAAAATATACAGCCCCGATAAACACTATCGGGGCTTTTTTTATTCCTTTTGTACTCCTGTACTGGTACAGTGCTGCACATTAAAATGCATCACCGCATTATTGACTGGAGAAATGGCTGTATGGCGACACTAACCACCACCCAAACGTCACCTTCGCTGCTTGGCGGCGTGGTGATCATCGGCGGAACCATCATTGGTGCCGGGATGTTTTCCCTGCCAGTGGTTATGTCCGGTGCGTGGTTCTTCTGGTCGCTGGCGGCGCTGGTCTTTACCTGGTTCTGTATGCTCCATTCCGGGTTGATGATCCTCGAAGCTAACCTGAACTACCGCATCGGTTCGAGCTTCGACACCATCACCAAAGACCTGCTGGGCAAAGGCTGGAACCTGGTGAACGGCCTCTCCATTGCATTTGTGCTCTATATCCTCACCTACGCATACATTTCTGCGAGTGGTTCGATTCTGCACCATACCTTTGCGGAGATGTCGCTGAACGTCCCGGCCCGTCTGGCGGGGCTATGCTTCGCGCTGGGCGTGGCGTTTATTGTCTGGCTGAGTACCAAAGCGGTCAGTCGCATGACGGCAATCGTGCTGGGTGCGAAGGTCATTACCTTCTTCCTGACATTCGGCAGCCTGCTGGGGCACGTTACCCCGGCGACGCTGTTTAACGTGGCAGAAGCGAATACCTCTTATACGCCGTACCTGTTGATGACCTTGCCGTTCTGTCTGGCGTCGTTTGGCTATCACGGTAACGTGCCGAGTCTGATGAAGTACTATGGCAAAGATCCGCGCACCATTGTGAAGTGTCTGGTCTACGGTACGCTGCTGGCGCTGGGACTGTATGTAATTTGGCTGCTGGGGACGATGGGTAACATTCCGCGCCCTGAATTTATCGGTATTGCACAGAAGGGCGGTAACATTGATGTGCTGGTTCAGGCACTGAGCGGGGTACTGAACAGCCGCAGTCTGGATCTGCTGTTGGTGGTGTTCTCCAACTTTGCCGTGGCGAGTTCCTTCCTCGGCGTAACCCTGGGTCTGTTTGATTATCTGGCGGATCTGTTTGGCTTTGATGATTCGGCAATGGGGCGTTTCAAAACCGCGCTGTTGACCTTCCTGCCGCCGGTTGTCGGTGGTCTGCTGTGGCCGAACGGTTTCCTGTACGCCATTGGCTATGCCGGGTTGGCTGCGACTATCTGGGCGGCAATTGTCCCGGCACTGCTGGCGCGTAAATCACGTAAACGCTTCGGTAGCCCGAAATTCCGCGTCTGGGGCGGCAAACCGATGATTGCGCTGATTCTGGTGTTCGGTGTTGGCAACGCGCTGGTTCACGTCCTGTCGAGTTTTAACCTGCTGCCTGTCTACCCGTAAAATCTCTTGTTACCCTCTCCCACAAGGAGAGGGCAACAAACCGCACTACGCTACATTTCCTCTTTCACCTGCATCGCCAGCTCAAACGAGTGTAAACGTGCCTGGTGATCGAAGATCTGTCCGTTAACCATAATTTCATCTGCCTGCGTCTCACGCAGCACCGCTTCCAGCCCGTGACGGATTTTTGTTTTATCCCCCACCAGAGACATACTCAGCGCCTGTTGCACACCATACTGTTCGGAAGCCGACCACAGCTGATGCATATTCTCCACCGGTGGCGGTAGCTGTCCCGTCTCGCCGCGCCGCAATTTCACAAACGCCTGCTGCATGGAGGTAAACAGGAATTCTGCGTCGCGGTTACTGTCGGCGGCAATGATATTGATACACACCATCGCGTACGGTTTTTCCAGACGTTCGGACGGTTTAAAGTTAGTGCGATAGAGATGCAGCGCCTGGTGCAGCATATCCGGCGCGAAGTGCGAGGCAAACGCAAACGGCAGCCCCAGCTGTGCGGCGAGCTGTGCGCTATAAAGGCTTGAGCCTAACAGCCAAACCGGGATCTTCTCGCCGTAGCCTGGCACCGGGCGTACATGCGGATTCGGATCTCGCGCATCGAACCAGTCCACCAGTTCAGCAACATCACGCGGGAAATTGTCGATGTCGCCGCTCATATGGCGACGCAGGGCGCGCATGGTCGGCTGGTCACTGCCTGGCGCACGCCCCAGCCCTAAATCAATCCGGCCTGGATAAAGGGTATTCAGGGTACCAAACTGCTCGGCTATCACCAGTGGAGCGTGGTTCGGCAGCATCACACCGCCCGACCCCAGGTGGAGTGTGGTGGTATTGGCTGCCAGGTAACCAATCAGCACTGAGGTTGCGGCGCTGGCGATCCCCACCATATTGTGGTGCTCGGCCAGCCAGTAGCGGTGATAACCTCGTTTCTCGGCCAGACGGGCAAGATCCAGAGAGTGTGAAAAAGCAACTCCAGCCGAGGAGCCTTGAGGGATCGGAGCCAGATCCAGCACCGAAAACGGAAGGGTTTTATCAGTCATAACAGCTCACTTTGTCGACGGTGAATCTTTTAATAGTGCATTAAAAATTACTAACCGTTGTTAACAAAGTGAGCTTTTACACTTCATCCTTCACGCTGTCTCTGTGTTGGCTGCGTCTGTTCACCCCAGTCACTTACTTGAGTAAGCTCCTGGGGATCCTCAGACTTGCCGCCTTGATGCAACTTGAATGATGTTGTGTAAATTTACGCCTGCAGCTCCAGCCCGGCGAGGCGTTTCCAGTAGCCATTACAGTCGCTGTTGGCCGTCAGCGCCAGGGGAGAGGCACCGTTTTCATTGGCGCGGAATGCGTCCAGCATCGCGAAGACTTCCGTATCCAGCGGTGACAGGCGTACCACGTCCACCAGCCCTTTCATCGATGCCAGCTCGTTGCCGAGGTTATAGACATAGCCACTCATGGTCTGAATACCGTTGAGGACAAATACCTGCTGATTTTCCTGCGACAGCATACTGCGTCCGTTTGGGTATTTTATACAGCAGGTTTCGCATTCGTCTTTCGGACGGTCTTCCGAACGGGCGGTAAAACAACGCGCGGAGTAGGCCAGCGGCAGATGCCCGTAGCTCAGCACTTCCACTTCAAACTGATTGCGGATCCCCAGCTCTTCGCACTGAGTCAGCAGGTTTGCCAGCCAGTCGCGGGAGAGTTCTACCGGCATACACCAGCGGGTCATACCCTGTTTCAGCAACAGGCGCAGTGTCACCGCGTTATAGCAGTTCAGCGCATGTCCGGCGACAAACGGCAGTTTGCGTTCGGCGCACATATTCACCACGCCTAAATCGCTGGCCTCCAGAAGGAACTCACCGTTTTCGACATAGCGCTTCAGCTCACCCAGTTCAGATGAGGCCTGAACCAGTGCCAGCGTCGACAACACAACCTGTTTGCCACTTCCCGCCAGGCTTTTGGCCATATCCAGCCAGTCACCCACTTTTGTTGCCCGGCGCTTGCTGCATACCGCTTCGCCGAGGTAAATCACATCTGCGCTGCTGGTCGCGGCCTGTTGATAAAAATCTTCCAGCGTCTCTTTTGACCAGTAGTAGAGCACTGGCCCTAATGAATATTTCATGGTTATCTCACTGCCATTTACGGTGATACGCGCCAAGCGTGGTTTGTGTACCTTCAGACATCGCGCCGAGCGTCTCCATCCAGACAGGTTGCGGGGCATAGTTCTGCGGATCGGCCATGCAACGGTCGATGGCCTGACGCCAGACTTTTGCCACCTGGCTCACGTAGGCCGGGCTGCGCTGGCGGCCTTCAATTTTCACAGAGGCAATATTGGCAGCCAGCAGTTCCGGCAGCAGCTCCAGCGTGTTGAGGCTGGTGGGCTCTTCCAGGGCGTGATAACGCTCGCCGTCGACCAGGTAGCGGCCTTTGCACAGCGTCGGGTAGCCAGCGTTTTCACCGTCCTGATAGCGGTCAATCAGCACTTCATTCAGGCGAGACTCCAGCCCCTGCGGCGTTTGCTGCCAGCGAACAAAGCGGGCAGGTGAGCAGGCTCCGACGGTATTCGGTGATTCACCGGTTAAATAGGAGGAAAGATAGCAACGCCCTTCGGCCATGATGCACAGACTGCCAAAGGCAAAAACTTCCAGCGGCACTGGCGTGACGCGAGCGAGTTGCTTAACCTGATGAATAGAGAGCACGCGCGGCAGCACGACGCGGGCAACGTCAAAATGACGATGGTAAAAACGCACGGCCTCTTCGTTGGTGGCGGATGCCTGAACGGAGACGTGGCGCTCAATATGTGGGTAGCGTTCTGCCGCATACTCAAGCATGGCGAGGTCGGCCAGAATCAACGCATCTGCACCCAATTGCGCCGCCATGTCCACCGCGCGCTGCCAGCGTGCGTAGCCATCAGGATGGGCAAACGTGTTGATGGCGATATGCAGCTTACGGCGGTGCTGGTGTACGAAGTTAACGGCTTCCTGAAGCTTTTTCTCCGTAAAGTTGAGGCCAGCAAAATGGCGGGCGTTAGTATCGTCTTTCAGCCCGATATAGACCGCATCGGCCCCATTTTCGATGGCCGCCTTAAGCGCCGGAAGGTTTCCGGCAGGGCAGAGCAGCTCCATAATTTATCCTGATGTCAGTCGATCACTGCGATCGCAAAATTGTTAACGAGCTGGGATTTTAATTAACCCATACGCGACAATTTTTGATTTAAGGCAGCTAATGGCGTATTGATGACACCAATAATGAGGTACACCGGACGACAGTTTGTTGATTTACGCCGCTATGTTGTCCTCCGGATATGGCAAAATAACCGGATTATTGCTATCAGGGAGTAAAGCTCGTGCTGGATAAACTGCGTTCACGTCTCGTACAATTTGGGCCATCAATGCTGAGCGTGCCGGTAAAACTGGCACCGTTCGCGCTTAAACGCCAGGTGCTGGAGCAGGTGCTGAGCTGGCAGTTTCGCCAGGCGCTGCAGGACGGCGAGCTGGAGTTTCTGGAAGGCCGCTGGCTAAGTATTGAAGTCCGTGATATCGGGCTGCGCTGGTTTACTTCGGTTGAGAATAACCAGCTGATCGTACGAGAGTCCGCCGAAGCGGATGTGAGCTTTAGCGCCAATGCCAGCGATCTGTTGATGATCGCCGCGCGTAAGCAGGATCCGGATACGCTCTTCTTCCAGCGCCGTCTGGTGATTGAAGGTGATACGGAACTCGGTCTGTACGTCAAAAATTTAATGGATGCCATTGAGCTGGAGCAGATGCCGAAAGCACTGCACGTGATGTTGATGCAAATGGCAGATTTCGTTGAGGCCGGGCTGAAAACCCCGCCGGAAAGTAAACACACTTCAGTAGGTGAGCCATGCTGATTCGAGTTGAAATTGGGATTGATGCACCGGGTATCGATGCGTTGTTACGCCGTTCTTTTGCGAGCGATGCAGAAGCCCAACTGGTCCACGATCTCCGCGAAGACGGCCTGATTACGCTGGGGCTGGTTGCCACCGATGACGAAGGGCAGGTGGTTGGCTATGTCGCCTTCAGCCCGGTGACAGTTCAGGGTGAAGAGCTACAGTGGGTAGGAATGGCACCGCTGGCGGTCGATGAGAACTACCGTGGTCAGGGGCTGGCGCGTCAGCTGGTTTATGAAGGGCTGGACTCGCTGAATGAGTTTGGCTACGCCGCCGTGGTGACGCTGGGCGAACCGGCACTCTATAGCCGTTTAGGTTTCGAGCAGGCGGCGCATTACGATCTGCGTTGCCGCTGGCCGGGCACTGAATCCGCCTTCCAGGTACACCGTCTGGCAGATGATGCGCTAAACGGCGTGAATGGCCTGGTAGAGTACCACGACCACTTCAATCGGTTTTAACCAGGCTCTCGCGTAGCGCCTCAAAGGAGCCGTCTCCGGTGACGAGGCGCTCTTTCTGGCGCTTCGTCAACTGCTTAATGCGGTATTCCATTCTGAGCGCCAGCGATCTGTCCCCCACGGGCGCTGAAAAGGCGAGCTGTAATTCCCCTTTCCCCCGCAGCGCTTTTGCCCCTTTCCCCGTTTGATGTTGCAGGAAACGCCGCGCCACATCGGTGGTTATTCCGGTGTAGAGGGCATTATCAGCGGTTCGGACAAGATAGAGAAACCAGCACACGGTATACAGATTCAGTATGTTAAGGTGAGCGCACCATAGCATGAGAGAGAACGAAAATGGAAACACTGGCCGCCATTAACCGCTGGCTGGCGAAGCAGCATGTTGTTACCTGGTGTGTGTATGACGCAGGTGAAATGTGGTGTGCAAACGCGTTCTACTACTACGATCCCGTACGCGTGGCCTTTTATGTCCTGAGCGAAGATAAAACGCGTCATGCACAAATGACGGGGCCACAGGCGAAGGTGGCGGGTACGGTCAACGGCCAGCCGAAAACGGTCGCGCAGATCCGCGGGGTGCAGTTCAAAGGGGAGATCCGCCGTCTGGACGGGGAAGAAAGCGAGGTACAGCGTAAACACTACACTCGCCGTTTCCCGGTTGCGCTTGCGTTTAAAGCGCCGGTGTGGGAAATCCGCCTTGATGAGCTAAAATTCACAGATAACACACTGGGATTTGGTAAAAAAATCCACTGGCTACGTCAGGAGTAGCGTATGAGTCAGGTGCTAATTACAGGCGCAACCGGGCTGGTAGGCGGGTATTTGCTACGACTGCTGATTCAGGAGCGCAAGGTGAATTACATCGCCGCGCCGACGCGCCGCCCGCTTGCTGATACCTCCGGTGTGTTTAATCCTCATGATCCTAATCTGACCGATGCGCTGGCGCAGGTGCGTGATCCCATTGATATTGCGTTTTGCTGCCTGGGCACGACCCGGCGTGACGCGGGCAGTAAAGCAGCGTTTGTGCATGCCGATTATGCGCTGGTTATTGATACTGCGCTCAGAGCCAAAAAGCTGGGTGCCAGACATCTGGTGGTGGTCAGTTCGATGGGGGCAAATGCAAACTCTCCCTTTTTCTATAACAAGGTAAAAGGAAAGATGGAGAAGGCGCTGATCGCGCAGAAGTGGGAATACCTGACGATCGTCCGCCCCTCTATGCTGCTTGGGCACCGCGAAAAACGGCGTTTTAATGAATCTGTCTTCGCTCCGTTGTTTACGTTGCTGCCCGGTAACTGGAAATCTATTGAAGCGCGGGATGTGGCGCGCGCGATGCTGAAAGAAGCGCTGGCTCCGTCTCAGGAGGGGGTGAATATCATCCCTTCGGCAAAACTGCGTGAAATCGCTCAGGGCGAGGCGTAAACTCCCCCGGCTAATTCTAACACTCTCCGGGGAATGCTATGACTGGTCAGTCTTCATCTCAGGCGGCAACACCTGTTCAATGGTGGAAACCCGCACTCTTCTTTCTCGTGGTTATTGTCGGCCTCTGGTATGTGAAATGGCAGCCGTATTACGGTAAAGCTTTCACCGCCGCCGATACCCACAGCATAGGTAAATCCATTCTCACTCAGGCCGATTCCAGCCCGCTGCAGGCGGCGTGGGATTATGCGATGGTCTATTTCCTTGCGGTCTGGAAAGCTGCCGTATTAGGCGTGATCCTGGGGTCGCTGATTCAGGTTCTTATTCCGCGTCACTGGCTGGTGAAAACCCTGGGTCAACCACGTTTTCAGGGCACCCTGCTGGGGACGATTTTTGCCCTTCCGGGGATGATGTGTTCTTGCTGTGCTGCACCTGTCGCCGCCGGAATGCGTCGCCAGCGCGTATCAATGGGCGGTGCGCTCGCGTTCTGGATGGGCAACCCGCTGTTAAACCCGGCAACGCTGGTATTTATGGGCTTTGTGCTTGGCTGGCATTTTGCCGTTATCCGTCTGGTGGCTGGGCTTCTGACGGTGCTGGTGGTGGCGACGCTGGTACAAAACCTGGTGAAAGACAACGAACCTGAGCCAGCCCCTGTCGAGCTGGAGATGGGGGAGCCGCAGGGTGGTTTCTTTGCGCGTTGGGGGAGTGCGCTGTGGCAGCTTTTCTGGAGCACAATCCCGGTTTATATCCTGGCGGTGCTGGTTCTGGGGGCCGCGCGTGTCTGGCTCTTCCCGCATGCGGACGGGGCAATCGACAATACGCTGCTGTGGGTAGTGGCGATGGCGGTTGCAGGTTGCCTGTTTGTGATCCCAACCGCGGCGGAAATCCCCATTGTGCAAACCATGATGCTGGCCGGTATGGGAACCGCCCCGGCGCTGGCGCTACTCATCACACTGCCGGCGATCAGCCTGCCGTCACTTATCATGCTGAGAAAGTCATTCCCGGCGAAAGCGCTGTGGCTGACTGCGGGGCTGGTGGCGTTAAGCGGGGTGATTGTGGGGTGTATTGCGCTGATATAAAAAAGCCCGGTAGCGTTGATGACGCCTACCGGGCCTGCAGTTTTGCGTTCTGCTTACTTGATATAGGTAAACGCGGTGGTGACGTGTTTCACACCGCTCACCCGGCTGGCGATATCGGCAGCCGCTTTCCCTTCACGATCGGTGACCAGACCCAGCAGGAACACTTCGCCATTTTCGGTCGTCACTTTCACGTTTGAGGATTTCACCTGGTCTGTACCCAACAGCTGGGAACGTACCTTGGTGGTGATCCAGGTATCGGAAGAGGCCGTGCCCAGGCCAATTGGCTGGCCCTGACGCACTTCATTAAACACTTCCGTGGTACCTTCTACACCCATCGCAATCTGTTTAGCACGTGAGGCGAGCTCCATATTCGGTGCCTGGCCTGCCAGCAGCACCTTGCCCTGATAAGCCGTCACGTTGATGCGCGCTTCTTTCTTAATTTGTTCATCTTTAGACAGCGCACTGTTGACGCGCAGCTCCAGCGTACCGTCATCTACCTGCGTACCCACAGAACGCGGGTCGGTTGCTGCCTTTGTACCTACAGCTGCGGTACCGACAACGGCCGCAGCAATACATCCCTGAAGTAACAGTGCAGACATAAGGACTGCGAGGGTCGATAAAGCCTTCATTAGTACTCCTTAATCATCCTGGTGAGGAAAAAGCGTGTTATCGATCAGGTCGCATAAGCAGTTTACCGTCAGCATATGCATTTCCTGAATACGCGCACTACGGTGAGAAGGGATGCGAATTTCCACATCCTGCGGCCCAAGCAGCCCCGCCAGTTCACCACCGTCATAGCCGGTTAATGCAACGATGGTCATGTCGCGAGTGACGGCGGCTTCAACGGCTTTGACGATATCCCGGCTGTTACCGCGCGTGGAGATCGCCAGTAGCACATCTCCGGCATGACCCAGGGCACGTACCTGCTTCGCATAAATCTCGTCATGCAGACGATCGTTAGCAATCGCTGTTAAGACCACATTATCGGTATTTAGTGCAATGGCCGGTAAACTGGGGCGTTCTGTTTCAAAACGGTTGATCATGCTGGCAGCAAAATGCTGTGCGTTGGCGGCCGAGGTGCCATTGCCACAACAGAGGATTTTGTTGCCGTTCAACAGAGACTGTACCAGCGTCATTGCTGCGCGGGAGATCGCGTCCGGGAGGGCTTCCGCCGCAGCAATCTGAGTCTGAATGCTTTCTGTGAAGCACACTTTAATTCTTTCGAGCACGTTATCCCTTTAAATCTTATTTATGCGCCTTCGCCAAACGCGTTTTTAAGCCATTCGATCTCACTTCCGGTGAAGGCTATCACATCGAAACGGCAATCCACAGTATCAAAACTCCCATTATGGCGGGCAAGCCACAAGTGGGCAGTCTGTAATAATTTATGTTGTTTGGCGAGCGTCACGCTGGCGGCAGCACCGCCAAAACGGGAAGACTGTCGGTAGCGTACTTCAACAAACACGATAATTTGACCGTCTTTCATGATCAGGTCGATTTCGCCGCCACGTCCGCGAACGTTAGCGGCGATAAAGCGCAGTCCTTTGCCTTCAAGCCAGCGACGCGCTTTTAACTCCCACGCGTCACCGGTCTCTTTGCGGCTTAACTGGCCGGGACGATTTGCCCCTGCTGGTATTTGAGCCATGATAACTTCCTGTTAATCACGCAGTCCTGAGTTGCCGTCAGATCGCCCGTGTTGCCGTTCAGCTCAAAGCCTGGCACCTGGCGCATCTGGGTAAAGTGGTTCGCCAGCGCCCACGCATCGACACCCATCGCATACAGCCGCGCCAGAGAGTAATCGTTATGCACGGTACTCAGCGCTTGCTGCATCAGTGCAGGATTGCTGCCTGCCAGCATAGGGATTTCGCTGTATTGCAGACCTTCCATTTCCAGACGGAAATCCGGGCCGGCAGTACCTTGTGCGCTGCGGGAGCTGGCGTAAAGCGTTGCGCCGCTCTGGCTACCGTTACGCATAGCAATCATTGGCTTGATGAAGGCAATTTCTTCCGGTGTGGCCACAATATAGGCCGCGTCCACTTTGCCGCCACCGCTGATTTGCGCGTCGGTTGGTGGGGCAGGAATGGTCAGGCCGCCGATAGTTACGCCTTGCTGTTGTGGCAGGCTGGCAGAGACCGGGCTGCCATTAAGGGCGATACCTGTGCCGCCATTTACGCCCGCTCTCAGTTCAGAGGTCGAGCCAAATTTTTGCTGCAGCACAATACCGCCGCCCAGTTTCTGCCACTCTCCGGCAAACGCAGTGGCGACACGATCGCCCAGCGAACTACGTGGGATCAGCAACAGTGGAGCCTGTTTACCCTGCTCGTGAATATGACGTGCCGCATCGCGGGCTTCATCTTCCGGTGAAAGGGCGAAGTAGCAGATATTGGCACGGTTTTGAACCTGCTCTGGCTGGTTGAGCGCCAGCACGTTCAGCGTGGTATTGCTCTTCATCAGCGATTCCACGTTATTTTTCAGCAGTGGGCCAACAACGATGCTTGCACCGTCCTGCTGAACCTGCGCCAGAACCTGATCGAGCGGCTGAGAGCTGGTGTCGTAGATTTTCAGCTCAGTGCCCGGGTTGGCGCTGGTGGTTGCCACACTCTGGGGCTGTGCTGCCTGCTGCGGTGCAGGTGCAGGTGCAGGTGCAGGTGCAGGTGCAGGTGCAGGTGCAGGCGCAGGTTGAGTAGTCTGTGGTTGCGGTGCTACTGCGGTGCTGGTCGCTGGAGCAGCCGGTGTTGCCACCGGAGCTTGAGCCGCCGGGGCAGGTGTGACAGCAGGTGCAGCTGCAGGCGTGGCAGGCGCGGTGACCGGGTTCTGCATGGTGCCCTGAGCTGGCGTTTGTGCTGTCGTCAGGTCACTGGTCTCTGCGGTGGAAGGGCTGACCACCTCGTTCACGTTCGCGGCCTGGGCCGCCTGAGCAGGAACGGCACTGCCTGTTACCGCAGGAGTACCGTTTTTCGCCGCTTCAAAGCCTTGCTGAATGGTACGGCCAAACACCGCCGCCTGGCCATTCAACGGCAGGAGCAGAGCGATTTTGCTGGTGGATGCAGGTTTAAAGTTCTGCACGTTTACCAGCTGCGTTGGCAGCATTTTCGCACCTGGGTTTTGTGGGTAGCGGGTTTGCCAGTCGGTAATACCCGCTTTCAGCATCTTCGGATCGTTGCGGTTGTTAAACCACATTTGCTGTAAGTCCAGCCAGCCCTGCAACACGTTTTCGTCTGCATTGATGACCAGCGCCTGGGCCTGCTCCTGAGTCATGGAGGCGAGCGTCTGCCAGGTAGCATCAATATTTTTCTGCTTGTCCGTCCCACCGAGGAGGGGCTCCTGAGCGACCAGAGCACGCAGCAGCGTCAGGGAAGGATGGCCCTGCTCAGCGGCGATACCGGCCTGCCAGAAACGAGCCTGCTGGTTTTTATCAAGCGTGCTCACGTCGATATTACCGAGGATCTTTTTCGCAGCCGCGAAATCTTTCAATGCCACTTTCAGTTCGGCAGACTGCAGCTCCTGCTCACGACGCTGAGTGTCGTTAAGATCTTTCGGCAACTGGTTGAACAGTTCGGCAGCCTGCTGGGTTTTCCCCTCTTTCAGGAGTGCACGAATGGCGAGTAATTGCCAGTTGGTCTTGGTATCATTTGAACTCTGCGACATTTGTTGCAGATAAAAGCCAGAATCAGCCTGGGCTGAACCCTGCATATGGGCAGTGGTTTGATCGGGTGCCTGGGTGCCACAGCCTGCGAAGATCAGGGCTGCCAGCAGAAGCGGCACGCTGCGCGTGGCTTTTTTTCGAAGAAACGTTAACGGTACCATACTGTATCCAGTGATTTTTTACGCAATGCTCAATATTAAATCGGTAATACGGACTAAACAATGAAACAACACGAAACGGCAGATAATTCTCAAGGCCAGCTTTATATTGTACCTACTCCTATCGGGAATTTGTCTGATATTACCCAACGTGCGCTCACTGTGTTGCAAGCTGTTGATTTGATTGCAGCTGAAGATACCCGTCATACCGGTTTACTGCTGCAACACTTTGCGATTAACGCCCGAATGTTCGCCCTTCACGATCACAATGAGCAACAAAAAGCGGAAACGCTGGTGGCGAAGCTGAAAGAAGGGCAGAACATTGCGCTGGTATCCGACGCGGGGACGCCGTTGATTAACGACCCTGGCTACCATCTGGTGCGTACCTGCCGCGAAGCGGGGATCCGCGTGGTGCCTCTGCCGGGGCCGTGTGCTGCCATTGCGGCATTAAGCGCGGCGGGTCTGCCGTCCGATCGCTTCTGCTATGAAGGCTTCCTGCCTGCCAAATCTAAAGGCCGTCGTGATGTATTAAAAGATCTGGAAGCGGAACCGCGTACGCTGATTTTCTACGAATCCACTCACCGCCTGCTGGAAAGCCTGGAAGATATGGTTACCGTCTGGGGTGAGGCCCGCTATGTGGTGCTGGCTCGTGAGCTGACGAAAACCTGGGAAACCATCCACGGCGCGCCAGTGGGTGAACTGCTGGCATGGGTGAAGGAAGATGAAAACCGCCGCAAAGGCGAAATGGTGCTGATTGTTGAGGGGCATAAAGCGGAAGAAGATGCGCTCCCTGCTGATGCGCTGCGTACCCTGACGTTGCTGCAGGCGGAACTGCCGCTGAAGAAAGCTGCGGCGCTGGCGGCGGAGATCCACGGCGTGAAGAAGAATGCGCTGTATAAGTATGCGCTGGAGCAGCAGGGGGAGTAAAACCTGGCGCGTTTGTTTTACCGGGTGGTGGTTACGCCTTATCCGGCAAATCAAAAACAGTCGGAAAAGAAAAGGCAGGCAGATCATGCTGACCTGCCTGATACTCTCTGCATCTTACATCGTGCAATAAAGACAAGACGTTTTCGGGTGTAGCCAAAGGAAGGACGCCGGTACTTTCGTTGACACTTTCCCTTCTTTCATTGCCGAAAACGCTTGTTGTTTACCTTCTCCGGCCACTAGCAACAAAACGTCCTTTGCTGCCAGCATATCCTGCAAGCCTAGCGTGATGCCTTGTTCTACCGATGTGCCTGCCGCTCTGAGCATATCATGCATCCGCGTACGTTCGTCGAGAGAGGTAATATGGCAACCTGGCTCCAGCCAGTCATCCGGTTCGTTTAGCCCCAGATGCCCGTTTTTGCCAATGCCTAACACGCAGAGATCCAGACCACCGCGCGCCGCGATGTCTCTGGTTACACGGTTACACTCATGTTGATCCGCTTTGTCAGAGGCAAATGCAATGTAGCGCTCAGGAGCAACGCCGAGTGGCTTAAGTAGATGTTGCTGCAGGAAGACCTCGCAGGTTGCAGGATTATCAGGTGCCAGTCCTACCCACTCATCCAGCTTCACAAAGGTCACTCCGCTGATATCGATCCCGTATGCTTTTACTTTGTCGACGAAACGTTGGTAGGTCAGCAGAGGGGTTGCTCCCGTTGCCACGCAAATCACCGCATCGGGCTTGCACTGAACCAGGGTCAGCAAATGCTCGCTGGCCGCTTCGCTCAGGCTTTCGTAGTCAGGATAGTCCTGAAAAGCGATCGTACTCATTTAAAGAACTCCGAAGGCAGAGCCGACAATGGCCAGCATAAAGGTAATTGCAATCAACAGCACAGGATGCGCTTTCTTCACGCGCAGCAGGTAATACATCAGCAGTGTGTACCCCATTGGCAAAATATTGGGGAACACTTTGTCGAAGAAATCCTGCTGGAGTGCAACATTATGGGTACTGTCGATGGCGAACGTCGTCACTACATTGATATGGACGTACGAGGCGATTAGCCCACCAATCACCGTAATCCCCAGTATGGTTGCCGAGCGGGCAATCATCTGCGAATTTTCCCGCACCTTATCGATCGCCTTGATCCCTACGGAATACCCTACGTGTGTCCAGCCGACGCGCAGGAAGAAAATCGCGAGATAAACAGCGAAGAAGAGGATCGGTCCCAGTAAATTTCCCTGGCTGGCGAAGGACGAGCAGATCCCGGCCATAATCGGCAGCAGCGTAAACCAAAAAATTGCATCCCCAATCCCGGCAATGGGCCCGAAGAGAGCCACTTTCAGCCCTTTGATCGTGCTGCGGTTTTCGCCTTTCTCTTCCATTGATATCAGCAAGCCCATCAGGAAGCCGACCAGGTTTGGGTGCGTGTTGATAAATTCCAGATGATCTTTCATCGCGGCACTCAGGCCGTCTTTATCGTCTTTATAGATCTTCTTAAGCACTGGCAGCATGGCCCAGGTAAACCCGCCTGCCTGCATACGTTCGTAGTTAAAGCTGGCCTGGAGCAAAGAGGAGCGGAATCCCAGGCGAGTGATGTCTTTTTTACTGATTTCAGATCCCATTGCTGTAGTCCTCTTCATCGTTTTTTACGCTCGAAGCGGGAGGCTGGGCGGCGTTTCTGGCTTTGGCGTTAAAGAATTCATACACCGCGAACCCGGCACCCAATACGGCGACAGGCAGCAAGTTGCTGACCTGGATGTAACAGACAAACAGAAAGCCAGCGATCAGATAAGGGATGTACTGTGCCTTAAACATCACGCGAAGCAGTAAGCCAAAGCCCACGGCAGGCAAAATACCCCCCGCGACTTCGAAGCCATGCGTGAGCCAGCCGGGCATCGCTTTTACCAGCGCCTGCATTGCACCCTGTGCCAGGTAGGTACAAAGAAAAGCGATAATGGCGTAAGTGCTGGCGACGATAAGCATTGTTGTCCAGTTGAGACGTGCAAATGCCGCAGTGTTAGCCTCTTCCGCACAGTTGTCCGCTTTGGACATAAACAGAGAAAATGCCGAGTAGAAGAACAGGATGACGTACTGCATCAGCAGGCTAAACGGCAGGCCAAGCCCGATGGCCGTTTTCGCATCAACCCCGGTTGACCAGGCGATAACGGTGGTCATCACCCCCGCCATAATGGGGTTAGGGGGCTGCACGCCACCGGCCGGTGTTAGCCCGGCAAACGCCAATTCGGTCAGCCCGCCGGTGATCAAGCCAATATGGATATCGCCCAGTATCGCTCCCGTAAGCGTACAGACGATGATAGGACGAAAAAGAAAAAGTGCTTCCAGCCAAAAATCGATTCCCAAAATGAAGACTAATGCTGCCAGAGATAAACCCTGAACTAATGTTATTTCATGCATTTTATTGCCTCGTAATCGTGACCCGCTTTTTAGAATGTCGAGACAGCGAAATTAGTCAGGAATGCCTTCTTTTGCATCACCAGGCACGTCCTGAATAAAGAGGTTTACGCCACTTCGTTTAATGAAACGAAGATTGCTCAGATCGTTATCGTCGACATAAACCTTGCTGCTGATCTGTTTCTTACCCTCAGAGAAATGCATATTTCCTACGTTGACGTCTTTCAGCGGCACGCCGCCTTCAATCAATTTCTTCACGGTTTCAGGTGTCCGGCATATCAGGAAAATTTTCTGATGCGGTGCGGCTTTCGCGATAATGGCTGTGGTTTTTTCAACAGAGAAAAACCGGATGCCAAACCCATAAGTCTCCGCCGTTATTCCCATTAACTTTTGCTGGATATCGTCTTTTGCCACCTCGTCATCAACGACTATCAACAAATTCGCGCCAATAGTGGATGTCCAGGTCACACCGACCTGGCCATGCACAAGGCGGTTGTCGATGCGGGTTAACAAAATGTTTGGCGTGCTCATATTTCTGCTCCTTAAGGCATTGTCTGGTGTTTACACATTTATACCGTCGCAGGGTTCAGCGTTAATTTATCTGCCGAGCCACAAACCATAATCTTGCTTCTGACCACCTCTTTCATGGCATCCATGCCGACCCGCATGTAGAAGCGCGGATCGTTGCCCTGTGGATTGTCGGCAAACCAGGCTTTAACCGCGTCTGAGAAGGCAATCTTCAGCTCGGTTGCCACGTTGACTTTGCAAACGCCCAGTTCGATAGTGCGGCGAACGTAGTCATCCGGCACATCGCTTGCACCGTGCAGTACCAGCGGTACACTCACCACTTCACGGATCTCGGCCAGCCGCTGGAAGTCTATTTTCGGACGTTTGGTATAGAGACCGTGCGCGGTACCAATAGCAACGGCAAGGCTGTCGACGCCGGTCAGTTCAACGAAGCGTTTCGCTTCCTGCGGGTCGGTCAGAAAGGCGCTTTCCGCATCGACGCTCATGTCATCTTCCACACCCCCCAGACGGCCCAGTTCGGCCTCGACGCTACAGTCGTTGAGGTGGCAGAAATCGACCACCGATTTCACCAGCTTCACGTTTTGCTCAAACGGATAATGGCTGCCGTCAATCATTGCGCTGCGCACACCGGCGTGGACTTTGCGACGAATATCATCCAGCGATTCATGGTGATCGAGATGCAGCGCCAGCGGCATGTCGTAAGTGAGGGAGTAAGCGCTGCACAGGGCGTAAATCTCTTCCAGCGCAATGTGCTTAAAGGTGCCCGGCGTGCCCGCGAGGATCACCGGCGATCGCATTTCACTGCACACTTCGAGGATCGCCTGGATCGTCTCAGCGTTATGGATGTTGAATGCCGGAACGGCATAGCCTTTTGCCTGAGCGTCCTGCAGAAGGTATTTCGTTGAGATAATGCTCATGATGCGATCCTCTTAAAGCTGCCACGGATGAATAACCACGCCCTGCACAACACGGTTAACCGTGCCGCTCGCCGATGGTGTATCTGGCGTATTGCCTACGTTAAGCGACTGCGTGAGCGCAAAGACCTGGGCGTACATCAGGAAGCAGAACGCCTGCTCCATATCGATAAACGGGCGGGAAGGTGGCAACAGGATATGCGGGCCAGCTTCAATGACCGGATCATTTTCAGCAGCGATAGCCACCACGCGCATGGCCTGGCGGTCGCGGCGCAGTTCCGCCAGTAGATCGAGATCGTACTGACGCGTATACGGATGGCTGGAGACAAACACCACCACCAGCGTTTCGTTATCTACAAGTGATTTAGGCCCGTGACGGAAACCGGTAGGCGAGTCATAAAAGGCCGCCAGTTTGCCTGCGGTCAGTTCCAGCACTTTCAGCGCCGATTCACGCGCTGCACCCTGCAGACCACCACTTCCCAGATAAACGATCCGTTTCCAGGAGTCGTTGCCAAAGACGCCGTGGCTGAAATCACCGAGCGAGGACAGGATCGCCTGACAGCGATCGGCGACGTCGCGGAAGGTTTGGCTGTTGATTGTTTCTGGCGCGAATACCGCCAGGCAGCTCGCCATCATGGTGGTAATGCTGCTGGTCATGGCGAACCCGCGATCGTGGGTTTCGGCAGGCATCAGCAGGGCAAAAGCGTTATCGCTGTCGACCGCGTTCTGGTACAAACTTCCCGCCTCATTGCAGGTTATCGACAGGTGGTAGCACTCCGGCACAAACTGATTCGCCAGTTCAACGGCGGCCACGCTTTCCGGACTATTGCCGGAGCGAGCAAAAGAGACCAACAACAGAGGATGCGCGGCACTGAGATAATCCATTGGATTAGTGACCAGGTCGGTTGTCGGTACGGCAGTGATGCTTTTCCCGGTGTGGCTGGCGAGCCAGGGAGCAATGATGTCACCGATAAACGCGGATGTGCCCGCGCCAGTCAGCACGATCTTAAGATCGTGCTTGCGCAGCAACGGCATCAGGAAATTGTCGATCGAGGAACGCAGGCTATCAATGTTATTGAGCGAGCGGATCCAGCAAGTGGGTTGTTGGCGGATCTCTTCTTCGGTCCATGTGCCGGTTGTAGCGGGGGTGTTTGTTTCTGGCATAACTCAGTCCTTAGTCATGTGAATTCCACATCAGACGCTGGCAAACGTGTCGCTATCTTTCGTTTCGTTTCACTTGTTCACTTAAGCAGTTAAATAAAATCTATAGAAAAGAAATCGAAACTTCAATGAAAGAAAAGAAATAAAACGAAAAGTGTGATCGACAAAGAAAAGGAAAGATTTAAGGAAAGGAAAAAAAAGCCTTACGATCGCACGTCGTAAGGCCAACAGGACATACAATGAAAGGGCTATAGGGGGAGAGCCTGGCCCTGGATCCAGATCTGCTGGAGGTGTAACCCAGCGTCCAGCGAGATAATATTTGCGTGTTTGCCCGGCGCTAACGATCCGAGCTGGTTATCAATACCCAGCAGGCGGGCAGGGTGCAGCGAAGCCATATGAATAGCGTCCTCTGCCGTTACCCGTGCATGCTCCACCATGTTACGCACTGCGGCATCCAGCGACAGCGTGCTGCCCGCCAGGCCACCGGAGGCGGTACGGACAACACCGCTTTGCATGGTGACCTCTTCACCACACAGCGTATAGCGCCCGTCCGGCATTCCTGCAGCCTGCATAGCATCGGTAATCAGTACCATACGATCCTTCGCGCAGCAGCTGCACAGCCGCATGGCACCCGGGTGGACGTGATGCCCGTCAGCAATCAGCTCCAGCCATGCCCGCGGGTCAGTCAGCCCTGCGCCCACCATGCCTGGTTCCCTGTGATGCAACCCCGTCATGCCGTTATAACAGTGCACCAGTCCATCTGCGCCCGCATCAAACGCAGAGAGGGTTTGATCGTAGGTGGCGGCACTGTGTCCCAGCATAACGCGTACACCCCGTTGTTTCAGGTGACGAATTGCCTCTAATGCGCCGGGTTTTTCTGGAGCAAGCGCCACCACGCTCAGGGTGTTTTGTGAGACAGCAATGAGCGCGTCCAGCTCAGCGATATCCAGCTCCCGGAACAGTTCCGGCGGATGCGCCCCTTTGTTCTGCGGCGTAAAGTACGGACCTTCCAGATAACTACCCAGAATTTGTGCCCCGGGGCCACCGTTTTGACAGCGCCGGGCGATTCGCCTGAGTGCCCCGTGGATAGCCTCAAGCGGCGCGGTGACGGTGGTGGGCAAAAATGCACCCACCCCTTCACGCGCTTTATGCAGGGCTAACGTATCCAGCACATCTGGTGCATCATCCATGACATCCACGCCCGCACCGCCATGAACGTGGGTATCAATATATGCCGGGCAAAGCAGTTCGGCATCACGAGCGGTAACGCCCGCTGGGATGGGGTCAATTGCCGTGATCACCCCGTGCGCCATGCAGAGCTGGTGGTCGTTCAACCAGCCCTGTTTTGTGAGAACACGGCGCGCGCGCAGCAGCTGGCTCATATCCCTTCCTCAGCCGGTGCTTCCTCGTGACAGCGTCCCAGTTCATCCACCAGGCTCGTCAGGCCACGATGCCCGCACTCCAGCGCCTGCAGTCGAAACGCTTCGCTGCTTAACCCATCGCGATCCAGTACCATCTCCAGCAATAACTGCAGGTTAGTACCGGTTATCACTTCACTGCCCGGTTTTTGCATCGCGAGCGTTGAAGCCACGCGGAACGGTGTGCCGCCCAGCAGATCGGTGAGAAACACAATATCGTGCTGCTCGTCCAGCTCGCTCATCGCCTGTTCGAGCTGGGCGGTCAACCGCGCGGTGGTGGACGTTTCCGGAAAATCGATGGCGATAAACTGCGGTTGTTCGCCGAGGATTTGCTTCATCGCCTGCTCAAGCCCACTGGCAAAACCGCCGTGACCCGTCAAAATAATGCCTAACATCGCAACCTCTTTGCTTTTACAGGAAGTGACAGAACTTACCCACAACACCCAGTACCACGGTGATGCCAATCAGGCGCAGCGGGCTCCAGCCACGGCGTACCAGCCAGAACATGGTCAGGGTATAGACCAGCGGCAGGAAGGCGGGCATGAGCTTGTCGATGACGTCGGTTTGCAGTTTAACGACCGCATCACCCGCCTTGATTTCGAGCGTAGTGTTCAGGCGTACATAAGTTGCCACCAGTGCGCCAATTACCGTCATCCCGACGATGGAGGCCGCATGACCGACCTTTTTGGTGTTGGCTTTGATCAGCGGAATCGCTGCTACGCCCATTCTGTAAGCGTAGTGCGCCAGGCCAAAACGCAGGCCGAGATGCACCACGTTAAACAGCACGATAAAGACCACCGCGCCAAGAATGGAGCCTTGCAATGCCAGACTGGCACCAATACCACCGCAAATGGGAAGTAAGGTCAGCCAGAACATCGCGTCACCGATACCACCGAGCGGTGCGCCTACGGCAATTTTGGTGCTCTGAATGCTGTTCACATCCTGCTTGGAGCGCTCCATTGCCAGAATGATGCCGATAACAAAGGTCACGAGGAATGGGTGGGTGTTGAAGAAGCCCATGTGACCTTTCATGGCGCGTGCCAGATCCCGCTTGTTGGTGTGGATCTTTTTCAGCGCAGGCAACAGACCATACAACCAGCCGGACGCCTGCATACGTTCGTAGTTGAACGATGCCTGCAGCAGCATAGAGCGCCAGGCGACGCGGTTAATATCTTTTTTCGTCAGCTCGGCACCGATGGTTTGGTCTTCGTAGACGTTTTCATTGACGCCGGTGAGCAGGGTCTCTTCGCTTTCAGAAATACCCGGCAGAGTGGTTTGATTAGATGCCATCTTCGAATTCCTCTTTCTGGGCTGAAGGAGCCGTCGGTTCAGGAGATTTACGCAGCAGGTCGATCAGGGCCATCGCCAGGGCAGCCGCCGCAATGGCCAGCACCGGAAGTTTGAGCCAGGCTGCAGCCACAAAACCGATAATGAAGTACGGGATGTAGACGTTTTTCATCATGATCTTCAGCAACACAGCAAAGCCGATGGCTGGCATGATGCCGCCCGCGACGCCGAGGCCGTCAATCAGACGTTCCGGCAGAACATCAATGGCGGTTTTCGCGTGTTCAGCACCAAAGTAGATCGGCAGGAAAGCGCACAGGAAATAGAAGACGCCGAGCGCCAGCAGTGCCAGATAGTTGACCCGTTCAATACCGCGAGTGTCGGCATTGGCCGCCATACGATCGCAGCGGGACATCACGCCGGACATCACCGAGAACAGGAAAGTGATCCCCATCTGAACGGCAACAGCAAACGGAACGGCGACGCCAACGGCAACATCTGGCTTCACTCCTGTGCTGATGGCAAACGCGGTACCCACGATGGTACCGATAATTACGTTTGGTGGTTGCGCGCCAGCCAGAGGAGCCAGCCCCATCCAGACCAGTTCTAACGTACCGCCAGTCAGAATACCGGTGTGCAGATCGCCCAGGATCAGGCCGACCAGTGGCCCAAGTACCACCGGGCGGTGCATATGTGTTAAGCCGTTAAACATATCCAGGCCGGCGATAAAGGCGAGAATGCCCAGCGCAAAGGCCTGCAACAGACTAATTTCCATTGTGAATCCCTCAGAGCAGTTTAAAGAGATCCAAAGCAGCCTCTGTCGGAACGCCCTGAACGAAGCATTCCACCCCGGCGGTTTTCAGGCCGTTGAACGCAGTGATATCGTTCGCGTCTACAGAGACCGTTTTGGCAATTTGTTGTTTGCCGTTGGCATAATGCATATTTCCTACGTTGATACGGGTGATGGGCACACCGCCCTCAACCAGCGTCAAAAAGTCTGTGGGCGATTTACAGACCAGCAGAATTTTCTGGCGATCGGCAGCGCGGTGAATGTTGTCGATCACTTTTTGTAACGACCAGAAGCGCACGGCGATCCCTTCCGCGAGCACCATTTCCATCAGGTTTTGTTGAACCGGATCTTCTGCAACCTCGTCATTCGCCACCAGAACCAGGTTCGCCCCGGCGAATCCAACCCACTGCACACCTACCTGACCGTGAATTAAACGTTCATCAATGCGGCATAAGACAATGTTTGGCATAGCGTTTTCCTCTTTTTTAATTATACGTGTTGAGTCGTTACGCCTTCGCAGGCGGTGTGGTACTGCTGGAGTATGTCCTGAATGTGGTCGATGATGAGTTCCCGCGGTGTTGACTTGAGAGCACCCTCGCGAACTTTGCTGTATTGCAGCGGGAGGTACTGGCTGATCAGCGGCAGCGGAACAGGGTCATCTGCCAGGTTGCGCACCAGTCGCTCGAAGGCATTGTCAATCTGGTTGTCTGGCCAGTAATAACGCACGCGGTCAGAGTAGCTATAGCCACGCGCCAGGCGTCGCGCATTACCGTCACCGTGATAGTGGCTCTGCCAGTATTCCGGGCGATCGAGCATCACGTTTTCCAGCACGTGACGCAGGCCAGAGCTGGCTTTAGCCGGCAACAGTTCCTCTTCAATAGCAGCCAGAGAGAACAGCGCTTCGCGCAGGGCGAAGGTGAGCGCCGGGCCAACTTTCAGGATCGCAAAGTGATCTTTCACCAGTTGGCGCAACGCCTGCGGCGTCTGGTAATCGGTGGAGTGCGCTTCAAACACCAGCGTGTCGTATGCTTCAACCATGTCACTCAGCGCAACGGCTTTGTGTGGCTGATAGTCGCAGATGTGTGCGTGGTCGAACTCTACGCCGGGCTGAACCACCAGGCCAATAATGCGCGGCCAGATGTCGTTTAAGCCTTCCTTTTCAAACGCGTGGCGGTGCGCCTCAAGTGTGGCACGCGCAGCTTCAGGTGTGGTGACGTCGAGTTCGGTCAGCGTCTCATGTGCGCCGCCCGGCACAGGAACCTCAGTGCCGATAACATAGACCAGGTCAGAGACACCAAACTGTTCGCGGCAGGTTGCTTCGGCAATTTTTGCCAGACGTGCTGCGCGTTCGGCGACGATAGCGTCGGTTAAGGGAACCGGATCGTCCTCACAGGACATGCTGCAGTCGAGGTGGATCTTTTTGAATCCGGCTGCGACATAGCTTTTGATCAGATCGTCGGCATTCGCCATCGCCTGAAGCGCAGGCAGGTTTTGCCAGCGGTTTGGGCCAAGATGATCCCCGCCGAAGATCAGCTGTGATGTCGGGAAACCGAGTGACTCCGCCAGCTGGCAGACAAACCCATGGAAATCGGCGGGTGTCATGCCGGTATAACCCCCGAACTGATCCACCTGGTTAGAGGTGGCTTCAATCAACAGCGGCGTATGATGCGAATGGGCGTAACGAATTGCAGCTTCAAGTACCAACGGATGTGCGGAACAGACGGCATAAATCCCGTTTGAATTCCCCCGTTTATGTTGTTCCACCATTTCTGTCAGATGTTTCACTTTCCTCTCCATTTCGGATGGTGATGGTATTCATCTTTCGTTTTGTTTCATTTGATACTGCATTATGGTGTTGTAAAAATAAAACGAAAGATAATAGTTTTCCGATCTGTTTCACAAAAGAAACATAATGAAAGGTTTCAGCGCCGGGAGAAGCGGCTTATGATGGCCTGACAGGGCTTGCATTCCCGTAAAAGAAAGGCCTTAATAAGTAAAACGAAATGAAACGAAAGTTTATTGATTAAGGAACTCCTATGAGCAGCACCGATTCTTCCGCAGAAAAGCGCATCGTCGGCACCAGTGAAAGGCGAGAACAAATCATTCAGCGGTTGCGGGCGCAGGGAAGTGTACAGGTTAACGATCTTTCGCATTTATACGGCGTGTCGACGGTGACGATCCGCAATGACCTGGCGTTTCTTGAGAAACAAGGCATTGCCGTACGCGCTTATGGTGGCGCGCTGATTTGTGAAGGCAATGTGCCAGGTGCGGAGCCTTCCGTGGAAGACAAAAGCTCGCTGAATACGGCGGTAAAGCGCAGCATCGCGCAGGTGGCTGCCGGGCTGGTGAAGCCTGGGCATCGCATCATTCTGGACTCCGGCACCACGACGTTTGAAATCGCCCGTATGCTTCGTCAGCATACGGATGTGATTGCCATGACCAACGGGATGAACGTGGCGAACGCCTTGCTGGAAGCGGAAGGGGTTGAGTTGCTGATGACCGGCGGGCATTTGCGCCGCCAGTCGCAATCTTTCTATGGCGATCAGGCCGAGCAGTCATTACAGAATTACCACTTTGACCTGCTGTTCCTGGGTGTCGACGCCATCGATCTCGATCGTGGTGTGAGCACACACAATGAGGATGAAGCCCGGCTGAATCGCAAGATGTGCGAGGTAGCAGAGCGGATCATCGTCGTGACCGATTCCAGCAAATTTAACCGCTCCAGTCTGCATAAGATTATTGATACGCAACGGATTGATATGATTATTGTCGATGAAGGGATCCCGGCGGAGAGCCTGGAAGGATTGCGGAAAAGTGGCGTTGAGGTGGTGCTGGTGAAGGGATGATTTTTGGCTCGCCCCAGGAATCTGGTAAAGAAAGTCTTCCTGCCATCAGTGGCGCTCAGACGATAGTGAAGACAGGGATATACACGCAAAGGTGACAGCGGCGGCTAAACCCTCTATACTTCGCGCCGAAGCTGACCAGACAGTCGCCGCTTCGTCGTCGTCCCCTTTCGGGGGGAGACGGGCGGAGGGGAGGAAAGTCCGGGCTCCATAGGGCAGGGTGCCAGGTAACGCCTGGGGGGGAAACCCACGACCAGTGCAACAGAGAGCAAACCGCCGATGGCCTGCGCAAGCAGGATCAGGTAAGGGTGAAAGGGTGCGGTAAGAGCGCACCGCGCGGCTGGTAACAGTCCGTGGCACGGTAAACTCCACCCGGAGCAAGGCCAAATAGGGGTTCACATGGTACGGCCCGTACTGAACCCGGGTAGGCTGCTTGAGCCAGTGAGCGATTGCTGGCCTAGATGAATGACTGTCCACGACAGAACCCGGCTTATCGGTCAGTTTCACTTCTTAAAGAACCCCGCTTCGGCGGGGTTTTTGCTTTTGGTTTTTTGTAGGTTGCGTAAGCGAAGCGCCCCCCGGCAATGTTTGCAAACGACATCAATTCTCAATTTTGCGACACTAAGCACATTTCACTATTTTTACCGCGATGGATTTTATTCATCATCCACTGGTGATCGTAATCACAAAATTTCGCACTGAAAAATGGTTATTTTCCAGTGTTTTTTATTTGTTAATAATGTTGCTCTAATGATGTCTGATTTTATCTTATTTGATAAACATATATTGAATCCAAAAACATTTTCCCAATGAATGTGTGATGTATCCCACTATTTAGACCCGGTCAGTAAACGCGTTGTCAATTTATTTGATAAAACATAAGATTATTTTAATTGCGCGGTGATTGTTTATTAGCCTTTAATTGCCTGAAAGATAGTCTTAATTGATATTTTAAAGTGTGAAAGATTCATCGTGGTTATCGCCATAAAATAAATTTATTACTGCTATTTTTGTTGATAAATATCATCCAAACAATGTATTTAATGATGTTTATGTTGTTGATTTTTATGTTTTTTATTGTGTTTTTTGACGGTGTGTAATGATGCGAAAAGGCAAATTGTGAGTAACAGCACATACCCCCAGAAACAATATTGAGTAGAATCCACCCCGTCATAGGGAAATATACGCAGAATATTATGAACACTATTATTCTACCGAAAACACAGCACCTTGTTGTATTTCAGGAAGTCATTAAAAGTGGCTCCATAGGTTCTGCTGCAAGACAACTGGGGTTGACGCAACCCGCGGTCAGCAAAATTATCAGCGATATCGAATCCTACTTCGGCGTTGAAGTCATGGTGCGGAAAAACACCGGCGTAAAACTGACCGCGGCAGGCCAGGTTCTGCTGTCATACTCTGAGTCGATCACCCGTGAAATGAAAAACATGGTGAGCGAAATTAACAGCCTCAGTTTCAGCACCGTCATGGATGTCTCCTTTGGCTATCCGTCGCTGATTGGCTTCACTTTCCTGTCAGAAATGATCAAAAAATTCAAGGAAGTGTTCCCAAAAGCACGAGTTTCCATGTATGAAGCGCAGCTCTCTTCTTTCCTGCCCGCCATTCGTGATGGTCGACTGGATTTCGCCATTGGCACGCTGAGCGATGAAATGCTGCTGCAGGATCTCCACGTTGAGCCACTGTTTGAATCCGAGTTTGTACTGGTGGCAAGCAAATCACGAACGTGTACCGGATCGACTACATTGGCATCGCTCACGCATGAACAGTGGGTGATGCCGCAAACCGATATGGGCTACTACAAAGAACTTCTGACCACCCTGCAAGACAACCACATCAGCATTGAAAATATCGTCCAGACCGATTCCGTCGTCACCATTTATAACCTTGTCCTGAATGCCGATTACCTGACGGTCATTCCGCGCGACATGATTGCACCGTTCGGTTCTGACCAGTTTATTGTCCTGCCAGTTGAAGATGAATTACCCGTAGCGCGGTATGCCGCGGTGTGGTCAAAAAATTATCGTATTAAAAAATCGGCGTCAGTATTAGTTGAACTGGCAAAACAATATTCGTCACTCGACAGTGAAAGACGACGATGATTAATTAATTATCTGATTGACGTTAAATCTCTTAAAAAACACCCAGAGCTTATTTTACTGATGCTCTGATACCCTGACTTTGCCTGAAGAAAACGAATTATTATAACGAGGATATTATGCACATTACCTACGATCTCCCGGTGACAATTGAAGATATTCAGGATGCCAGAAAACGACTGGCGGGAAAAATATATAAAACAGGTATGCCGCGTTCAAATTATCTCAGCGAGCGTTGTAAGGGTGAGATATTCCTGAAATTTGAAAATATGCAGCGTACCGGCTCTTTTAAAATACGCGGTGCGTTTAATAAATTAAGCTCGCTGACCGATGCTGAAAAACGCAAAGGTGTGGTGGCCTGCTCGGCCGGGAACCACGCACAGGGCGTGTCGCTCTCCTGCGCGATGTTGGGTATCGACGGCAAAGTAGTGATGCCGATGGGTGCGCCGAAATCCAAAGTCGCGGCAACCCGTGACTACTCGGCAGAAGTAGTGTTACACGGCGAGAACTTCAATGACACCATCGCTAAAGTGAGCGAAATCGTTGAGATGGAAGGTCGCATTTTTATTCCACCCTATGATGATCCTAAAGTGATTGCTGGCCAGGGCACTATCGGTCTGGAAATTCTCGAAGACTTGTACGACGTTGATAACGTGATTGTGCCCATCGGTGGTGGCGGTTTAATTGCCGGGATTGCGACAGCCATTAAATCCATTAACCCAACCATCAATATTATCGGCGTGCAGTCTGAAAACGTTCACGGCATGGCGGCATCGTATTATGCCGGGGAAATCATGACCCACCGTGTGACGGGAACATTAGCAGACGGTTGCGATGTTTCTCGCCCGGGTAATTTAACCTTCGAAATTGTTCGTGAATTGGTCGATGACATTGTGCTGGTCAGCGAAGACGATATTCGCAACAGCATGATTGCCCTCATTCAGCGAAATAAAGTGGTGACGGAAGGTGCTGGTGCGCTGGCCTGTGCCGCGTTATTAAGCGGCAAGCTCGACCACTATATTCAGGGGCGTAAAACCGTCAGCATTATTTCCGGCGGCAATATCGATCTCTCCCGTGTTTCCCAAATCACTGGCTTCGTTGACGCATAAGGATGACCTATGAGCAACACTGAAAGCATTATCGTTGGCCAGACAAAAACGTCGACCTGGCGTAAGTCTGATACCACCTGGACGCTCGGCCTGTTTGGTACCGCAATCGGTGCCGGTGTGCTGTTCTTCCCTATTCGTGCAGGCTTTGGCGGCTTGATCCCTATCCTGCTGATGCTGCTTCTCGCGTTCCCAATTGCGTTTTACTGCCACCGTGCGCTGGCCCGTCTGTGTCTGTCCGGGAGCAACGTCTCCGGAAATATCACCGAAACGGTGGAGGAGCACTTTGGTAAGACCGGTGGGGTGGTGATCACCTTCCTCTACTTCTTTGCGATTTGCCCACTGCTGTGGATTTACGGTGTCACCATTACCAACACCTTCATGACCTTCTGGGAAAACCAGCTCCAGATGCCAGCGCTGAACCGTGGCTTTGTGGCACTGTTCCTGCTGCTGCTGATGGCCTTTGTCATCTGGTTCGGTAAAGACCTGATGGTGAAGGTGATGAGCTTCCTGGTGTTCCCGTTTATCGCCAGTCTGGTGCTGATTTCCCTGTCGCTGATCCCTTACTGGAACTCCGCAGTTATCGACCAGGTCAACCTGAGCGATATCACCTTCACCGGCCATGACGGCATTCTGGTGACGGTCTGGCTGGGGATTTCCATCATGGTCTTCTCCTTTAACTTCTCACCTATCGTCTCCTCATTTGTGGTCTCTAAACGTGAAGAGTACGAGCCGGAGTTTGGTAAAGAGTTCACCGAGCAGAAATGTTCCAAAATCATTGGTCGCGCCAGTATGCTGATGGTGGCGGTGGTGATGTTCTTCGCCTTTAGCTGCCTGTTTACGCTCTCTCCGCAGAACATGGCGGACGCCAAAGCGCAGAACATTCCGGTACTTTCTTACCTGGCGAACCACTTCGCATCGATGTCGGGTACCAAATCTACGTTCGCTACGATTCTGGAATATGGTGCATCCATTATCGCGCTGGTCGCTATCTTCAAATCTTTCTTCGGCCACTACCTGGGCACCCTGGAAGGGTTGAACGGCTTGATCCTCAAGTTTGGTTACAAGGGTGATAAGAAGAAAGTCTCCCTTCGCAAACTGAACACCATCAGCATGATTTTCATCATGGGTTCGACCTGGGTTGTGGCATATGCCAACCCGAACATTCTCGACCTTATCGAAGCTATGGGCGCACCAATTATCGCTTCTCTGCTGTGCCTGCTGCCGATGTATGCCATCCGTAAGGCTCCGGCGCTGGCGAAATACAAAGGCAGAACCGAGAACATCTTCGTCACGGTTGTCGGCCTGCTGACCATCCTGAATATCGTTTACAAACTGTTCTAAATCATTGCTCAGGAAGAGCGGAGTAACACCATGATTGAGTTTCCGGTTGTACTGGTTATTAACTGTGGATCGTCCTCTGTTAAGTTTTCGGTACTCGATGCCAGCAACTGTGATGCCCTGATGACGGGGATTGCAGACGGTATCAACACTGAAAAAGCCTTTATTTCCGTGAATGGGGGTGAGCCAGTCACGCTGGCTCACCATGACTACGAAGGGGCGCTGGCTGCCATCGCCCTGGAGCTGGAGAAACGCGACCTGATGAGCAGCGTGGCCTTAATTGGCCACCGCATTGCCCACGGAGGCGAACTTTTCAGCGAGTCGACCCTTATCACTGAACAGGTTATCGAACAGATCCGCCAGGTTTCCCCACTGGCTCCATTGCACAACTACGCCAACCTAAGCGGTGTGGAAGCCGCAGAGCGCCTGTTCCCGGGCATTCAGCAGGTGGCGGTGTTTGACACCAGCTTCCACCAGACGCTGCCGCCGCATGCCTGGCTGTACGGGTTGCCGTACCGCTATTTTGAAGAGCTTGGCGTGCGTCGCTACGGTTTCCACGGCACGTCTCACCGCTACGTTTCCGGGCAGGCACATTCGTTGCTTGGGCTTTCGCCTGAGGACAGCGGGCTGGTGATTGCTCACCTCGGCAACGGGGCGTCCATCTGCGCGGTGCGCAACGGCGAAAGCGTGGATACCTCAATGGGGATGACGCCGCTGGAAGGACTGGTGATGGGCACGCGTTGTGGCGATGTGGATTTTGGTGCGATGGCGTGGATTGCTCAGCAGACCGGCCAGTCGTTCGAGGATCTGGAACGCGTGGTCAACAAAGAGTCTGGCCTGCTTGGGATCTCCGGGCTTTCCTCTGATTTACGAACCCTGGAAAAAGCCTGGCATGAAGGTCATCAGCGCGCGCAGCTCGCAATCCGCACCTTTGTGCACCGTATTGCGCGGCATATTGCTGGTCACGCGGCATCGCTGCACCGTCTGGATGGTGTGGTATTTACTGGCGGCATTGGTGAGAACTCAAAACTTATTCGCGGGTTAGTGGCTGAGCACCTGAAGGTCTTTGGTATCACCGTGGATGAAGCCAAAAACGCTCTGCCAGGCAGCGCGGGTGAGCGCGTGATTACCACCGATTCGTCCCGCGTGGCCTGCGCGGTGATCCCAACCAACGAAGAAAAAATGATCGCACTGGACGCCCTCCGTCTTGGGAAGGTCACACCGGCTGCGGCTTACGCCTGATAAAGCGAGAATGTCATGAAAGTAACTATTGATACAGGCGTCGCGCCTTATCGCGACGCATGGGCCGGGTTTCGCGGTGAAGAATGGAAAGACGCCGTTAACGTGCGCGATTTTATTCAGCGTAACTACACCCCTTATGAAGGCGATGAAGCTTTCCTCGCGCAGGCGACGCCTGCAACGACGGCGCTGTGGCAAAAGGTGATGGTTGGCATTCGCCAGGAGAATGCCACCCACGCCCCGGTGGATTTTGACACGAACGTTGCCACCACCATTACTGCCCACGGGCCCGGGTATATCGACGAAGGGCTGGAGACGATCGTCGGCCTGCAAACCGATAAACCGCTCAAGCGTGCCCTGCATCCGTACGGTGGGATCAACATGATCCGCAGCTCCTTCGAAGCCTATGGCCGTGAGATGGATCCGCAGTTTGAATACCTGTTCACTGACCTGCGTAAAACCCACAACCAGGGCGTGTTTGACGTCTACTCACCGGAGATGATGCGCTGTCGTAAATCGGGCATATTGACCGGCTTGCCGGACGGCTACGGACGAGGGCGTATCATCGGTGATTACCGCCGCGTGGCGTTGTATGGCATCAGCTATCTGGTACGCGAGCGTGAACTTCAGTTTGCCGATCTTCAGCCGAAGCTGGAGCGTGGTGAGGATCTGGAAGCCACGATCCGCCTGCGCGAAGAGCTGGCGGAACATAAGCGTGCGCTGCTGCAGATCCAGCAGATGGCATCGAACTATGGCTTTGATATTTCACGCCCGGCAATGAACGCCCAGGAGGCGGTGCAGTGGGTTTACTTTGCCTACCTTGCTGCCGTGAAATCACAAAACGGCGGGGCGATGTCACTGGGGCGTACTGCCTCCTTCCTTGATATCTACATTGAACGTGATATGCAGGCCGGACGCCTGAATGAGGCACAGGCGCAGGAACTGATCGACCACTTCATTATGAAGATCCGCATGGTGCGCTTCCTGCGTACGCCGGAGTTCGACACGCTCTTCTCCGGCGATCCGATCTGGGCAACGGAAGTGATTGGCGGTATGGGGCTGGATGGCCGCACGCTGGTGACGAAGAACAGTTTCCGTTATCTGCATACGTTACACACGATGGGGCCTGCACCGGAGCCCAACCTGACGATCCTCTGGTCCGAACAACTGCCTATCGCCTTCAAAAAATATGCTGCACAGATGTCTATCGTGACCTCGTCTCTGCAGTATGAGAACGACGATCTGATGCGTGTGGATTTCAACAGCGATGACTATGCCATTGCCTGCTGCGTCAGCCCGATGGTGATCGGCAAGCAAATGCAGTTCTTTGGTGCGCGAGCCAACCTCGCGAAAACGCTGCTGTACGCGATTAACGGCGGGGTGGATGAGAAGCTGAAGATCCAGGTCGGGCCGAAAACCGAGCCGTTGATGGACGATGTGCTGGATTACGACACTGTGATGGCAAGTCTCGATCACTTTATGGACTGGCTGGCGGTGCAGTACATCAGCGCGCTGAATCTCATTCACTATATGCATGATAAATACAGCTACGAAGCTTCATTAATGGCGCTGCACGACCGGGACGTTTACCGCACGATGGCCTGCGGTATCGCCGGGCTGTCAGTGGCGGCAGATTCGCTGTCGGCCATTAAATATGCGACGGTGAAGCCGGTGCGTGACCATACCGGTCTGGCGGTCGATTTCGTGATTGAAGGAGACTACCCGCAGTACGGTAACAACGATGACCGCGTGGACAGCATTGCCTGTGACCTGGTAGAGCGCTTTATGAAGAAAATTCAGGCGCTGCCAACCTACCGTAACGCAGTGCCGACCCAGTCGATCCTGACCATCACCTCGAACGTGGTCTACGGTCAGAAGACCGGGAACACACCGGATGGACGTCGGGGCGGCACACCGTTCGCGCCGGGGGCAAACCCGATGCACGGGCGTGACAGGAAAGGGGCAGTGGCCTCGTTAACCTCGGTCGCTAAGCTGCCGTTCACCTACGCGAAAGACGGTATCTCCTATACCTTCTCGATTGTGCCGCAGGCGCTGGGTAAAGATGAGATGGTACGTAAAGCCAACCTGGTGGGGCTGCTGGACGGTTACTTCCACCATGAAGCCGCCATCGAGGGTGGGCAGCACCTGAACGTCAACGTCATGAACCGGGAAATGCTGCTGGATGCCATTGAACATCCTGAAAATTATCCGAACCTGACCATTCGCGTTTCAGGGTATGCGGTACGGTTTAATGCGCTAACGTGCGAGCAGCAGCAGGACGTGATTTCGAGGACGTTTACCCAGTCGATCTGACGTAAGTCAGGCACCATGCCCCCTTCCAGTCAGGGGGCATTTTTTTGCCCGCTAAACATACAAAATTGTTTATATAATTACTCACACATATTCATCCGCTCTTGAAAAACAATACTCCTGCTTTTTCCTATAACAGAATGTAAGGACAGTAAGATGATGAAAATGACCCGTATTACTTTGGTTGCTGCGTCACTGGCGGTGTGCAGTTTTACAGCGCAGGCGGCTAATGTTGAAGCTGCCCCATCACCGTCGCAGGATCCGCTGGTACAACACCTGAAGCTGAGTAACGAGCAGGTGAAGAAAATCGAAGACCTGCATAAGACGCTGGAACAAAACGTCAGTAAGATCCCGATGACCGGTGTAAAAGATGGCGCGTTGATTGACATGTTCCAGGCCGGAAAATGGGATGAAAGTACGGTGAAAAACCAGCTTGCCGCCTTCAGCAAAATTGAAGAGCAGACCCGCTATTACCGTGTGAAATACTACTTCGACGTAAGCCAGGTGCTGACGCCGGAACAGCGCAAACAGGTGAAAACCGATATGGCTAACGCGCTGGCCGACTGATGTGATGCCCGCGCGTGGCGCGGGTTTTTATTTCTTGATCGTCATCACTTTTAGAAAAAATACGTCCTTTCCACTTATAAAGAAGTAAATTTTCCTCCCATAACAGAAAGTCCTTATAAAAATTGTGACTTTTTTCTCCCTCTCTCCGGATATGATCTTTTCACTCCAATAACAACTACCTGCAGCAACCTGGCTCACAATCGCTGGTGAACAGAACCTCATAAAAATAACGGGTTACCCTACACAAAATAAGCGAGTGCCTTATGGATACGGCAACAAACAGCAGTGTGATTGTGAATGATTCCCCCGCGGCAAGGCGGGCAGGGATGAGTGAAAGTGAATGGCTGGAAGCCATTAAATTCGACAGCACCGACACGGGCTGGGTCATCATGAGTATCGGGATGGCCATCGGCGCGGGGATTGTTTTTCTCCCGGTGCAGGTTGGCTTAATGGGGCTGTGGGTGTTTTTACTCTCGTCGATAATTGGTTATCCGGCCATGTACCTGTTCCAGCGCCTGTTTATTAATACGCTGGCGGAATCACCGGAATGCAAAGATTACCCGAGCGTTATTAGCGGCTATTTGGGTAAAAACTGGGGCATCTTATTAGGGGCGCTCTATTTCGTGATGCTGGTGATCTGGATGTTTGTCTATTCCACCGCCATCACTAACGACAGCGCCTCCTATTTGCACACCTTTGGCGTGACAGACGGTTTGCTTTCTGAAAACCCGTTCTACGGTCTATTCCTGATCTGTATTCTGGTGGCAATCTCTTCGCGTGGTGAAAAGCTGCTGTTTAAAGTTTCCAGCCTGATGGTGCTCACTAAGCTGTTTGTGGTGGCAGCACTGGGGTTATCGATGATTGGCCTCTGGCATTTAGCCAATGTGGGCATGCTGCCGCCGATGGGGCTGCTGGTGAAAAATGCCATTATTACTCTGCCTTTTACCTTAACCTCGATCCTCTTTATTCAGACATTAAGCCCGATGGTTATTTCCTATCGTTCACGGGAAAAATCCGTCGAGGTCGCGAGACATAAAGCCCTGCGGGCGATGAACATTGCCTTCGGCGTGCTGTTTGTGACGGTCTTCTTCTACGCGGTCTCCTTCACCCTGGCGATGGGCCATGACGAAGCGGTCAAAGCCTATGAGCAAAATATTTCGGCACTGGCGATCGCGGCACAGTTTATCAGTGGTGATGGTGCAGGTTGGGTCAAAATCGTCAGCGTGATCCTCAATATTTTCGCGGTGATGACCGCCTTCTTCGGCGTGTATCTTGGCTTCCGCGAGGCAACGCAGGGCATTGTGATGAACATCCTGCGCCGCAAAATGCCAGTAGAGAAAATCAATGAAGGTACCGTACAGCGCGGCATCATGTTGTTCGCCATCCTGCTGGCCTGGAGCGCGATTGTGTTAAACGCGCCAGTGCTGAGCTTTACCTCCATTTGTAGCCCTATTTTCGGGATGGTGGGTTGTTTAATTCCAGCGTGGCTGGTCTACAAAGTCCCTGCATTGCACAAATATAAAGGCGTGTCGCTGGTGATTATTGTTATTACCGGACTGCTGCTTTGTGTTTCTCCTTTCCTCGCATTTTCCTGAGGTGTAATTAAGGTCGTAACGATGTCTGAGCAAACTAATCCTTTATGGAACCATTTTATTCGCGCGGTGCAGGAAGAGGTAAAACCTGCTCTGGGGTGTACTGAGCCGATCTCTCTGGCGCTGGCATGTGCCACTGCTGCTGAGCTGTTGCCCGGTAAGGTGACGAAAATTGAGGCGTGGGTATCACCGAACCTCATGAAAAACGGGCTTGGCGTAACGGTACCGGGTACCGGCATGGTTGGGTTACCTATCGCGGCGGCACTGGGGGCAACGGGCGGTCATGCACAGGCTGGGCTGGAAGTGTTGAAAGGTGCCTCAACCGAGGCGCTGGCACAGGCTAAAGCTCTGCTGAACACGGGAAAGGTGCAGGTGAAACTGCAGGAGCCTTGCGATGAGATCCTCTATTCCCGCGCCTGTGTGTACGCCGGAGATGCCTCGGCAATGGTGACCATCGCCGGGGGACATACGCGGATTGTGGAGATCCTCTGCCAGGGCGAAACCCGCTTTATCCTTGATGAACAGCCGCAGAACGCTGACAGCGATCCCCTGGCGGTGCTCTCGCACGCCACGCTTTTACAGATCATCGAGTTTGTGGAGCAGGTTCCCTTTGAGGCTATCCGCTTTATTCTGCAGGCGGCACAGCTGAATGATGCCCTTTCCCGCGAAGGGTTAAGCGGAAACTGGGGGCTCCACATTGGTGCGACGCTGCATAAACAGCGCTCGCGTGGATGGGTGGCTCAGGATGTGGGTTCAGACATTGTCATCCGCACCAGTGCGGCTTCGGATGCCCGCATGGGCGGGGCGGTACTCCCGGCAATGAGTAACTCCGGTTCGGGTAATCAGGGGATCACGGCAACGCTGCCCGTGGTTGTCGTGGCTGAACATATTCAGGCCGATGACGAAAAACTGGCGCGGGCGCTGATGCTCTCCCATCTGTCGGCAATCTATATCCATTACCAGCTTCCGCGGTTGTCGGCGCTGTGTGCGGCCACTACCGCCGGGATGGGGTCTGCTGCAGGGATGGCGTGGCTGATGGGCGGGGGGTATCAGACAATCTCGATGGCGATTAGCAGTATGATCGGCGATGTCAGCGGGATGATCTGCGACGGTGCCTCCAACAGCTGTGCGATGAAGGTTTCTACCAGCGTTGCAAGTGCCTGGAAAGCGGTGATGATGGCGCTGGATGATACTGCGGTGACGGGCAACGAAGGGATTGTGGCACATAACGTGGAGCAGTCTATCGCCAACCTGTGTGCGCTGGCGTGCCGCTCGATGCAGGCTACGGATAAGCAGATAATTGAAATCATGGCGAGTAAGGTGTAGCGAGTTTCCCCTCGCCTTAACCCTCTCCCCAAAGGGGAGAGGGTTAAGGTTTTTATTAAACCGGCAAATCAATCAACAGCGCGCGCAGCGGTGTGTCGGCCACCAGGGTAATATTCGCTTCATCGCGAATAAATGCGCCATCACCGCAGGTCAGCGCTTCTTTCTCTTCCGTGTGCGTCACCGCATGCACTGTGCCGTGAATCGACTGCAAATAGGCTCGTGGGCCGTGAAGCTGGAAGCTGGCCTGCTCGCCTTCCTTCAGTTCGATATGGTGCAGCCACACCTGCTGACGCAGTTGCAAACTGCCTTTGCTGCCATCGGGTGATGCAATCAGCTGCTGTTTATCGTTCGTCAGATCTATCTTTTGCACTGGCGGGTTTTCCCGCTCAGGGCAGGCATCCAGCCACAGCTGCATACGGGTCAGTGTTTTCTCTTTGCTGAGGTTATGCTCGCTGTAGCTCATACCAGGCTGTGTGGAAATTAATAATGCTTCGCCAGCCTTTGCCTGGACATGATTGCCCTCGCTATCGCGGTATTCTGCCTCGCCTTCCAGGATCAGGTTCAGGATATCGACTTTCGGGTACGTACGCGGCTGGAAGGCACTGCCCGGGGCGAGCACCTCCTGATTCAACACGCGCAATGAGGCGTAACCGAGGAGTTTCGGGTCAAAGTAATGTCCAAAGGAAAAGGTGTAGCGGGCCTGCAGCCAACCGAAATCGGCTTGTCCGCACTGTTTAGCTGTTCTTGTCGTAATCATAAACTTGACCTCTCTTTACACTAAAACAATGGTAAAGGTATGGACGCTTCATTGTTAGCCAGATATTCTGCCGGGTATGTTCAAATTTCCTGAATGAGAACGAGATGGCTAAAGAGAGAGCATTGACGCTTGAGGCGCTTCGCGTCATGGACGCAATTGACCGACGCGGCAGCTTTGCTGCGGCGGCAGATGAACTGGGGCGCGTTCCATCTGCGCTGAGCTACACGATGCAGAAGCTGGAGGAAGAGCTGGATGTGGTGCTCTTTGACCGCTCCGGTCATCGAACAAAATTCACCAACGTTGGCCGGATGCTGCTGGAGCGCGGTCGTGTGCTGCTGGAAGCGGCAGACAAACTGACTACCGACGCCGAAGCGCTGGCGCGCGGCTGGGAAACCCATCTGACGCTGGTTACCGAAGCACTGGTACCGACCGAGGCGCTGTTCCCACTGGTGAACCGGCTGGCAGATAAAGCCAACACCCAGTTGTCGATCATCACGGAAGTGCTGGCGGGAGCCTGGGAGCGCCTGGAGACGGGCAGGGCGGATATCGTTATTGCGCCGGACATGCACTTCCGTTCGTCGTCTGAAATTAACTCCCGCAAGCTCTACAGCGTGATGAACGTTTATGTTGCCGCACCAGATCACCCCATTCACCAGGAGCCAGAGCCGCTTTCAGAAGTCACGCGCGTGAAGTATCGCGGTGTGGCGGTGGCGGATACGGCCCGTGAGCGCCCGGTATTAACGGTACAGCTGCTGGATAAACAGCCGCGTCTGACGGTGACGTCCCTGGAAGATAAGCGCCAGGCGCTACTTGCCGGGCTGGGTGTGGCGACGATGCCTTACCCGTTTGTTGAAAAAGACATTGCTGAAGGGCGGCTGCGTGTGGTGAGTCCGGAATACACCAGTGAAGTGGATATCATCATGGCGTGGCGGCGCGACAGTATGGGTGAAGCCAAGTCGTGGTGTCTGAGAGAAATACCGAAGCTCTTTGCGCATCATAACAAATAAGCGTGCAGGCCCGGTAAGCGTAAGCGCCACCGGGCATCATGCTATGCGCTGATCTTAGAGTCAGGCCCAAAGCGGTTTTCACCTGGCGTGCCGGACTGACAGTTGAAGATCAAAATGATGATCCAGCCCACAACCGGGATCAACACCAGCAGTAGCCACCAGGCCGAACGATCGGTGTCGTGTAGCCGTCGGAACAGTACCGCCCATGATGGCAGCAAAACCAGCAGACCATAAATGGTGGTGAGCACGCCTTCGCCTCCCGCCCGTTCCCAGCCGAGAATTTTATCGACGATACTCAGCACGACGATAAGGATGAAGTTCACCAGAACGAACATCCAGTACTCTTTGCGGCGGGCGCGGCCACCAAATCCAATGTAGTTGCGCAGTACTTTTAGATACCAGTCCATTTTCCTTGCCTCAATAGTCAGACAATCACTTGTTTTGTAAGCAATCAAAGTAAGGATAGATGGGGATTGTGAATTAAAAAAGGGCATCAATTGATGCCCTGAATATTTATCTGAAACGGACGTCCCGGCCGTGCGGTTCATCCAGATCCTGCCACGGGCCAATGGAGATAATGCCCGTCGGGTTAATGGTTTTATGGCTGCGGAAATAGTGGGTGCGGATATGGTCAAAATTGACCGTTTCGGCAATGCCCGGCATCTGGTAGATGTCACGCAGGAAACCATACAGGTTCATGTAATCACTGATGCGATGCTTATCGCACTTAAAGTGGGTGACATACACCGGATCAAAACGCACCAGCGTAGTCCACAGGCGGATGTCCGCTTCTGTCAGACGATCGCCCGTCAGATAGCGGTGCTGGCCGAGGATCTGCTCCAGACGACCCAGCGATTCAAACACTTTCCCGACCGCTTCGTCGTAGGCTTCCTGGCTGGTGGCAAAACCGGCTTTGTACACGCCATTGTTGACGTTGTCGTAGATCCAGCTGTTCAGCGAGTCAATCTTATCGCGTAGCTCAACCGGATAGTAATCCCCGGCGCGGGCACCGTGGGCATCAAATGCGGTGTTGAACATGCGGATGATTTCCGCTGACTCATTGCTGACGATGGTCTGATTTTTTTTGTCCCACAGAACCGGCACGGTAACGCGCCCGGTGTAGTGCGGGTCAGCGCGCAGATAGAGCTGGTAGAGAAAATCGTGGTGATAAAGGTCATCGCCCGTCGCGGCAGGGAAATCACTGTCAAACGTCCAGCCGTTTTCCAGCATCAGCGGGTTCACGACGGAAACCGGAATTAAGGACTCCAGGCCTTTAAGCTTACGTATAATCAGGGTGCGGTGTGCCCACGGGCAGGCGAGGGAAACATAGAGGTGATAACGGTCTTTCTCAGCCGCAAAACCCCCTTCGCCACCTGGACCCGGGGCTCCATCAGCGGTCAGCCAGTTGCGGAAGACCGAAACAGAGCGTCTGAAGCGTCCGCCGGTGGATTTGGTGTCATACCAGACATCCTGCCAGACGCCGTCTACGAGTTGTCCCATTTTTCTTTCCTCCGTCAGATAAGCAAAAGCGAGGAGATGTCTCCTCGCTTTGTTCATTGATTATAGCGTGCTTACCATTTCTTATTCAGAACGCGGTCAATGCTGTATGCGCCTGGGCCCGTCACTGCCAGCAGCAGGAAACCGCCTGCGATGGTCAGGTTTTTCATGAACATCAGGGAGTTCACACCTTCCGCAAAGTTGCTGTGGAAGAGGAACGCCGTCAGCACGGTGAAACCTGCAGTAAACAGTGCCGTGGTACGGGTCAGGAAGCCGAACAACACTGCCAGGCCGCCGCCGAACTCAAGCAGGATGGTCAGTGGCAGCAGGAACCCCGGCACGCCCATTGCTTCCATGTATTGTTGGGGTACCCGCATAACCGGTGATTTTGCCCCAACCTGCAACGATGAACAGAATTGGCATCAGAATGCGTGCTACCAGTACACCAACATCTTCTAATTTTTTCATTTTACTCTCCAGGAAACCACATCAGCGGCTGAACTTCATTTGTGTGCAAATTCGGGTAGATACCGTGTCTTTGCTGTCGATGGAGAGAATCATAAACGTGACGAATGACAATTGTTAGCAAGGAAAACTGTCAATCTTTTTCAAAGATATTGAGTAAGGGAACGTGCGCGCGGGTGTCCTCACCCCAACCCTCTCCCACAGGGTTGAGGGATCCCCACAAATTACAGGTTGGCACAGAATACCCCCTCTCCCTTGAGGGAGAGGGCTGGGGTGAGGGGGAACATAAAGCAGTAGTGGTTATTCCGTTCACTTTATGTTGATTGCTGCTCTGTAACGACGACACAGGTGAACGTGCCAGGGCGGTTCACCGCCACCGCCCTGGCAACCCGGGCTCCCGGCAGGAAAATCGCCGCTGCGCGGTACCCTCAGCTTATTCCTTCAGGCTTCGGGTCGGGCATCCCTGCGCCTCGCCCCGGCCTTACGGAAACGCTTCGGCGATTTTCAGCCGGACCATGGAGTCGCTATAAGTCTTATATTTCAATGAAATAGTTTAATTGCTTAAGAAGAACAAAATTACTGGGGAACCCTCAGCCCACAGGAAGGGGGCGCAAAAACAAAAAACGGTAACCTGGGTTACCGTTTTTTGTTTTTATCACCGCAGTTGTTGCTGACGAATAGCGGCTTTCACCAGACGCCAGGTACTCCAGATGCCAAAGCCGCGGCGAGTCCAGCGGATGAGCTTGCGCGGGTGACGAACGCCCCAGATAGCCATGATACTGGTACCGGCCAGCGTCCAGGTGCGCAGGTTCAGGAAGGTATTCCAGCCACGATCGAGCGGTCGCGTGGCGTCTATCCAGTCACGGCGACTGGCTGACAGATCCAGTCGCTGCTGTTGGATCTGTCTTAACAGCAGTGCTTTGCGTTTCTGGCGTTCGACGTTGTCGCTCACGGCTTGTCATCCTCCAGCAGGGTGCGATCGTTGGCCAGCTCCTGACGCGTGTGACGCAAGAGGGTCGATTTACGCGCCTTGCGTAGCGTCCAGATACCACCGATCAGTGCCGCTGTCAGCAAAACCACGGTCGTGGCAATCATCGCATTCAACCGATACTGAGGGTCGATGGCCCAGATGAGTAACACCATCAGGCTCATCAGACCAAACGCAGCAAAAAGCAGGGTCAGCCCGAGCATCAGCAGGATCTGGACGAGATTGGCTTTCTCCTCCTCCAGTTCAACCACTGCCAGCCGAATGCGCGTTTCAGCAATGCCGACCAGTGTTGTTAATATCCGCTGGCCGATGCCGAGGATATTTTTAGCAGGCCCTTGTGTGTGACGAGGATCTTCCATATCAGCGACGCGTGAGCAGGACACCCAGCACCACACCAATTGCGGCACCAATACCTACACCCGTCCACGGGTTATCGCGAACATATTCGTCTGCGCGTGCAGCGGCTTCACGGGTCTGTTTCGCCAGCGCATCACCTGTTTCACCCAGACGGTGGCGGCTTTCTTTCAGCGCCTGCTCTGCTTTGCTGCGCAGTTTACTGACCTCTTCTTTCGATTTATCGGTAGAGGAGTTCAGCACCTCTTCCAGAGTGTCCGCCAGGGATTTTAGTTCAGCGCGCAGATTTTCTGAGGTCGTATCTTTTGACATGATTCTCTCCTGTTGAGATTTCCGTTAACTCAATAATCGCGAGCTTCCAGCGCTTTCAGTTCGTCCTGCGCTTCTTTCAACTTCTTCTCGCGCTTAGCAATTTTTTCCGCATCCCCTTTCTCTTTCGCTTCCTGCAGGTCGTGGCGGCGCTCCGCTACCTCGTCCTTTTGTTCAGCGATTTTTTTCCGGTGGTCGGCACGCAATTGGTTGTCTGAGCAGTTGGTCTTCACTTCGCTCAACGCTTTTTTCAGACCTTCAACACGGTGCTGATTATTATGCTTTTCGGCATAACTGATTTCACGCTGTATATCCTGTTCTTTCTCCTGACAGAGAGAATTTGCGAAGGATGCCGTGCTTAAAGAAAAAAGGGCCAGAGCCAGAGTCATGCGGAATTTCATTATCGAAACCTTCCATTGTGTTACGGCGAGAGCCGTTATCCAGAATGATGCGGAGAACATGTGAGGGGTGCTCCGCGTACTTAAGCATAGTAAGTAAACGGGGTAATCACCAAAGTGAGTGAAAAGATTCGGGATCCTGGTAATTATCCAAACCGATGTGACGTGTCGCGCAACAGTGACAGCCAGGTCGTTGACTGGCTGTCATCATCCTGTTGGGCAATGATATACCCGTGCGGCAGCGTACGGTCGAGGACGATTTTCGCCGCGGCACTCTGCGCACTGGAGTCAAACTTGATCAGCAATACGTCGTCCTTTGGGGTGATGCTCTTAAAGCTGATCCCATTGGCATCCAGATGATGCCAGACAGAAAACCCGTCAGGTGCGCTGGTTCCCTGATTCACAGAGCGAATGGCCAGCGTAGACTCCTGATGTGAAAACGCAGCCCAGATCAGGAGCATGGCGCTGATCATCACCAGCACAATCATGGCAAAGGAAAAACGACGCAGGGAGAGACGGGAGATAACCATTGTTAACCCCTGGCTCCGTATTTCTTTTTCCACAGCACCACCAGCGAACCGATCAGACCAAAGACCAGCAGGACAACCGGCAGCAGCATCAGGCAGGACATCAGTTGGTCTTCATATTTCATGAATACCGGGGTTTTGCCGAGTGCGTAACCCAGCGTTGTCAGGATCACAACCCACAGTAGGCCGCTCATCCAGTTAAAGAACTGGAAACGGGTGCTGCTCAGCCCGGAAAGCCCCGCGATGGTTGGCAGCAAGGTTCGCACGAAAGCAATAAAGCGGCCAATCAACAGTGCAGAAAGCCCGTGCTTATGGAAAAGATGGTGCGCCCGCTGGTGATAGTGTGCAGGAAGATGGGAGAGCCAGTTTTGCACAATCCGCGTGTTGCCAAGCCATCGCCCCTGAATATAGCTCACCCAGCAGCCGAGACTTGCGGCGACGGTCAGTAAGAAAATGGTCTGCGGAAACGCCATCGCCCCTTTGGCACACAGCACGCCCACCAATACCAGCAAGCTGTCGCCGGGTAAAAAGGCAGCAGGAAGCAAGCCGTTCTCAAGGAACAGGATCATAAACAAGACGAAATAGAGCATGCCAATCATGGAAGGGTTGGCCAGCGTTTCGAAATCCTGAGCCCAGAGGGCATGCAGTAGTTGGGTCAAAAGTTCCATTCAGTGTTCCTGGAAATCGTTTAACGTCACGCCCGTTCTTCGGGAAAACAACACGGCGACATTGTTGTGATTTCATTATGGTCGCTCGCGGACACAATCGTGTGTGGCCAGAACTGTTCCCTGTAAAAATGGCGGGTAAGCAAGCACTAACTTATAAAAAAACAAATTGAATCTAATTGTAACAAAGCCCAACGTTCTGCGTCACAGATTTTGCATGGGGCGCAATGATTTTGGCTTAAGCCATGAAGGGGAGCGAGGGGATTTACAAAGGCTGACACTATATATGTTTGCTTACCCACCTGCACCGGAAGGCGCAACAATGCGCCTGCCAGAGAAGAAGGAAACTATTTTGCCAGACTGGATGCCGTATCGAGGTGAACAACAGGATTATCAGCAAAAAGGTAACGGTCAGCGTTGAATTCGAAGTCGTCACTGGTTTCGTTGAACAGCATCTGTTTGGTGTTTTCCAGGTGCTGCCACATGGCCAGTTTGGCGGCATGCGGATCTTTGCGAATCAGCGCTTTAAGGATCTGATCGTGGTCGTCACACCAGTTGTCGACAGTGCGTGAATCAATGTGATCGTGCAATTTCTTCCAGTACGGGTTGTGAACGCGCTGAGTCCACATTTTTTCGACAATTGCTGCCAGCGCCGTGTTTTGTGTAGCCAGAGCCACCTGTACGTGGAACTGGAGATCCCACTCTGAATCGCGGAAACATTTTTCCTTGCGTGCGTTCTCCTGGATCTCCATCAGCTTCATGATGTCCTGTTTGGTCACCTGGGTTGCCGCAAATTCCGCAATATTGCTTTCGATCAACTGGCGAGCCTGGAGCAACTCAAACGGACCATAGCTGGCGAATTCCAGACTTTCATCCGGTGCGAGGGAATATTTTGGCTGACTGGAAATCACATGAATGCCGGAACCTTTACGCACTTCAACGTAGCCTTCCACTTCCAGCATGATGATGGCTTCACGCACCACGGTACGGCTCACGCTCTTTTCATCGGCAATAAAGCGCTCAGCGGGGAGTTTATCACCGACAAGATAGACACCTTGCTCGATGCGATCTTTCAGCTCGGCAGCAAGTTGCTGATATAAACGACGTGATTCGGTGATTTCCATATGCGCTCCAGGCAGGGTACGACGGATGATTTGTTATACCACTTTTGCGTACCAGTCTCCATATTTTGCCATGAAAAAAGCCGCCTGGTGGCGGCTTTCGTGTTGTCGTTACCGGGGGAAACGCTAACTCTGCGTGAGCGGCTTTCCGACGGACTCTTCCTGCAACTCTTCAGCTGATTTGCTTTTCAGCACCGTCCAGATAACCACCGCACCTAACAGGTCGAAGACAGCCAGCACAGCGAACAGTGGGCTGAAGCCGATGGTATCTGCCAGCGCACCCACCACCAGAGCAAACAGGGTACTTGCTGTCCACGCGGCCATACCGGTCAGGCCGTTTGCCGTTGCCACTTCATTGCGGCCAAAGACGTCAGAAGAGAGTGTAATCAGCGCGCCGGACAGTGACTGGTGAGCGAAGCCACCGATACACAGCAGAGCGATAGCGATATAAGGGCTGGTGAACAGGCCGATCATGCCTGGGCCAATCATCAGCAACGCCCCCATCGTGACCACCATTTTACGGGAAACGATCAGGTTCACGCCAAACCAGCGCTGGAACAGCGGTGGCAGGTAACCCCCAACGATACAACCGAGGTCGGCGAACAGCATTGGCATCCAGGCGAACATGGCAATTTCTTTCAGGTTAAAGCCGTAAACTTTAAACATGAACAGTGGGATCCAGGCGTTAAACGTACCCCAGGCCGGTTCTGCCAGGAAACGTGGCAGCGCGATCCCCCAGAACTGACGGGTCCCCAGGATCTGCCGGACAGACATTTTTTTGCCGTTGTTGGTCTGATGCTGAGATTCCTGGCCACCAATGATGTAGTCACGTTCTTCAGGAGACAGTTTTTTCTGATCGCGTGGGTGCTTGTAGAAAACCAGCCACGCCATTGCCCATGCAAAGCTCAGGACGCCAGAGATGATGAATGCCATCTGCCAGCTGTGCATCACGATAGCCCATACCACCAGCGGCGGCGCAATCATCGCACCGATGGAAGAACCCACATTGAAATAACCGACGGCGATAGAACGTTCTTTTGCCGGGAACCACTCGGAACTGGCTTTCAGGCCAGCCGGGATCATTGCGGCTTCTGCTGCACCGACCGCACCACGTGCCAGCGCCAGGCCACCCCAGCTTCCTGCCATTGCGGTTGCACCGCAGAAAATCGCCCATGCTACGGCGAAGAAGGCATAGCCGATTTTGGTGCCCAGGATATCAAGGACATAGCCCGCAACAGGCTGCATAACTGTGTAAGCCGCGGAGTAAGCAGCAATAATGTAGGAGTATTGTTGCGTGGAGATATGTAATTCTTCCATCAACGTTGGCGCTGCTGCTGCTACGGTGTTACGTGTCAGGTAGCCCAGCACGGTACCTAAGGTCACCAGTGCGATCATGTACCAACGTAACCCTTTAATTTTACGCATGTAAAACCTCATCGTTATGTTATTTCCGCACCGGAGCACGGCAATCGCTCAACCATTTCCAGGGGCGACTGTTAACGGGAGGGGCGTAACCGGAAAAATACCGGCATAGCCCGAACCTTGGCATAAGTCATCGTGCATAAATTGGTATCCGTACCGTTAAGTCCGGTGTATCTGACACCGGGAATGCATTTCGTCGGCTTATATCTTGCGACGGCAAAAAGATAACTTGTCATACAACTTTAAAAGGTGAGTGACATCACAATTGCTGGAATATTTGTAGGGACATTCTGACGTGCAAGGGAAGCCAGCAATGGTGCGGCCTTCAGACTGGTTTGCCTCTTTAGGGGTAAATTATTTGTCGACGTTTATTGATCTGACTCACGAAAAAAACTACGGTCTCTGGAAATTGATGTGATAACTTTGCAGCATCTGAACATTAAGCTTTCTGACGCTCTCGTTAAGAGGAAGACGATAATGACCCCGTTTATGACCGATGATTTCCTGTTAGATACCGAATTTGCTCGCCGCCTGTACCACGACTACGCAAAAGACCAGCCGATTTTCGACTACCACTGCCATTTACCGCCGCAGCAGGTTGCCGAAAATTATCGTTTTAAAAATCTGTATGACATCTGGCTGAAGGGTGACCACTACAAATGGCGCGCAATGCGTACCAACGGTGTGGCTGAGCGGCTGTGTACTGGTGATGCCACCGACCGCGAGAAGTTTGATGCCTGGGCCGCAACCGTTCCACACACCATCGGCAACCCGCTATACCACTGGACGCACCTCGAACTGCGTCGTCCGTTCGGTATTACAGGCAAGCTGCTTTCGCCCGCGACAGCCGACGACATCTGGGCGCAATGCAACGAATTGTTGGCGCAAGACGCCTTCTCTGCGCACGGCATCATGAAGCAGATGAACGTGAAAATGGTGGGCACGACCGACGATCCAATCGACTCACTGGAGCACCACGCGGTGGTCGCCAAAGACACCTCTTTTGATATCAAAGTGCTGCCGAGCTGGCGTCCGGATAAAGCCTTCAATATTGAGCAGGCCACCTTTAGCGACTACATGGCGAAGCTGGCGGACGTTTCTGATACCGATATTCGTCGTTTCGCAGACTTGCAGAGCGCGCTGATCAAACGTCTGGATCACTTTGCGGCGCACGGCTGTAAGGTGTCCGACCACGCGCTGGACGTGGTGCTGTTTGCGGAGTCAAACGAAGCCGAGCTGGACACTATCCTGGCGCGCCGTTTATACGGTGAGTCCCTGAGCGAGCATGAAGTAGCGCAGTTCAAAACGGCGGTGCTGGTGTTCCTCGGCGGGGAATACGCGCGTCGCGGCTGGGTGCAGCAGTATCACATTGGTGCGCTGCGTAATAACAACCAGCGTCAGTTCAAACTGTTGGGCGCGGACGTGGGCTTCGACTCCATCAACGACCGTCCAATGGCGGAAGCACTCTCCAGGCTGCTGAGCAAACAGAACGAGCAAAACCTGCTGCCGAAAACCATCCTCTACTGCCTGAACCCGCGCGATAACGAAGTGCTGGGCACGATGATTGGTAACTTCCTGGGGGAAGGGATGCCGGGCAAGATGCAGTTCGGCTCTGGCTGGTGGTTCAACGATCAGAAAGACGGCATGGAACGTCAGATGACGCAGCTGGCGCAGCTTGGCCTGCTCAGCCGTTTTGTCGGTATGCTGACCGACAGCCGCAGCTTCCTCTCTTATACGCGCCATGAATATTTCCGCCGCATTCTGTGCCAGATGATAGGCCGCTGGGTGGCTGCGGGCGAAGCCCCGGCGGATATCCAGCTGCTGGGCGAAATGGTGAGAAACATCTGCTTTAACAATGCGCGTGACTACTTCGCCATTGAACTGAACTAAGGTTGTCTGAGGTTGATATGCAATACATCAAAATCCATTCGCTGGATAACGTTGCCGTCGCGCTGGCCGATCTGACGGAAGGCGAAGTCGTGACCGTGGAGAACCAGACGGTCACGCTGCGTCAGGCAATTGCACGCGGGCATAAGTTTGCCGTGCTCCCCATTGCCAAAGGGGAAAACGTGGTGAAGTACGGTTTGCCCATTGGTCATGCGCTGGCGGAGATTGCGCCGGGTGAACATATTCATTCCCACAATACCCGCACCAATCTGAGCGATCTGGACGAGTATAGCTATCAACCTGACTTCCAGGTGGAAGCCGGACAGGCGGCGGATCGGGAGGTGCAGATCTACCGCCGTGACAATGGCGACGTGGGGATCCGCAACGAACTGTGGATCCTCCCGACGGTGGGCTGCGTCAATGGGATCGCGCGTCAGATCCAGACGCGCTTCCTGAAAGAAACCAACGATGCTGAAGGTACCGACGGCGTGCATCTGTTCAGCCACACTTACGGCTGTTCCCAGCTCGGCGACGACCACATCAATACCCGTACTATGCTGCAAAACATGGTGCGTCACCCGAATGCGGGGGCGGTGCTGGTGATTGGTCTGGGCTGTGAAAACAACCAGGTGGATGCCTTCCGCGACACGCTGGGCGAGTTCGACCCCGAGCGCGTGCATTTTATGGTGTGCCAGCATCAGGATGATGAAGTGGAAGCGGGCATTGAGCAGCTTCACCAGTTGTATGAGGTGATGCGTCATGACCAGCGCGAGCCGGGTAAGCTGAGCGAGCTGAAGTTTGGTCTGGAGTGCGGCGGATCGGATGGTCTTTCAGGTATCACGGCTAACCCAATGCTGGGGCGTTTCTCAGACTACACGATCGCCAACGGGGGAACCTCCGTACTGACTGAAGTCCCGGAGATGTTTGGTGCAGAGCGTATTCTGATGAGCCACTGCCGTAATGAAGAGACGTTTGAGAAGACGGTCATGATGGTGAACGACTTCAAACAGTACTTCATCACCCACAATCAGCCGATTTACGAAAACCCGTCTCCGGGGAACAAAGCGGGTGGGATCACCACGCTGGAAGAGAAATCCCTCGGCTGCACCCAGAAAGCGGGAGCCAGCCCGGTGGTGGACGTCCTGCGCTACGGTGAACGTCTGAAAACCCACGGCCTGAACCTGCTGAGCGCACCGGGTAACGATGCGGTAGCCACCAGTGCGCTGGCCGGAGCCGGATGCCACATGGTGCTGTTCAGTACCGGTCGCGGTACACCGTACGGCGGTTTCGTGCCGACGGTGAAAATTGCCACCAACAGCGAGCTGGCGGCGAAGAAAAAACACTGGATTGATTTCGATGCCGGTCAGTTGATCCATGGCAAAGCGATGCCGCAGTTGCTGACCGAATTCGTGGATATCATTGTGGAATTTGCTAACGGCAAGCAGACCTGTAACGAGAAGAACGACTTCCGCGAGCTGGCGATCTTTAAGAGTGGTGTGACGCTGTAGCCTGTGTGGGCTGATGCCCTCACCCCGGCCCTCTCCCACTGTACGGTCCGGGGACATGGTAGACAGGTGTTCGGGGACATGGTGAACACTTTTTAACATCCTTTACCTATGGTGATCGACTTTTTCTTCAGGTCGATCACCCCCACTTTCGTGCTGTACCACCACACGTCATAACAGCCGTCTTCCTGTGTTTCCCTCAGCCCTACCCGTTCCCCCCTGAACGCCTTGCCTGCGCTCAGACTGACTCCTTTCACGCTCAGCTTCCCGCTGATATCGACTTTCCTGACCATCACCCCCTCATCGTATTCCGGTGGGATTGTGTTGCCGTTGTACTGCCGTGCGGACGGCTGATACCGGGAGGCCGGAACGTTCATACCCAGCGCCTCGTGCGGTCGTTCAAGGTTATAGACGGTGCGCCAGTGTTCAAATGCATGCTGCAGTTCACCGCTGTCCGCGAACCACTTCCCCTGCAACACTTCCGCCTTCAGGCTGCGGTGAAAACGCTCCAGCTTGCCCTGTGTCTGCGGATGATATGGCCGGGAGTGCCCCACCCGGATACCCAGGCGCATCAGCCACAGCTCCAGTGCCGTCCAGATGCCGGTGGTGTCGCCCCACGGCGCTCCGTTATCCATCGTCATCCTGTCCGGCAGACCGTAGCGTTCAAACACGCTGACCAGCTGCTGCTGTACGGTCTCACGCCGTTCATCGGTGCAGTGTGCCAGGCACAGGGAAAAGCGGGAGTGGTCATCCAGCAGGGTGAGCGGATGACAGCGGCCACCACCAAAGGGAAAGTGTCCCTTAAAATCCATCTGCCAGAGGCGATTGGGCGCATCATGTTCGAACCGCCCTGAGGCCGGAATGCCCGGTGAAACGCCCGGCAGCAGACCGTGGCGGGCCATCAGGTTATGGACGGTGCTGAAAGCGGGCATGCAGTGCCCCAGGTCTTCCAGCCAGCGCTTAATCTTGCGTGCGCCCCAGCGTTCATGACGGTCATGTGCCATGCGCAGAAGAGCTGTGATGTCATCAGATGAGCGGTTCGGGGAATGATGAGGTATACGGGGCCGGTCCAGAAGGCCGGATGCGCCTTCCTGAGCCCAGCGCTGAAGCCACTTATAGCCAGTGGCAGGCGAAATGCCGTAGTGACGGCACAGGGAACGGATGTTCGCCCCGTCCTGCGAGGCGAACAAAACAAACCCGGTACGTAATGACATGGTATCTCTCGCATCCCAGGGCATAAGTGACTCCATAAACGGGTTCTTATGCCTTAGTTGTAAGTGTCTACCATGTCCCCGAACAAGTGTTCACTATGTCCCCGGACTGTACACCCACAGGGAGAGGGAGCAAACACTAAAAACGGCAACTTGCGTTGCCGTTTTGCTTTTATCCGCGCAGGGCATTCTTCGCTAAACGCACATCTTCCGCCTGGCAAGCCGCTGCGGTGAACAGCACGTCGGTTGACGAGTTCAGCGCCGTCTCGCAGGAGTCCTGCAGCACGCCGATAATGAAGCCCACCGCCACAACCTGCATGGCGATTTCATTCGGGATACCGAACATATTACAGGCCAGTGGGATCAGCAGCAGTGAACCGCCCGCCACGCCCGATGCACCGCATGCACAAAGCGATGCCACCACGCTCAGCAACAGCGCTGTCGGCAAGTCTACCGGGATACCCAGCGTATGCACCGCCGCCAGTGTCAGCACGGTAATGGTGATTGCCGCACCCGCCATATTCACGGTCGCACCCAGCGGGATAGAAACAGAATAAGTATCGCGATCCAGGTTCAGCTTCTCAGCCAGCGCCATGTTGACCGGAATGTTTGCTGCAGAGCTGCGGGTGAAGAAGGCATACACACCGCTTTCACGCAGGCACATCAGGACAAGTGGGTACGGGTTGCGACGGATCTGCCAGAACACCAACAGTGGGTTAATCACCAGTGCCACCAGCAGCATACAGCCAATCAGGACGATCAGCAGTTGCGCGTAACCCCACAGGGTTTCGAAGCCAGTGGTTGCCAGCGTAGAGGAGACCAGGCCGAAAATACCGATGGGTGCAAAACGAATGACGATTTTGACAATAAAGGTCACGGCGTTTGAGACATCGTTGACCAGGTTTTTCGTCGTTTCATTGCCGTGACGTAACGCGAAGCCCAGACCCACAGCCCAGACCAGAATGCCAATATAGTTGGCGTTCATCAGCGCGGTAATGGGGTTCGAAACCATGCTCATCAGCAAACCGCGCATCACTTCAATGATGCCGGAAGGGGGCGTGATTTCGCCCGCAGCGGTGGTCAGATGCAGGGTGGAAGGGAACAGGAAGCTGAACAGAACAGCCGTCAGCGCGGCAGAGAAAGTGCCCAGCAGGTATAAAAAGAGAATTGGGCGAATATTGGTTTTTTGTCCGTGTTGATGGTTGGCAATCGATGCCATCACCAGCATCAGAACCAGCACCGGTGCGACGGCTTTCAGCGCGCCAACGAACAGGGTACCGAGCAGTCCGGTGGCTTCAGCGGCAGGTTTTGACACCATTGCCAGCAGGATCCCCAGAACCAGCCCGACCAGAATTTGTTTAACGAGGCTACCCTGCGCCAGGCGCGCAAACAGGCCGTTTGATTGTGTACTCATACAAAATTCCTAAGTGAAATTGTGTTCCATCCCGGATGTGTTCTTAGTCACATTTATGTCCAGATGTAAATAAATGTTTGCCTGGTCGAGTATAAGGAAAGTGCATGTGGAGGGAAGCGTAAAATGCTGGATTTTACGTGTTGCGTCATATTTTTTAACTATTAAGTTACAAAAATGTGTTCACCCTCTCCAGGCGGGAGAGGGTGGGAGAGACTACTCTACCTGCTGTTTCTTATCGTGCTGGCGGTTAACCCAGGTATTGATAATCAGCGTGACGATCAGAATACCAAACACAATACCGAGCGAAATGGCGATCGGAATATGGTAGAAATCGACAATCAGCATTTTGATACCGATAAATACCAGAATCACCGACAGGCCATATTTCAGCATGGAGAAGCGTTCCGCCGCGCCCGCCAGCAGGAAGTACATCGCACGCAGACCGAGGATCGCGAACAGGTTAGAGGTCAGCACGATGAACGGGTCAGTGGTCACCGCGAAAATGGCCGGGATACTGTCTACCGCGAAAATAACATCGCTCAGCTCAACCAGAATCAGCACCAGCAGCAGCGGAGTGGCAAACAGCAGGCCGTTTTTACGCACGAAGAAATGTTCGCTCTCGATCTTGTCCGTCATGCGCAGATGGCCACGGATCCACTTCACCAGCGGGCGATCGCCAATGGCGGAGCCGTCTTCTTTTGCCAGCGCCATCTTGATACCGGTGAACAGCAGGAACGCACCGAAGACGTATAACAACCATTCGAACTGGGTAATCAGCCAGCTTCCGGCGAAGATCATAATGGTACGCAGGACAATCGCGCCCAGCACGCCGTAGACCAGCACGCGACGCTGCAGTGATGCCGGTACGGCGAAGTAGCTGAACAGCATCAGCCAGACGAAGACGTTATCCACCGCCAGGGCTTTTTCAATCAGATAGCCGGTGAGGAAGGCAAGCGCCTGAGGATCGGCAACGGCACGCCCCTCGGTTGAGGCCAGATACCACCAGAAGGCAGCGCAGAAGAGCAGGGAGAGGGTGACCCACACCAGCGACCAGGCGGCAGCCTGTTTCATGGTCATGCCCTGTGCGCCGCGACGTCCCTGCAAAAAGAGGTCGATCGCCAGCATGACAAGCACGACGACCGCGAATCCGCCCCATAACATTGGAGTGCCGACAGAATGCATACTTTTTTCCTTACACATAAAAAAACAAAAACGGCTATGGTCAGAAGACGATAGCCGTTAGCTTTTTATGCATAGACCTCGCCTTCCGGCAAGGTCTCACTTACAGCTGAAAAAACAGGTTTTCAACTGCCCGGCGACCGGATGCGGTTTTGCACGCATCGTAATGACGATCCACCGGCAAGGAAGTTACTCCCCTTTGCGGGTAACAAAATATGTCAGAGCATCGGTTTCGTCAATGGTCTGCGCATTTCATTACACAGCTTTACGCGATAGCGTCGACGCTGTCTGCAGGGAAGACCACCCCCGTCTGACGGCGGATCTCCGTTTGCAGCTTCGCCGTGGTGCGGCTTACCGCCAGGCCAGGGTGATTGACTTCGTTGCTTTCTACCAGACGGGCAAAGGCCTCTGCCTCATAGAGCATAGTGTTAATATGCTGAGGTTGCGTCAGCTCCTGCGCTTTACCGCCACGTGGCACGAAGCTCAGCTTCTGGCACTCGGAAATCTTCTCAATCACCAGCGATCCCGCTTCACCCTGAATTTCGCTTGGCAGGACGGAATCACTCACTTTGGAGTGCTGCAGCGTCACGCTGAAATCACCGTAATCCAGTACCACTACCCCGTGTGCATCCACGCCGCTCTCCAGCAGACTGGCCGTTGCCGTTACGCCATGAGGTTCGCCCCACAGCGCTACGGCGGAGGCCAGGCAGTAGAAACCAATATCCATAATTGAGCCGTTGGAGAAGGCCGGGTTAAAGGTGTTCGGGTTCTCACCGTTCAGATAACGCTGGTAACGCGAAGAGTACTGACAGTAGTTGATAAAGGCTTTGCGCACTTTGCCAACCTTCGGTAAGGATTGCTGCAACAGCAGGAAGTTCGGCAGGCTGGCGGTTTTGAATGCTTCGAACAACACCACCTGGTTTTCGCGGGCAAGTTGAATGGCGGCTTCCACTTCCTGAATATTTGAGGCCAACGGCTTCTCGCAAATCACATGTTTTTTATGGCTCAGGAACAGCTTCGTTTGCGGGAAGTGCAGGGAGTTTGGGCTGGCAATATAGACCGCGTCAATGGCATCACTTTGCGCCATCGCATCGAGCGAGGTAAACAGATGTTCGACCAGATAGTCGTTTGCAAAACTCTGCGCCTGCTCAAGGCTGCGGGAATAGACTGCGGTGAGTTTATATTTGCCGGTTTCGTGGGCGGCGTCGACGAACTGACGAGTGATCCAGTTCGTACCGATGACTGCGAAACGTATCATAAACGTTTACGTACTCCGTAGCTGGGAACCTTCAGCCACTGTAGCACGCCATCATGACAATTCGCGTGCGTTACTGCGCATTACTCTTTAACGATAAATGCGTAAGCCACAGACGGGTATCAAACTCCAGCTGGTGGTATTGCGGCTCCATGTGGCAGCACAGGGAGTAGAACGCTTTGTCGTGCTCTTTCTCTTTCAGATGCGCCAGCTCGTGAACCACTATCATCCGCAGGAAGGCTTCCGGTGCATTGCGAAACACGGTTGCGACGCGGATCTCCGCTTTCGCTTTTAGCTTGCCGCCCTGTACGCGGGAAATCGCCGTGTGCAGGCCGAGGGCATTTTTCAGTACGTGGATCTTGTTGTCGTACATGACCTTGTTGATAGGCGGTGCACTCTTCAGATACTGGTTTTTCAAATCCTGCGTATACTGCCAGAGCGCCTTATCGGTCGCGAAATCGTGCGTGCCCGGATAGCGTTTTTCCAGCACAGCGCCCAGCTTTTGCTCGGCAATTAAGCTGCGAACCTGGGAAAGTAAGTTCTCCGGGTAGCCCTGGAGATAAGTCAGCTGGTTCATCAAAACCCCAAAATAATTTGAAAACGGGTATACTCACGCACCCTTTTCAGGGATAACGCCGAAATTTTACCATTCAGGAGGGCCGATGAGCCACTTAGACAACGGTTTCCGTTCACTCAACCTTAAACGTTTCCCGGAAACGGACGACGTCAACCCGCTTATGGCGTGGGAAGCGGCGGATGAATATCTGCTGCAGCAGTTGGATGACACTGAGATCAGCGGCCCGGTTTTGATCCTGAATGACGCGTTCGGCGCGCTGGGCTGTGCTCTGGCCGAACATACACCCTACAGTATCGGCGACTCTTACTTAAGCGAGCTGGCGACGCGTGAAAATCTGCGCCACAACGACATCGAAGAATCCAGCGTTAAGTTTCTCGACAGCACCGCGGAATACCCGCAGGCACCGGGCGTGGTACTGATTAAAGTCCCTAAAACGATGGCATTGCTGGAGCAACAGCTGCGTGCGTTGCGCAAAGTCGTCACCCCGCAAACGCGTATTATTGCGGGCGCGAAGGCGCGCGATATCCACACCTCAACGCTGGAATTGTTCGAGAAGGTGCTTGGCCCAACCACCACGACGCTGGCGTGGAAAAAAGCTCGCCTGATCAACTGTACTTTCAGTTCACCGGAACTGGCTGACGCGCCAGAGACCCTGAGCTGGAAGCTGGAAGGTACAGACTGGACCATCCACAACCACGCGAACGTTTTCTCCCGCACCGGTCTGGATATCGGGGCGCGTTTCTTTATTGAACATCTGCCGGAAAATCTGGAAGGTGAGATTGTCGACCTGGGCTGCGGTAATGGTGTGATTGGCCTGACGCTGCTGGCGAAGAACCCTGAAGCCAGCGTTGTCTTTAGCGATGAGTCACCGATGGCGGTTGCCTCCAGCCGTCTGAACGTGGAAACCAACATGCCAGAGGCGCTGGATCGCTGCGAGTTTATGATTAACAACGCACTTTCTGGCGTGGAGCCTTTCCGCTTCAATGCCGTACTGTGTAACCCTCCGTTCCACCAGAAGCACGCGCTGACGGATAACGTCGCCTGGGAAATGTTCCACCATGCGCGTCGCTGCCTGAAAATTAACGGCGAGCTGTACATCGTGGCAAACCGCCACCTGGACTATTTCCACAAGCTGAAGAAGATTTTCGGAAACTGCACCACGATTGCCACCAATAACAAGTTCGTGGTGCTGAAGTCCGTGAAGCTGGGTCGTCGTCGCTAAATGGTCAGCGCGAGCTGGGTGCCCTGCGCAATCGCACGGCGTGCATCCAGCTCCATTGCCACATCGCACCCACCAATCAAATGTACCGGTTTGCCCGCTTCACGCAGCGGATCGGCCAGATCTCGCTTCGGCTCCTGTCCGGCACATAAAATCACATGATCCGCGCGCAACAGCTGAGACTCTCCGCCGATCAAAACATGTAGTCCGTCGTCATCGATCTTCTGATAACTCACCGCCGGGATCATCTTCACGCCGCGCGCGAGTAGGGTTGCACGGTGGATCCAGCCGGTGGTTTTACCCAGCCCTTCACCCGGTTTACTGCTTTTACGCTGTAGCATCACAATCTGACGCGGGCTTTTTGGCAGCTGTGGTCCTTCCGGACGCAGGCCGCCGGACGAGGTCAGGCTGGTATCGATCCCCCATTCCACGCAAAACCCGGCAATGTTCTGGCTGGTGGCTTCACCGGGCTGGCTTAAGTACATGGCAGTATCAAAACCGATCCCACCGCAGCCGATGATTGCCACTTTCTTGCCGACCGGCATTTTGTCGCGCAAGACGTCCAGATAGCTCAGCACCTTCGGATGATCGATACCCTCGATCGCCGGCGTTCGCGGGGCGATCCCGCTGGCTAAGATCACCTCATCGAAATCGATCAGATCGGTTGGGGTGGCAAACTGGTTTAACCGCAGCACGACGCCCGTCAGGTCGATCATCCGACGGTAATAGCGCAGGGTTTCATGGAACTCCTCCTTGCCGGGGATCTGTTTGGCAATATTAAACTGCCCGCCAATCTCGCCTGCGGCGTCAAACAGCGTCACGCTGTGCCCGCGTGAGGCTGCATTCACCGCAAACGCCAGACCTGCCGGGCCTGCACCGACCACCGCCAGACGTTTTTTATTGACCGCCAGAACGACCGGCATTTTGGTTTCGTGGCAGGCACGCGGGTTCACCAGGCAGGAGGTGACTTTACCGACGAAGATCTGATCCAGACAGGCCTGGTTACAGCCGATGCAGGTGTTGATCTCATCCGCACGGCCACTTTGCGCTTTAGACAGCAGTTCGGCATCCGCAAGGAACGGGCGTGCCATCGACACCATATCGGCGTCGCCTCTGGAAATGACATCGTCTGCCACCTGAGGATCGTTAATGCGGTTGGTGGTCACCAGCGGGATCGACACGCTGCCCTTCAGCTTGCGCGTCACCCAGCTAAACGCCGCACGCGGTACTGGCGTGGCAATAGTCGGAATACGCGCTTCGTGCCAGCCGATCCCGGTGTTAATAATGGTTGCGCCTGCGGATTCAATCGCTTTTGCCAGCTGCACGGTTTCGTCGAACGTGCCACCGCCTTCTACCAGGTCGAGCATCGACAGACGGAAGACGATAATAAAATCGGCACCGGTGCGTTCGCGCACGGCGCGCACCACTTCCACGGCAAAGCGCATGCGATGGGCATAGTTGCCCCCCCATTCGTCGTCGCGCTGGTTGGTGCGGGCGGCGAGGAATTCGTTTATCAGATACCCTTCGGAGCCCATTACTTCGACGCCATCGTAGCCCGCTTCACGCGCCAGCGCCGCACAGCGGGCGAAATCGTCAATCAACGCCAGGATCTCGTCATGGCTGAGTGCGTGCGGCGTGAAACGGTTAATGGGAGCCTGAATGGCCGATGGCGCAACCAGATTCGGTTGATAGCTATAGCGCCCGGTATGCAGGATTTGCAGGGCAATTTTGCCACCTTCTTTGTGAACCGCATCGGTCACAATACGGTGATGCGGCAGCTGGCTGGCATCGTTCAGCACTGCGCCACCTTCCATCCCCACCCCTGAAGGGGCTGGGGCTACGCCGCCGGTGACGATCAGCGCCACCCCGTGTCGCGCACGCTCGGCGTAGAAGGCGGCCAGACGTTCGGCTCCATCCGGGTGCTCTTCCAGCCCGGTATGCATCGAGCCCATCAACACGCGGTTTTTGAGCGTGGTAAACCCCAGATCGAGAGGGGCGAATAACGACGGGTAGCAGCTCATAGTCTCTTCCAGTGTAAAATTATTGTTATGTGGTCGGATGAGTTACTAATTTAGCCAGCATGGAGTAAAAGGGAAAAGGGGAATGCGGTGATTGTGATGGGATTCAAAGATCTGATCCCTGCGAGATGCAATGGGGAATGTGAAATAAGGCCTGTTATACAGGGTTTTTGTTCTGGTGTTGTACATTCATCTCTTATAAATTATTGATTATTAAAAATATACTAAAAAATAGTTAATTCATTAAACTCATCAATGTTTCTCCCTTGCACGCTCTTCGAAACGGTGGCGAGGTTTGATGATTATCGTGTTGATGACATGCAGAGTGGCGACATGGAGGAGCATGAGCTGGCGCTTGGGTTCAGGGATGTATCTGCAAAGGTAGATCCTTACCAGCTTGTTCGTTATGACTTCTCTCAAACACATAATCTGGACGGCATATTTAGCGATACAGCCTCTGATACAAAAATAACTCACGAAAAATGCGTTGATATTTTATTCACTGAAATGAAAGAACTCTCATCGATGTTTTCGCTTTATGGCGATTATAAAGCGCTGATTGGGGAGATGATTGAACATTTTCGATATGGAAATGGTCGGGTATTTGTCAGCCAGAAATTGAATTCGGCCTTTCATTTGAGATTAAATAAAGCTAGCTCGAAGAACCCAGTTGCTATCATACGTAATATACTTCAAAAGAAATTTCATAATAAATCAAAAGATGCTTATTTACCCTTTATTCCTCAGGAGTTGAAAGTCGGTCTACTAGTGTCGTATTTGGTTAAATTTAATTTACCAGAAGATAAGATTAATGATCTTGGAATTACTGTTCACGATATTTCAGTGCAAAAGATAAGATTTTTTAATATTCAAAGATATGCTCATGGGTGGAGTGCAACGCTACATTTCGAAGCTCAAGATCATTTTGGTCTGGATGTCATAGATATCAGTAACAAGTTTTACAATGAATTCCGATTTTTTCGTATATGGCCTTTCTTGCAAAGGCATAGGGCTTTTTCTTTTAAACCATTTTCCACCAATTTTGGTACAGTTGTGAGAATGGATAAATATTGATGAGAGCTATTTTTATTAAAAAACCGTTGGCAGTATTGTTTTTACTATTTGTAATTTATAATGTCTATACCTTGCGAAAAGTAAATGTTATTTTTTCTGAGAATGTATGGACAGGCGACTATGTTATTGCAGTTGACCACCTGCCCTTAACCGATCGGGATAAAATTAGCTGGTTTAACGATAACAAAAAATCACAAGATCATTATAATATTTCAATATCCGATTTTTACGAAATTATCATTATAGAAGCCGTTGGTGGCGGTAAAAATAGTAATGGTCGTTGGGTCGATGATTATTATTGTTTCAGAGATGCCAGGAGCGACAACCGCTGCGTAGATAAAAGCCTGCCAATGAGCATTATACATGGTGAGAATGATGCCCTGACGTTTGATACTCATGATTTCGGAGGAGAATATGTCCAGGGGACTGACGGCAATGTTCTGAAAAGCAATTATGAAAATTATTTCGCCGATCTGAGCCAAAGGTCCAACGAATGTCTGGAACGCTGGCTGTTTCGTTGACCGTCTGCCCGGCAGTAAAGCGGGGCAGACACTATTCTGCATTCGTCTGATTTCTTCGCCGAACCAGAATCGGAAGAGTGTGATGAAACACCTGTTCTTTGTGAGGTTTTTAATCTAACGTCTGATGCTGAAATGACATAACTTACTGATTATTAATAAGGTAAATAAGACGTGATTAATTCTTTCAGCCCATCAATGTTTCTTCCCTACACGCTTTTTGAAACGGTCACGCGTTTCTATGATACCGATGCTGATGATATGCAGTGTGGTGACATGGGGGAGCAGGAATTGCTGTCGCTTGGTCTTGGGGATGTATCCGAAAAAGTGGACCCTTATCGACTGGTGCGTTACGATTTTCCCGATAAGCACCATCTGGATGATTTTTTTGGTTCCTCTTCTGCCGGTACAAAAATATCGCATGAGGAATGTGTTGATATATTGTTTACTGAAATGAAAGAGCTTTCTCAGATTTTTTCATTTCAGGGAGAGTACAAAACGTTAATCGGAGAATTGATTGATCATTTCAGATATGGAAATGGGAGTGGATTTTACAGCCAACGGTTGAATTCTGCTTTTCATGACAGGATAAATGGTTATTTCATAGGCAATCCACTTTTAATAATTAAAGACAGCATTCAGACAGAACTAAGTTTAAATAATCGAAAAACATCTGTTCCAGAATTCTTAGGTAATATAAAGAGAAAATTACTAAAATCAACTCTTCCTAAATACAATAAAAAATGGACAGAGTAAATGGCCTGGGAATTAGTGTGCATGATATTGCAGCTCAAAAGATAACACTATTAAATTTTCAACAGTACGCTATTGGCTGGAGCGCAACGGTTCATTTCCTGGCTCAGGACCACTTTGGACTGGATGTCACCGATATTAAAAGTGAGCTTTACAGTCAATTCCGATTTTTCCGGATATGGTTTTTCTTGCAGCGACACAGGAATTTCGCATTTAAGCCATTTTTTACTAATTTTCAATCGGTCTCAAGAGTTGAGATGTATCAATGAAAAAGAAATTCCCATTATTGTTATTAACTTTGTTTCTGGCAGGCGCATTTTATAACCTTTGGACGTTAAGGCCAGTTAAAGTATTACATGCTTCTTCAGATGGATATGGAGACGTTGAACTAGTGGTCACCCATATGCCCTGGACTGATATGGAAAAAATTTCCTGGTTCATTTTAAATAGAGAAGATATCAGGGCTAAATATCCACTATTTCCTGACGTTTGGCATCGTTATTATATAACAGATATTGGTGATGGATTTACTAATAATAAGATAAGCCCACATGAAGACTTGAGGTGTTTCTCAGAAATCCAAAATGACAAAAATTGTATTGTTAAAAATTACCTATTAGTCGTCGATGAATATCCCGATCGCTATCCACGATTCTCCCTTTCTGAAGGTAATTTTGAATACCAGTTAACACCGGAAAGTAAGATAGAGGCTGTACCTCCTCCCGAAGGCTGGAGATGAACATGCTAATAAAAGCTCTGCTCACCGGGGCGACGAAATCGTAAGTCAGATAAGCACAGCGCCACCCGGTGTTTTTTTACGGAACCACAGAACGTTCAGTGCGCACCAGCCCCGGTGCCTGCCACATCGACGTGGTCAGCCCGCTGTCCACCAGCCCAAGCTGGTCGGCGTACACCGCCTGCCATTTCTGCATCATGCCGTCATACAACTCGCGGTGTGCCGGGTTTGGCGTAAATTCGCGGCTCCATTTCACCAGCCGCTCGCCTGTCGACGCCATATCTGCAAACAATCCTGCCCCGGTACCTGCGGCAATCGCGCAGCCCAGCGCCGTCGCTTCTTTGACTTCAGGTACGCGCACCGGCAGCCCGGTGACATCGCTTAAAATCTGGCTCCACAATGCGCCTTTGGCTCCGCCACCGGCAAAGACCAGGCTTTCAAACGTCACGCCGGAGAAGCGGGAAATCTGTGCCAGGTTACAGGCGGAGACAATCGCGGCGTTTTCCTCCAGTGCGCGGAACAGCGTGGCTTTGTTGCACTTTTCTGGGTCGATGGAGAGGTTAATAAACGATGGTGCGGCGTGGTACCACTGCCTGAAATGCATGGCGTCGGAGAAGATGGGCATCACCCCGTAAGAGCCTGCCGGAACGCGGCTGGCCATCTCTTCCAGCAGGGAATAGGTGTCCATGCCCATCCGCCCGGCAATCAGCTTTTCCTCCGCGCAGAAGGCGTCGCGGAACCAGCGCATTGTTAATCCGGTGAAGAAACTGATGGATTCGGCTTGTGCCATGCCGGGGATCACGTGGGGGTTAACCCGGATATTCATATCGGGATCGGTACGCACCTGCGGTAAATTCACCACCTGCTGCCAGAAGGTACCGCCCAGCACTGCCGTTTGTCCGGGGCGAACGATGCCCAGCCCCAGACACCCGAGCTGCACGTCGCCACCGCCCATGACCACCGGCGTCCCTTCGCGAAGGCCGCTCTGCTGCGCGGCCGCTTTGGTAATGGCTCCAAGCAATGTGCCCGTCTCTTTCACCGGGGAGAGAATATCGGCGCGTAACCCGGCCATGTCCAGCAGGGCCGGACGCCAGTCGCGGGAAAAGAGATCTAACATGCCGGTGGTACCCGCATTCGACGGGTCCACCGCCAGCTCGCCGGAGAGTTTCGCCGCCAGCCAGTCGCTGATCATGGTAAGGGTAGCGGCTTTACGGTAGATATCCGGGCGATGGTGCGCAAGCCACAGCAGGCGCGGCATGGCGCTCAGCGCCAGGGTCTGGCCGGAGACGTCATATACCTCGGATTCAAAGTGGTAATCGTGGATCTCTTTGAGTTCAGCCACCTCGCGGCTGGCGCGGGCGTCAACATTGGCGCAGGCCCAGATGGCCTCGCCGTTGCGGTCATACAGCACTATCCCTTCGCGCATTGAACAGCAGGCGACTGACTGAATATCCGCCGCGCTCAGGTGCGCACGCTCCAGCGCCTGATGGATGCACTGGCAAGCCAGCCGCCAGTTGGTGTCGAGGTCAAACTCCATCGACCCCGGTACATTCTCTACGCTCAGGTGTTTCCACTCGGCCTGGCCGACGGCTATCTGGTTGCCCTGCAAATCGAAAATGACGGCGCGAACGCTGCCTGTCCCTGCATCTAACGCTAAAAGGTAACTCATGAGCATGCCTCGTTGTTAGCGCAGTCTGAACAGACTCTTAGTTTGCCAGAGCCAGCACCGCGCGGGCTGTCGTCTCTTCCGTCACCAGGCCATTGATACGGCGACCTTTCAGTGCGGCATAAATCGCATCGGCTTTCTCTTCCCCTCCGGCCACGCCAACGATGATGGGCAACTGTGCCAGTTCATCGAGCGTGACGCCGAGTAATTCACGGTGGATCTCCAGCTCCTCAACGCATTCCCCTTCGGCATTGAGGAAGTAACCGAGGATGTCACCCACGGCCCCTTTGCGGGCGTACATCAGCTGCTCACCTTCACTGATATAGCCAGAGCGTAAAATGGTGGCATCCCGGCGCTGGTTTACAGAACCAATTCCCACCACCGCGACATCGGCGGCGGTTGCTGCGAGGATCACATCCCGTACGCTGGTTTCTTGTTTTAAGATCCCGGCAACAGAAGCGGATGAGACGCGCAGCGGGGCGGGGATCATGCTGACGCTACAGGCCGCATCCAGTTGACCAATACCGGTCATATACGGCCCCACGCCGCCGGAAAGCGTCACAAGGCGGATCTGCTGTGAGCTAATAAAGCCGCTTAAGTGCTGCAGGCTGCTCATGGTGGTTTCACCAAATCCCACGGCCAGGAGCTGACCGGGTTCCAGTACGCCCATCAGCGACTGTGCCGCACCAATGCCTAACCGCACGTTCATCGGCGGGGTGTTCAGCGCGGGCATCACGCGCACCAGCTTCAGGCCAAAGCGTTGTTGAAGCTCAGTTTCCAGCGCCAGACAACCCTCGTAGCGGGAGTTGATCTGCACGCGGATCACCCCGGACTGGCGTCCTTTCTCCAGCAGGCGGGAGATCTTCAGACGCGGCAGGCCGAGCCGCTCGCCAATGTCGTTCTGGGTCAGCCCATCGTGGTAGTAACACCACGCCACGCGGGCAACCAGCTCCTCTTCTGCCAGTGCCAGCCCGGCAAACCGACCGTCTTCCGCAGTGCGTTTATCGCTCATATGTGAACTCTTATAAAAATTTAGATCATATGTTCGTGATGGCGCGGGGGGAAAGTGTGAGCCACGCGACAAAACGGATCTTTTAGATTGTTCCAGGTTTATCTGAATCTTAATCGATAAAACTGTGATCCCTGCACGGTTGTAAATATAGTTCACCGTCTACGCTTTTGAACAATATTAAATCTAAAAATCATTTGTTCAATAGCGGAGCGATGATGACGCCACTTCTCGAAGCACGTGATATCTGCAAGCAGTTCTCTGGCGTGCCGGTCTTAAAAGGCATTGATTTCACGCTGCGTGCGGGTCAGGTGCATGCGCTGATGGGCGGTAACGGTGCGGGAAAATCGACGTTGATGAAGATAATCGCCGGCGTAGAGACCGCGGACAACGGTGAACTTTCGGTCGAAGGCCAGTCATTTGCGCGCCTCAGCCCGGGGCAGGCACACAAGCTGGGCATTTACCTGGTACCGCAGGAGCCGCTGTTGTTTCCCAACCTGACAGTGCGGGAAAACATTCTTTTCCGCCTGCCGCGTGAAAACGGGGTGGATAAACGGCTGGCGGAGAAACTCCAGCAGTTACAGTGCCAGATCGGTCTTGATGCCACCGCCAGCACCCTGGAAGTGGCGGATCAACAGATGGTGGAGATCCTGCGTGGGTTGATGCGCAATGCGAAGATCCTGATCCTTGACGAACCCACGGCGTCGCTCACGCCAGGCGAAACCGAAAGACTGTTTCGCCAGATCCGCGCCCTGCAGGAACTTGGCGTCGGCATTGTCTTTATCTCGCATAAGTTGCCGGAGATCCGCACGCTTTCGAGCCACGTCTCAGTGATGCGCGACGGAGCTGTGGTGCTCAGTGGTGAAACCGCGCAGTTTGACGATAGCGCCCTGATTGCCGCCATGACGCCGGTGAGCCGGGAAAAGGGGTTAAGCGACGCGCAAAAACTGTGGCTGTCGCTGCCGGGCAACCGCCGCACCCAGCCGCAGGATTTTCCGGTGCTGCGCGTGGAAGATCTGACCGGGGAAGGGTTTATCGATATTAATCTGGAAATCTATGCCGGGGAGATCGTTGGCCTTGCCGGGCTGGTGGGATCCGGGCGCACCGAGTTTGCTGAAACCCTCTACGGTCTGCGCCCGGTGCGCGGTGGACGGGTCTGGCTGGAGAATCAGGAGATCACCCATGCTCCCGTTTTTTTACGGCTGGATAAAGGACTGGTCTACCTGCCGGAAGACAGGCAGGTTTCTGGCTTGTTCCTGGACGCGCCTATCCGCTGGAACACCGTGGCGCTGAATGAACCGTCCATCTGGCAGCAGCGCAAACGGGAGTCTGCGGTGGTGGAGCGCTATCACCGGGCACTGGGGATCAAGCTCAACCATGCGGATCAAACCGTGCGCACGCTCTCCGGCGGTAACCAGCAAAAGGTGCTGCTGGCGCGCTGTCTGGAGGCCAATCCGCTGCTGTTGATCGTCGATGAACCGACGCGCGGCGTGGATGTGTCGGCGCGCGCTGATATCTATCAACTGATCAAAAGCGTGGCGGCGCAAAACGTAGCGGTACTGATGATCTCAAGCGATCTTGATGAGTTTCCTGGCCTGGCAGACCGTGTATTAGTGATGCATCAGGGCGTACTCAGCGGCGAACTGCCGCGCCACGCCGTCAGCCTTGATCGGATGATGGCGCTGGCGTTCGGAGGGCAATCATGAAGACCTTGCTGAAAAACCGCGAGCTGAGCGCCTTTCTGGCGATCCTCGCGCTGTTCGCCGTGCTGGTGGCGCTGAACCCGGCTTATTTCAGCCTGCAAACGCTGGGGATGATCTTCGCCAGCTCGCAAATCCTGATCCTGCTGGCGCTCGGTGCCGCGCTGGTGATGCTGACCCGCAATATTGATGTTTCCGTTGGTTCCACCGTTGGGCTGTCTGCCATTGCCGTCGGTGTGGCACTCAACAGTGGTTACAGCTTGCCGGTGGCAATGCTCTTTGCGTTATCTGTTGGCGCGCTGGCGGGGGCATTCAACGGTTTTCTGGTGGTGGGGCTGCGCATTCCGGCGATTGTCGCCACGCTCGGTACGCTGGGGCTGTACCGCGGGGTGATGCTGCTCTGGACAGGCGGGAAGTGGATTGAAGGGTTACCGTCGGGGCTGAAATCTCTCTCCGTTCCTGCCGTCGCCGGTATTTCGCCACTCGGTATGGTGGTGTTGTTTTTAACCGCCGTCGGCGTGTGGATGCTGTCGCGAACCGCGTTCGGGCGGGATTTCTACGCCGTCGGGGATAACCTCACTGCCGCGCGACAGCTCGGCGTGGCGGTGAACCGTACGCGGATGATCGCATTTACGCTAAACGGCATGCTGGCGGCCTGCGCCGGGATTGTCTTTGCCTCGCAGATTGGCTTTGTGCCCAACCAGACCGGCAGCGGGCTGGAGATGAAAGCCATTGCCGCCTGCGTGCTGGGGGGGATCTCGCTGCTGGGCGGCACCGGCACGCTCGTCGGCGCGTTCCTCGGGGCGTTTTTCCTGACCCAAATCGATACCGTGCTGGTGCTGTTTAAACTCCCGGCCTGGTGGAATGACTTTATCGCCGGGCTGGTGTTACTGGGCGTGCTGGTGCTCGACGGACGCCTGCGTCAGGCCCTGGCACGGCATCAACGGGCGCTGAAATACGGCCGCTTCCAGCCGGGTAACAAAGGGGGAAAGCACGTCACCCCGTTTCCCAAACGCAAAAAAGAGGTGGCGTAAATGAAGCTTAACTGGGAAAGCGCGCTGCTGGTGTTACTGGTGCTGGAGATCCTGCTTTTTGGAGCCATTAACCCGCGCATGCTCGACATCAACATGCTGCTGTTCAGTACCAGTGATTTTATCTGCATCGGCATTGTGGCGCTGCCGCTTACGCTTGTGATCATCAGCGGTGGGATAGACATATCCCTCGGCTCAACCATTGGCCTGTGTGCCATTGCGCTGGGGGTGATGATGCAGGCGGGCTGGCCGATGGCGGTGGCGATTCCGCTGACGTTGCTGCTGGGCCTGCTGTGCGGGCTGGTTAACGCGGCGCTTATTCATTACACCGGCGTCAGCCCTCTGGTTATCACCCTTGGCACGCTCTACCTCTACGGCGGTGGAGCGCTGCTGCTCTCCGGCATGGCAGGGGCGACAGGCTATGAGGGCATTGGTGGCTTCCCGGACAGCTTTACCGCCTTCGCCAACCTCACCGTTTTTGGTCTGCCAGTCCCGCTGGTGCTGTTTGCGGTCATTACCGTCTTCTTCTGGCTGATAACCCACCGCGGGCGCTTTGGCCGCCACCTGTTTTTGATTGGACAAAACCCGCGTGCAGCTCGCTATGCGGCGCTGTCGGTGAACGGTATGCCTTATGTGCTGTATGGCCTGGTGGGTGTGGCTTCAGCGATAGCTGCGCTGGTGATGGTCTCTTATTTCGGTTCGGCGCGTTCGGATTTGGGGCGCGATTTACTCATGCCTGCACTCACTGCCGCCGTGCTCGGCGGGGCGAATATCTACGGCGGTTCAGGTTCGGTTATGGGAACTGCACTGGCGGCGCTGCTGGTGGGGTACCTGCAACAGGGTTTACAGATGGTCGGCATCCCCAACCAGGTGTCGAGCGCGCTGTCAGGGGCGCTGTTGGTTGTGGTGGTGATGGGACGTTCGCTGAGTCTGCACCGTGAATGGGTGCGCAATTTCTTCCTCAAAACTACCCGGAGCGTAAGATGAAAACAAAACTGATAGTCCTGGCGATGGCGCTCAGCTTCGCGTCGGCACAGGCGGCAGACCGCATTGCCTTTATCCCGAAGCTGGTGGGCGTGGGCTTCTTCACCAGCGGGGGCAACGGCGCGAAAGAGGCGGGTAAAACGTTGGGCGCAGACGTCACCTATGATGGCCCGACTGAGCCAAGCGTCTCCGGCCAGGTGCAGCTTATCAACAACTTCGTCAACCAGGGCTATAACGCCATTATCGTCTCCGCCGTGTCGCCGGATGGCCTCTGCCCGGCGCTCAAACGCGCGATGCAGCGTGGTGTGAAGGTACTGACCTGGGACTCCGACACCAAACCGGAGTGCCGCAGTATTTACATCAACCAGGGCACCCCGGAACAGCTCGGCGGCCTGTTGGTTGATATGGCTGGAAAACAGGTCACCAAACCGAATGCCAAAGTCGCGTTCTTCTACTCAAGCCCCACCGTCACCGACCAGAACCAGTGGGTAAAAGAGGCGAAAGCCAAAATCGAGAAAGAGCATCCCCAGTGGCAAATTGTCACCACCCAGTTTGGCTATAACGATGCCACCAAATCCCTGCAAACTGCCGAAGGGATCTTAAAAGCGTACCCGGATCTGGATGCGATCATCGCCCCGGATGCCAACGCCCTGCCAGCGGCAGCGCAGGCGGCGGAAAACCTGAAGCGTGAAGGGGTGGCGATTGTCGGGTTCAGTACCCCTAACGTGATGCGTCCGTACGTAGAGCGCGGCACGGTGAAAGCCTTCGGCCTGTGGGATGTGGTGCAACAGGGCAAAATTGCGGTCAATGTCGCCGATCATTTATTGAAAAAAGGCGATCTTAACGTTGGCGACAGCGTGGAGGTCAACGATATCGGTACGCTGAAGGTCGAGCCGAACAGCGTGCAGGGCTACCAGTATGAGGCGAAGGGCAACGGCATTGTGCTGCTG